>JAFZPN010000107.1 GCA_017550315.1 Clostridia bacterium
ATCCTGAGCCAGGATCAAACTCTCTGAAGATTGTATGTCAACCGGCGTTGCCGCCGGATGAGATCTCTCTTAGAGTGATCTTTTTGCTCAATTACTTTTTAGAGCTTCTTTAAATTCAAAAGAATTTTCGGAGTCTTTTCGTACATTTCGTTGTTGTTCAATTTTCAATGAGCGATTCGCTGTCTGTGGAGGTATCCCCCGGGTGACAGCTCGTTTATTCTATCACATCGGCCCCCCGTTGTCAACCCTTTTTCAAAACTTTTTTGAAGATTTTCTGCCTTTCGTACACAACGACAAAGGAGCCCCGGCTTTTGCGCGGCTCCCTTGGGCAGGTTGTTTTTTTATCCTCTCTTTATCCGCTTCATCCGCCGTTCCCCGTCGCGCGGAGGCCGTCGAGCCACTCCGTCAGGGGCGGGCAGATCGCGGCGAAATAGTACTCCCGGCTGCCTTCCTGATAATAAATGTAATAAATCTCGCCGTCCCTCAGCATGAGGACGCTGTCGTCGTAGCGCGTGTACGCGGTCCACGAGTCGCGGTGGGAGTAGACGTTCTCCGTGTCGTAGGTCTTGAGCCGGAACGTCACCTTGTGCGAATAGGACTCCTCCGCGTCCTCGAAGAGGAATTCCATCGGGACGTATTCGAGGGAGCAGAGCCACGCCGGATTGAAGTCCCGGTAGCGGAGCTGGCTCTCGAACTTGCCGTGCCTGGCGATCGTCACCCGGAACACGTCCGCCGGGCGCTCCCCGATGCGCGCGGTCATGGAGCGGAAGCCCTCCTCCGCCTCGCCCGCGATCCGCTCCGTCACGTGGTTCATGCTGTGAACGGTGAAGAAAAGGAGGACGCCGGCCAGAAGCGCGATCAGAACGACGGCGGCTGCCGCGAAGCGTATCAGTTTTCGGTCCCAGCGCATGGCGTGTCCTCCTTTCGCGGGAATGAAGAATGCAGAATGAAGAATGAGATGGGCGTAACTGCCGCGCAGCGGCAAATTCACTCCTTGACGCGTAGCGTCAGGAACTTCACTGCGCGTCAGCGCAATTTCACTCTTCACTTTTTGGTGCGGTGATATTGTAAAGGGTACGGATTGCCACGTCACGAGCCTTGAGGCTCGCTCCTCGCAATGACACAATCTTATGCTTTGCAGGATGGATTCTGAGGCGGTTTCACTTGTATCACAAACGGTTATGCCGCAGAAACCGGGTATCCGTCGCATAAACAGGTGTCATTGCGAGGAGCAGGTCCCGAGACCTGCGACGCGGCAATCCGTTCCCCCTCCTAAAATAGAGGAGTACAAGTGAAAAGCGCTGCGCGCGTGAAGTTCCCCTGCGGGGAGTGAAGTTCGGAGACGCGGGGTCTCCGCGTGTATTTGCCGCGATGCGGCAGTTTTGGCCTTCCTTCTCCGGGCACCGCCCGGTTAATCTCCGAAGAAGAACGCGTTCGTCTTTTCGAGCTGCTTGTTGACCGCCTTCGCGGTACGCTGGATCGCCGAGGCAATGTTCTCGCTGCCGCCCGTCAGCTGGTTCTGGATCGTCGAGCGGATGCTGATGCTGCTGAAATGAATATTGTAGGAAAGCTCGTCGAACACGAGGTGCAGCATGCGCACCGTGTCCGGATCGCGCGCCACTTTCCCCGTCAGGGTGACGTTCACGTACGCGTCAACCACGGTGTCATGCGACGCCGAGGCGAGGACGTCGAGAATGTTGCAGGTCCGGGCAGCCGCTTCCGCATTCGCGGTGATCGGGATCATCTGCATGAAGGGATTGATGATGATCGAATAGTGCCGGTCCTGTTCCTCGTTGTACTTCGGCGGGGGCACGACTCCGAAATCCGCCTCCATCTCGCGCAGCACTCTCGTCCACGCCATGCACTCGCTGTAGAAGATCGCGCTGTTCTCGGTGAAGATCGGTTCCTGGATCCGGTCGCTGAGGCCGCGGTTGTACTTTGAATACCGGTTCTGGCGGCAGTCGTAGGCCTTGTTGTCGTTCCAGAGCAGGTCGTAGATCTTCCCGTACACGTCGATGAGGCGCTCGCCCTGCGTGCCGTCGATGAGGTGCCCGGTGTCGGGATCCTTGTCGATGTAATGGATGTCGCAGCCCGCGATGAGCAGGTCCACCGCCAGCTCGCCGTACATGACGTACCCATACCGGTCGGTGTCGGTCATCACGCCGTCGCCGTCCCGGTCGAGCTCGCCCGCCGCGCACATCTCGATGAACTTGTCGAGGGTCCAGTGATTGTTGTCCACGAGGTCGTAGGGATTTTCAAGCGAGAGATCCTCGATGAGCTGCTTGTTGAAGTACAGGGAGCGGATGCCGTCGAAGCGCGTGGTGTCGAAGTCGCTCGTGGTGAAGTAGAGCTTCCCGCCGATCTCGAGATCGTGGACGGCGTTCTGATCCCACCACACGTTCGAGAGATCGAGATCCCCGGAGAGCGTGTTGAGATCGTAAATGCTGTTCTCCATCGCGATGGCGTAGGAGTTCATGAGGGTGCAGAGCGCGACGTCGAAATCGCACATCCCCGCCTTGACAGCCTGTTTGAGGTCGGCCGTGGAATCCGAGACGTTGTTCTCGACGACGTTGACGTTCAGGAATTCATTGGTGCGCTGGGTGCGCTCGAAGATCGCGTCGTTTACGGGCTCGCCCGTTGTCTCCTCGGTGGTGACGAGGGTGTAGGAATACCACGACGCGGTGCAGCCGTTGAGGATCGTGAACGTGTAGCCCTCGTAGTCGTTCTTCTTCACGCCGGCGGACCAGTCGTAGTCCTCCTCCACGACGATGAGGGCGTCGGAGGAGGACGATCCGCCTTCCGCGGGTTCGGTCACGGTCGGCGCGGCGGGACCTTCGTCCACGGGAGCGTCGGGGTTCTCCGCGGCCTTTTCGGAACAGGCGGAGAGGAGAAGAAGCAGGACGGCGAGGAGCAGGGCAGCGAGGCGGTTCAGGCGCTTCATGATGAAAATCCTCCTTTATATACGGGACGGTGATCGGCGTGGGCCGGTGACGTATAAATCGCTCACTTGTATTATAAAAGGTTTCTTGCATTTTGTCAAGGGAGACAACAAAAAATTCCGCTCCTTTTCGCAGATACGCGAACGAGCGGAAAAATTCCGGCAGGCCTGTAAGCCGGGTTCTGTTCCCGCAGAGTATTCCCCGCGGGCGACTGCCATCTATCTGTGACGGATGTTGCCATTCGCCTCATAGCCGCCTCCGCGGTTCTGCCGGGCCGGCATGGATCCCGGTCAGGGGATCCCCCGCATGGAGGTGTTGCATCGGATAGGGTTTACATTTGCACACAGTTGCCTGTCGTGCCGGTGAGCTTTTACCTCGCCTTTCCATCTGTACCGTGCGCGGAGCGCGTTGGTAGTCTATTTCTGTTGCACTTTCCCGGAGGTTGCCCTCGGCGGACGTTATCCGTTATCCTGCCCTGTGATGCCCGGACTTTCCTCATGCCAATACCTTGCGGCGTGATGACACGCGGCAGTCCCGCCTGCGGGAGTATTATAGCATGGGTTTGCAGGAATGTCAAGGGCAGAGCAAGCGAAAAGAGAAGAGTGAGGAGTGAAAAGTGGAGGTAGAAATCTGCCGAGGCAGATTTCAAAGAATAGAAACGGCTGTGCGGCTGTATGGGAAATACAGCTGCACAACCGTTTTATTCATTGGAAACCGAAGGTTTCCTTCCTCAACTATTCACTTTTCTCTCGTCTCTCTTCTCTTTCTTCCTCTTGCATTTCCCTTTTTCATCTGCTATAATATATCCGGACCGAAATCCGATATTTCCGCAAAGAAGCCGGCGGATCCTCTTATGACTGCTGTTTTCAAGAAAATCTTCGGCGAACAGGACGTGGAGCAAACTTTCTCGATCCGCTTCCCGAACCGCGTCCTCTTCGCCCTCATCCTCCCCCTCATCGCCGAACAGTTTTTGTCCATCCTGATGGGGATCATGGATTCGATGATGGTCTCCTCGCTCGGCGACGCCTCCGTATCCGGCGTCTCCCTCGTGGACATGATCTTCATCCTCTTTATCAATATCTTCGGCGCATTGGCAACCGGCGGAGCCGTCATCGCCTCCCGCTGCATCGGCGCAAAACGCCCCGATCAGGCGACCCGGAGCGCGGGGGCCCTCATGGTCATCTCCCTCGCGGCATCGCTTCTCATGCTCGGCGTCGTGGCCGTCTCGGATACCGCCCTCCTGCGCCTCCTCTACGGCTCGATCGAGGACGACGTCATGGAAGCCTCGACCGTCTATATGCGCACGACGATGCTCTCCTTCCCCTGCATCGCGCTCTATTCCGCCTGCGCCGCCCTCTTCCGCTCCATGGGCAACTCGAAGATCACCATGATCGCCTCCACCGCCGCAAACCTCCTCAACGTCGCGGGGAACGCCGTCACCATCTTCGTCCTGCACTGGGGCGTCTTCGGCGCGGCCCTCTCCACCGTCGTCTCGCGCACCCTCCTCATGCTCTTCTTCCTCCTCCGGATCGCGGACCGCCGGCTCGACATCCACGTCGACTACCGTGCGCTCTTCACCTCCCGCCCGGACGGCACGCTCGCGAAGAGCATTCTCGGGGTCGGGCTGCCCGGATCGCTCGAGAGCGGCACGTTTCAGCTCGGGCGCATCCTCGTCCTCTCGATCATCTCCACCTTCGGCACCGCGCAGATCACCGCCAACGCCGTCGCGAACAACATCGACACCTTCGGCGTCATGTCCGGCTTCGCGTTCAACCTCGCGATCATCACGGTCGTCGGGCAGTGCGTCGGGGCGAACGACTGGCGCGCGGTGCGATACTATTCCGCGAAGATGATCCGCATGAGCTACGCCGCGTTCGTCCTCTTCAACGCCGTCCTCTTCGCGTGCCTGCCGCTGATCCTCTCCTTCTATAAGGTCTCCGGCGAGGCGGCATCCCTTGCGCGGCTGCTTATCTTCATCCACAACGGCTCGGCGATCCTGCTCTGGACGCCTTCCTTCGTCACCCCGAACGCGATGAAGGCCGCCGGGGACGCGCGGTTCGTCATGATCGTCGCGGTCGTGTCGATGTTCCTCTTCCGCGTCGGCGGATCGCTCATCCTCGGGCAGCGGCTCGGCATGGGCGCGGTCGGCGTCTGGTGGGCCATGGTCGGGGACTGGATCGCGCGGTCGCTGGTGTTTGCCGTGCGGTGGAGGAAGACGCTGCGGGCGCACGAAACGGCGGGTGCGAATGAAGAATGAAGAATGCAGAATGAAGAATTGAGGAAGAAATCCGTTCCGGATTTCAAAGAATTATATTCGTTTTTCATTCCCTTTCACCCACCGCCCATTATGGGAGAAGTACGTACACCCCCTCTTTATAAAGTTCTTTGCGGAGCTTTCTTTCAAGAAAGCGACCGTATCTCCTTCAGAAAGGACACAGAAAAAATGAAAGCATACGGCAAAAAGACCTGGCTGATCCCCGACACCTTCCTCGATTCCGTCTCGAAGAACGCGGGCATTTCGCACGAGGCGATCTGCGTCATCAACACCTCGGACGTGGACGCGAAGATCCAGTTCACCCTCTTCTTCGAGGACCGCGAAGCCCGCACGGACTTCTCCTCGCAGTGCCCGGCGATGCGCACGCATCACATCCGCATGGACAAGCTGCGCAACGCCGCCGGCGAGCCGATCCCGCGCGATACGCCCTACGCCGTCCTCGTCGAATCGAACACCCCCATCGTGGTGCAGTACTCCCGTCTCGACACGTCCGCGCCGGAGATGGCCCTCATGACGACCATCGCGTACCCGGTGGAAGAATAAGAAGAATAAAACAAAACGAACAGAAAAAGAATCGTACAAAATCGCGCACACCCCCCTCAGAGCCTTCCCCCTCCGCGGGGAAGGTGCCCGACAGGGCGGATGAGGGGCCTGCAAGCGGATAAGCACAGCAGAAAGGATTTCAGAATGAATCTCACCTTTGATCTCACGGGCAAGACCGCGGTCGTCACGGGCGGCGGCGGAGTCCTCTGCTCCGGCTTCTCGAAGACCCTCTCGGCGGCAGGCGCGCGCGTCGCGGTGTGCGATCTGCGTCCGGAAGCGGCCCAGGCGGTCGCCGACGACATCACCGCGGCGGGCGGATGTGCCATCGCCGTCGAGATGAACGTCCTCGACAAATCCTCCGTCGAAGCGGCGCGCGACAAGATCTACGCAGCCTTCGGCGTCACGGCGATCGATCTGCTCCTCAACGGGGCGGGCGGCAACAACCCGAAGGGCTCCACCTCGCGCGACGTCCTCACCCCCGAGGAGGTCGCCTCCCTCGACGCGGACGGGACGCTTGACGGGGTCAAGACTTTCTTCGATCTCGATCCCGAGGGCATTTCCTTCGTCTTCAACCTCAACTTCCTCGGCACGCTCATCCCGACGCAGGTCTTTGCCCGGGACATGAGCCGCGCGGGCGGGACGATCCTCAACGTCTCCTCCATGAACGCTTTCCGGCCGCTCACCCGCATCCCGGCGTACTCCGGCGCGAAGGCCGCGGTCTCGAACTTCACGCAGTGGCTGGCGGTGCATTTCGCCCCGGTCGGCATCCGCGTGAACGCCCTCGCGCCCGGCTTCTTCCTCACGAATCAGAACCGGACGCTGCTCACCAATCCCGACGGCAGCCTCACGCCGCGCTCGGACAAGATCCTCAGCCACACGCCGCTCGGACGCTTCGGCACGCCCGCGGATCTCGACGGCACGCTGCTCTGGCTGGCGGACGAGCGGTTCTCCGCGTTCGTCGACGGCGTCGTGGTCCCGGTGGACGGCGGCTTTGCGGCCTATTCGGGTGTGTGAGGTGACGGGCATGCGGACCGGAAAAATCCTTTCGCGGATCCTTGTCCCCGCGCTGCTTTTGGCGATCCTCACGCTCTTTGCGGCGTGCACGGACGACAGCAATCCGATCATCGGGCTGATGGCGGCGCACACGGGCCCGGACGTGACGACGACGGACCACGAGTTCACGAAGGACGAGTTCTTCGTCGTGGTGAGCTATGAGGACGGGACCTTCGATCAGGGGATCAAAGACTACGAATTCGAGGTCACGGGCCTCGAGCAGGGGTATTACATCCTGACCTTCACGTACAAGGGCTTCGTGACCGAAGCGTACGTCAAGTGCAACGTCGCGGTGTATCCGAGCGACCTCGGCGGCGGGGAATAGATTAAACTGAAAAGTGCGTGCCTGTGGGTGCGCACTTTTTTCTGCGCGCTGACGCTTGCGGATTTGGGATATTGCAAATCGTTAGCTTTTTTGTCCTTCCGGACGGGACACAAGAGGCCTCCGTGGCCGGCCTCTTGTGAATCACCGCCACCAGAGGCGTTTTCCCCGCCTCTGGACTCCACCCCTCAACGTGCGTACCACGAGTTTTCGGCACCTTTGCTCAATATGGTTCGGCTTGTTTTGTTTGGCGATAAACGAGTTTATCGCCAAACCGCACGGAGGATTACAGGGGCCATCACCAAGATGAGTGGCTCTGAACCAGAATGGCTTGCTCAACGCCAAAGATGCAGCTTGCCCGTGTTAGACCTTACAGCTTTGCCGTGGCAAGGCATGCTGCGGTGGGTGTTAGACCTGTGCCCCAGCTGCACATTATCCCCTAAGCTGCATTCCCCGGATATCGGCAAGAGCTTGACTTGAACCGGAACCCCCACTACCGAACCAAATGAAGGCCATGAGTTCTCGCTTTTCTATATTGGTGAGGCCATGTAATCCTGAAATGAGACAGTTTAGCCGAACTTGAACAACGCTTCCAATTCAAAAGGGAGGTTGTACCTGAGGGGGTAGGAGTGGAATCCAAAGGCGGGGGAGGCGCTCCTCCCCTGCCGTGGGGCCGGGTAAGTCCAGAGAGGGCCCGGCCCGAGGGTCCTCTATGGTCCCGTCCGGAAGGACAAAAAAACAAAAGACCTGCACGATTCCTAATCCGCAAGGCCCCGCCGCGCAAACTAAAGAGCATAATAAAAAGCGCGCGGACCGGGTAAATCCGCGCGCCATATTCTTTATTCTCTTTTACTCAATCCCGCACAGCGGTTCGATCGTGAACCCCTGCGCGTACACCCAGTCGATGAAATCCCCGAGGACCTCCGCGTTCGTCGTCGATTCCGCGTGCAAGAGATACACGCACCCCGGATACATCCCCGCCTTCATCTTCCCGAGCGCCTCCGCCGGATCCGGCTGCGAATACTGGCTCCAGTCGTTGTACGCGAAGGACCAGAACACCGTCCGGTAGCCGAGCTTGGACTCGATCCGGATCAGCCATTCGTTCGCGGCGCCCTGCGGCGGACGGAAGTACAGCATGTCCGGCGCGTCCGGGAACGCTTCTTTGTAGGACTGCTCCACCTGCCGCATCTCGTCGATCACCTCATCCACCGTGAGCTGCCGCTCCGCGTCCGGATCCGCCATCACGGGATGCGTGTTCGTGTGGTTGCCGACGATGTGCCCCTCGTCGAGCATCCGCCGGATCAGGCCCTGGATATATTCTTTGGTAAAATCGTTCGATTTTCCGCGGACGTACGGACCCGTGAGGAAGAACGTCGCCGGGACGCCCTTCGCCTTCAGGGTGTCGAGGATCTTCTCCGTCGCGCCGGCCTCATACCCGCAGTCGAACGTCAGGTAGATCACCTTGCGCGAGGTGTCGCCCCGATAGATCGCGCCGTATTTCTTCAAAACCTCGAGCGTCGAGCCGAACCGGTCGTATACCGTCTCCTTTTCGCCCGTCGCGGGATTGTAGTTGATCTTGCCCGGGTACCAGTCGTTGTTGTCCTGGTTCTTGTCCTCCCAGTACGTCTTCGGCCAGTCGTACATCTCCCACATCGTCTGCTCGCCGGCGTTGTTCTGCTTCGGCATCTCGTAGACGTATCTCCCGTTCAGAAGATACCACTTGATCGCGCCGAACGGGGCCAGGCTGTCCGGATCGGACGGGATCGACACATAGGTCGGCTGCTCGACCGGCTGGGGCTGGGGTTCCGGATCCGCAGTCACGGGCTGCGGTTCGGGTTCGGTCTGCGGCGCGGGATCGGGATTCGTCTGGGGCGTCGGATCGGCGGTCTGCTGACCTTGCTGATCCTCTTGACCCGGCTGGCCCTGCGGCTCGTTTCCGCTCACGTCCGGCTGCGTCTGCTGTTGCGGTTCCGGCGGCTCGATCCCCGGATCGGTGACGGTCTCCGTCTTCGGCACGCGGCCGACGCCCACCGTTGCGGACGGCTCCTCGGCACGCCGCCGGATGCAAGAGGCGCACAAAAGAAGCGCCGCCATGAGCAGCACCGCCCATCTGATCCCGTTTCTTCTCATCGTTTCACCTGCGCTCTTTCTATTGTCTCCGGATCCTGTCCGGCTATACTAAAAACCATGATCAAGAAAACTGATAATGCAATAATTTTTTTCATATAACCTCCGTATTGTCCCCCGTGAATTTAGTGTTATCCATTGATTATCATGTTGACTGCTCTATATATTTCCTCTGCCATTTCTGACGCGCCCATTTGATCCATATTACCAAGAGCATTGGCAACAGCATTTGCAACTCCCCCACTAAGCAAGTATGGTTTGGCGTAATCTAATTTATTATTGCTCACAAATAATCGAGTGTAGCGCGTTTCTGCTAATCGGCTTATTACATGCTTTGCCAGTTCAACTTTTTCTGTATAGGGATTTATTAATAAAACAGAGGATAGGTTAACATAATCAGGAGATTCATCTGTATATATTGGGTATTTGCTAATTTTAGTATTATTCGCATTTACATCATCAAAAATCGAATGTTTCCAATTGATATTGTAAAGCGAGTTTTCAATATTTGTGCGATAAGTACCATTTACGGCTGGTGCTAAAATTCCAGTATATTTGTAACAGTTTTCAATTATTTCATATAAAGCATCCAAATTGGTTGCATCATTCTCAATCCACTGATTAATCATATATGCCATAATTTCCATCATGTCATTAAATACATATATTTCTCTTTCACAATGAGATATATACTCACATAGTTCCCAAACATTTTGAATTGTAAGGTCCTCCCCAGGATAAGGTATTCCGTTCTCCATCCATAGATTTTCATTAACATCAATGAAATAATAATTAAAATCCCACGGCAACCCAAATATACTACCTTTTTGCTCTACTATTTCACAAGATACAGGTAAATCATCCATAACTGAAAGCGTTTCATCGTTTTCAGTTATTGGATAATATAATTTATTGTTTATTATGCTTTGCAAACCCATGTCACTGCGAACATGTGGGTATAGAATTATATCAAAAGAACTATCATGTTCCATGTATTTTAATGTTAGTTTTTCCTTGAAATATTCCGCAGGCAGTTCTTTTATTTCAATATTAATCTGTTTTTCTTGTTCCACATCAGCAATCTGTTCTTGATTCATCCAATAAAAATCCACATCATCGGGAACTAAGATTTGCAGAACCTTATCATTATATTCCATTTTCTCAATTAGAACGGTTTTTGCATATGGAGATGCCATAAGTATGCCGTCCTGAATGACTGCGAGCTTAAGATTCAGTTCTATCCATTCTATCCCATGTTTTTCTTCTATCATCTCTTTTGTAAATCTTTTGATCAGTGTTTTGCTTCCGTCGGTATAATCGAATCCTCTAACATTCTCATTTTCTATGTAATAAACAATGCCATCACAGAAGCAACATTCTGATGAGTGAGGCAAAAGATCCTTATTAATAATACTCCTTTCCTCAACATCATATTTTATTATAACATTGGCCTCGTTAGATAGATTTGTGCTTGGCTTTATTATCATCAAGAGCTGGTTATCTGACACAAAATCTGCGCCTCTAACATAATTGATTTCATTAAACCGATCCATTGTATCCGTCAAATCTGTTATTCCAGATCCCATTCTATCAATGAGCAATATCTTGCTCTCTAATAGTTCCGAGTTAGTTTTATACCCAAATAAAACCACATAATTCTTGCTACCAACAATCCTATCGATTTTCGATACCCCAAATGATTCTGCTTTTAAATCATATTGCTCTTTATCCTTTCCGGATAAATTCATAATATGTATCTTATCATCTCCAAAGCAAAACAATTCATCTCCATTCGCATCTATTGCACTGCATGAAAAATCAGAGATTTTGCTATCGTTTCCACTCGCAAGAGATATAGTGTGTACGCCACTTTCGCCTGCTATTATCAATGTTTCTCCCGAACAAGAAAGATCCAGAAAATCATATTCTGTTGATACTACAGAATCCTCTAGTCTTAAAGTGTTTTCATTTTTAGTTTTGCCACACGATGTGATAAGCAGGATCATGAAGGCAAAACACATGATGAGATGCGCATTCTTTATAAAACATTTCTTTTCCAATTTCATAGCTCCCACCTAATCGTAATAATACTGAATATAATGCATAGCCTCGTTACAATAATCAATATTTCATCTTCATTTGATTATTCGCAACATTTCCCTCCTTATCCTTTCCTAAGTTTTTATCACCATTTTGTATCCGTCTGAAACACTTCTGCATTTTTATTGTATCATATCGGGGGGCGCGTGTCAAGGGATGGCGGAAAAACCGCGGCGGGAAATCGTGCCCCGAAAACGCCCGAAAATTCCGCGCCGCGCGAAGTTTTCTCTTTACTCCCCGCCGGATTTGTGCTATACTTAGGACAGAAACGCGAATCGAAGGATGAAGGAAGAGATGCGGATAGAGAACAGAGAACGGTGAATAGTGAATAACTGTGGTAGAATCTGCTTCGCAGCTTCCAATAAATGAAAACGCGCAGCGTTTTCCACCTCAACTCTTCACTTTTCTCTCTTCACTCTTCACTCGCAATTGAACGCTCGCCTCATCCTTTTTCATCAGAAAGGTCCCTCTCATGAACCAGAACAACACCGGTCTCACCAAGCGGCAGACCGCCTTCCTCTTCACCTGCATCGGCGGGATCCTCTACGTCGTCCCGGCGCTCTCGGCGCTCTATCTCGGCGTGATCTCGGAGGGCTGGACGCCCGGCTTCATCCTCGGGATGGCGGCCGCGGTCCTCGGGATCCCGAACTCCCTCTTCGCGATCCACGCCTACGGGAAGAAGCGGTACCGCCCGCTCGTCTGCTCGTTTGCCGCGCTCCTGATCGTTCTGCACCTCATCGTCCTGCCCCAGCTCGGGTCGTGGTATCTCATTCTCTCCCCCGCGATCGTGCTGCTCGTGCTCATGATCGTGTTCTCGGGGGTCATTACGGACGGAGAAATTAAGAATTAAGAATGCAGAATTGCATACGTGCAGTGCGCACCGCACTCTCTCATTCTTCATTCTTCATTCTGAATTCTTCATTCCCGAAAGGTCCCACCATGATCCACATCTCCTCCCACTCTCTCACCGGCGAGCCCCTCTTTCACCTGCGCGCGGGGGACGCCTCCTACGTCTTCTGCGTCTTTCACGGGTATCTCTTGCATCTCTACTGCGGACCCGCGGTCGGGGAGGACGATCTCACCGCCCTGCTCGTGAAAGTCGGGCACGATTCCGTCGTCCCGCGTCCCGCCGATACCCCCGAGGGATGGTTCTCCCTCGACATCGCGCCGCAGGAGTTCCCGGTCTACGGCACCGGCGACTACCGCCCGAGCGCTTTGATGGTCCGCCGCGCCGACGGTTCCGCCGCCACCTCCCTGCGCTATGCCTCGCACGAGGTGCTCCCCGGCAAACCCGTCCTCGACCGCCAGCCCGCGACCTTTGCCGCCCCGGACGAAGCCGACACCCTCGCCGTCACGCTGCGCGATCCCGGATCGGGTCTGATCGTGCGCCTGTATTACACCGCCCTGCGCGACCTGCCCGTTGTCACCCGCCGCGCCGCCGCCGAAAATCCATCGGACAACCCCGTCACCGTCGAGCGGATCGCCTCAGCCTCTCTCGATTTCGCGACTTTGATGGAGCCCGCGGAGCTGCTCCACCTCTGGGGGACCTGGGGCCGGGAGCGCACGATCGAACGCACTCCACTCGCCCACGGAACGGTCTCCGTCTCCTCCCGCCGCGGCGCGTCCTCGCATCATCACAACCCCTTCGCCGCCCTCGTCGCGCAGTCCACCACCGAGACCGCGGGCCCGGCGATCGGGCTGTCCCTCGTCTACGCGGGCAATTTCGAGATCGCGGCGGACACCGATCCCTTCGGCTCGATCCGCTTCCAGGCGGGCATCGAATCCACCGATTTCGCGTGGCGTCTCGATCCCGGAGAGACCTTCGTCACCCCCGAAGCCGTCCTCGCGATCTCCGGAGAAGGCCTCGGCAAGATGAGCCGGACCTTCCACTGCCTCTGGCGCGAACACCTGTGCCGCGGCGAATGGGCCGAGCGGGAGCGTCCCGTCCTCGTCAACAACTGGGAGGCGACCTATTTCAAGTTCAACAGCGAAAAGCTCCTCGCGATCGCGAAAGACGCCGCGGCCTGCGGGATCGAGATGCTCGTCATGGACGACGGCTGGTTCGGCGTACGCAACGACGACCGCTCCTCCCTCGGCGACTGGTTCGTCAACGAGGAGAAGCTCCCGGGCGGACTCGCGCCCCTCGTGGAGCGGATCAACGCCCTCGGGCTGAAGTTCGGCATCTGGTTCGAGCCGGAGATGATCTCCCCGGTGAGCCGCCTTTTCGATGCCCACCCCGACTGGGCGCTCGGCACATCGGGCCGGGACCGCTCCGTAGCGCGGAGTCAGTACGTCCTCGACATGACGCGCCCGGACGTGCGGGACTACCTCTTCGACACGATCTCGGGCGTCCTCTCCTCCGCCAACATTGAATATGTCAAGTGGGACTTCAACCGCAACCTCACCGAAGCGGCCTCGGCGGATCTTCCCCCCGAGCGGCAGGGCGAGATCCTGCACCGCTACGTGCTCGGGCTGTACGACCTGCTCGACCGCATCACGGCGGCCTTCCCGCATCTCCTCCTCGAGGGCTGCTCCTCGGGCGGCGGGCGGTTCGATCCGGCGATGCTATACTACGCGCCTCAGTACTGGACCTCGGACGACACGGACGCCATGGAGCGCCTCGACATCCAGCTCGGCACGACGATGGTCTATCCCTGCTCGTCGATGAGCTGTCACGTCTCCGCCTCCCCGAATCATCAGACGCGGCGGGTAACCTCGTTCGAGACCCGCGGGCATGTGGCGATGGGCGGCGCGTTCGGGTACGAGCTCGACCTCACGACGCTCACGGACGAAGAAAAGGCCCTGATCCGGCACCAGGTCGCGGACTATCACCGCTTTTACGCGCTCATCAACCGCGGCGACTTCTACCGCCTGATCCTCCCCGGCGATACGGTCAACGGCAAAACTCACCGGTGCGCGGCGTGGATGACGGTGTCGGAGGATCGGACCGAGGCCCTCGTGACCTTCGTCGTGATCCGCGCGTCGATCCATCCGGTGTATTTCCTCCGCCTCGCCGGGCTCGATCCGGAAGCGCGCTACCAAGAGGAATCGACCGGCGCGGTGTACGGCGGATCCACCCTCATGAACGCCGGGATCAACCTCACCGCCGCGCGTAAAGGCGGCTGGACCGACGGCTCGTCCGTTGTGATGCATTTCACACGGGTTTCGTAAACTCACGCGCAGCGTGAACTTCACTGCGCGTCCGCGCAATCTCACGCGCAAAGCGCTTTTCACTCGTGCCCTCTCTCAGACGGTTCTGCGGCATACGGGCATACGGGAGGAGAAACGGATTGCCACGTCGAAGAATTTCCGCTTGCGGAAATTCACTCCTCAGCAATGACACTCAAATATATAGCGCGTACCCGGTTTATGCAGTGCATCCGTTTGCACACTTGCGTTATCGCTTCAGAATCCATCCTGCAAAGCATAAAATTGTGTCATTGCGAGGAACGAGCCTCAGGGCTCGTGACGTGGCAATCCGTACCCCTTTACGAAATCACAGTATAAAGAAAAGGGAAACGAGTGAATTTGCTTCGCAGTGAATTTCCTTCGGAGTGAAATTGCTTCGCAGTTTGCCCCCTTCCGGCATGCGGCGTGCAGCTTCACGCCGTCATTCTTCATTCTTAATTCTTAATTCGTAATTTACATAAGGCAGGCAACCATCATGAAATCCCCCACCCTCCGTCATATCCGCGCCAAGGACGCCGCGTGGCAGAAGCTCGAAGTCCTCAAAACCAACCGCAATAAGCGCTACCACTACGACGAATTCCTCGTCGAAGGCGTGCGCAACCTCAACGAGGCGCGGCGCTTTGGCTGGACCTTCTCCTCCCTCATCTACCCCGCCGGCACCCCCCTCTCCGATTGGGCAAAGGACATGCTGCGCGCCGTCAAAACCAAGGAGAACATCGAACTCCCGCCCGCCCTCATGGCCGAACTCTCGGAGAAGGACGAGACCTCGGAGCTCATGGCGGTCGTGAAAATGCGCCCGGACGACGCCGCTGAGATCAAACCCCGCGGAGACGCCGCCCCTCTCGTCGCCCTCTTCGACCGCCCGTCGAACAAGGGGAACCTCGGGACGATTTTACGCACCCTCGACGCCCTCGGCGCGGACGGGCTGATCCTGACAGGCCACGGCGTGGATCTCTACGATCCCGAAGTGGTCGGCGCGACCATGGGCTCGTTCTTCGCGATGCCCGCGGTCCGCATCCCGCGCCACGACGATCTGGCGGCGTATTTCGACGGCCTGCGCGCGAAGTGGGGCAGCCTCAACGTGATCGGGACGACGTCGCATGCGGAGGACGTGAAGGGCCCGCTCTGGGAGAGCGATCTCACCCGGCCCACGGTCTTCATGATCGGGTGCGAGACGGACGGCCTCTCGGACGGGCTGCGGCCTTTCTGCACGGAGATGGTAACGATCCCGATGGCCGCGACCTCGACCGCGTCGTCCTTCAACGTCGCCTGCGCGGCAACGGTCATGTTTTATGAGGCCGTGAGGCAGAGGCGAATTACGAATTAAGAATGAAGAATGAAGAATTAAGAATGACAGCGTGCCGGTTGATTCGCCGCACGTTGTATGCCTGCCCCTGAGGGGTGAGCCGCTTCTTGCCCCATGAATACGAATGATCCGGAAGGAGATTTACCGCCCGTGAAACGCATTTTCCCCATCCTTCTCTTCCTCGCCCTCTGCGCCGCCGTCGTCCTCGTGGCGACCGCGCCGCGCAAGGCCGAACCGTCGCAGGATCCCATCCAGAGTCCCATCGCGGACACGAAACCTGCGGAACAGGATGAGCCGTCCGATCCCGCGCCGATCCCGGAGGAAACGGAATCCGTGCAGGAACCGGAGCCGGAACCCGAACCGGAACCTGAACCGGAGCCCGAGCCGGATCCTGAGCCCGAGCCGGAACCCGAGCTGGAGCCTGAGCCGGAACCTGAGCCGGAACCCGAGCCGGAACCCGAGCCGGAACCCGAGCCTGAGCCGGAACCCGAGCCTGAGCCGGAACCCGAGCCTGAGCCGGAACCCGAGCCGGAACCTGAGCCGGAACCTGAACCCGAACCGACACCCACCGGCCCCGTCTTCAACGACGCGGTCAAGGCGCAGATCCAGTCCATGACGACCTACGAGCTCCTCACGCAGATGTTCATCGCCACCTACGACGGCGCCTGGACCACCGCGGACTACGCGGCGAACTACGGCTTCGGCGGGTACATCACCTTCGCCGAGGATTACGTCAACGACACGCCCGAGTCCTTCCGGGCCGGGGTGGACCGCGTCGCCGCCGCCTCGAAGATCCCCCCGTTCATCGCGGTCGACGAGGAGGGCGGGACCGTCGTGCGCGCGAGCAAATATGACTGGTACCGCTCCGTGCCGTTCGATTCCCCGCGGAACGTCTATCTCGCGGGCGGGATTGCCGGCATCCGCGCGGACGCCGCCGAGAAAGCCGCACACCTCATCGCCCTCGGGATCAACTACAACCTCGGTCCCGTCGCGGACATCGCGCTGAACACCTGGGACTTCATGTACGAGCGCTCGCCGGGACAGGACGCAGAGACCACCGCCGACATCGTCTCGGCCATCGTCGCGGAATCCCAGGCCAAAGGCGTGGCCACGTCGGTGAAGCACTTCCCTGGCTACGGATCGGTCTCGGACACGCACACGGGCCTCGCGTATGACTGGCGTTCGGTCGAGGAGCTCGAGGCGAAGGACCTCATCCCGTTCCAGCGCGCCATGAACGAGGGCGCTGCGTCCGTCATGGTCTCGCACATCATCACGAATCTCGATCCCGCCCGTCCCGCGACGGTGTCCTCCGCCGTGGTGGACTACATCCGGAACACGATGGGGTATCAGGGCGTCCTCATCACGGACGACATGCGCATGAACGGCATCCTCGATTTCTGCCCGACGGGGAACGGCTCCCTCGAAGCGATCCTCGCGGGGTACGACCTGATCTGCTGCACGAACTGGCCGGAGCAGTTCCCGGTGGTCTGGTCAGCGGTCGAGGCCGGAACGCTCACGCGCGAGAGGCTGGAGATCTCCGCCGCCCGGATTTTGCAGATGAAATACAATCTCGGGATTTGGAGACCGTGAGGGGAGAGAAAGATGAATTAAGAATGCAGAATGAAGAATGCAGAATGAATGTAGGAATCCGTTTCACGGATTCCGAATAAACAACGGTCGTGCGGCTGTATGTTGCGTACAGCTTCACGACCGTTCATTCTTAATTCTTCATTCTTAATTCTTAATTTCCTCTGCCGCTTCCCGGTAAATGCTCACCATCTCTTTGTCGCTCATCGTCGTCGTGCGGCCGGAGGCGTATTCCGCGTCGATCAGCTCCTTCATGCGCTTCACCACCGCAGAGTGCTTGTCGTACTGATCCGCCCCTTCGTCCGGGCAGCGATGCTTCAGCCAGTGCGCGATCCCCGCCGTCCCGCTCGTCGCGCTGATCGCCACCTGTGCCGGACGGCCGAGGAGCTTTTCCGTGTTGAAAATGTTGTAGATCTCCTCGTCCTTCATCAGCCCGTCCGCGTGGATGCCGGCGCGCGTGATGTTGAAGTCCCGACCCACGAACGGCGTCCGGGCGGGGATCTCGCAGCCGATTTCCCGCTCGAAATACCGCGCGATCTCCGTGATGACCGTCGTGTCCATCCCGTCCGTCGTGCCGCGCAGGGAGGCGTATTCCATCACCATCGCCTCGAGCGGCGTGTTTCCGCAGCGCTCGCCGATCCCGAGCAGGGCGCAGTTCACCGACGAGCAGCCGTAGAGCCACGCCGTCGAGCTGTTCGTCACGGATTTATAGAAATCGTTGTGGCCGTGCCATTCGAGCATCTTCGACGGGATGCCCGCGTAGTGGTTCAGACCGTAGATGATGCCCGGGACCGAACGGGGAAGCGCCGCGCCGGCATAGCTCACGCCGTAGCCCATCGTGTCGCACGCCCGGATCTTGATCGGGATCCCGCTCTCGTCCGACAGCGCCTGCAAAGCCTCCGCGAACGGGACGACGAAGCCGTAGAAGTCCGCGCGGGTGATGTCCTCGAAGTGGCAGCGCGGCGAGATGCCGAGGGAGAGGACCTCCTTCACCACGCCGAGGTACTTGTCGAGGGCGGACTTGCGCGTCAGGCCCATCTTGTTGTAGATGTGATAATCCGAACAGGACACGAGGATGCCCGTCTCCCGCACGCCGAGGGATTTCACGAGCTCGAAGTCCTTCGTCGCCGCGCGGATCCACGTGGTGATCTCGGGGAATTCGTATCCGAGATCCTGGCACGCCGCGAGGGCCTCCCGGTCCTTTTCGGAGTACACGAAGAACTCCGACTGCCGGATCATCCCCTTCGGGCCGCCGAGCCGGTGCATCATTTTATACAGATCCACGATCTGGTTCACGGTAAACGGCGCCTGGGACTGCTGGCCGTCGCGGAAGGTCGTGTCGGTGATCCAGATCTCCTCGGGCATATTGATCGGCACGAAGCGGTGGTTGAAGGAGACCTTCGGGACGGACTGGTAGTCGAAGAGGGCGCGGTAGAGGTTCGGGGACGACCGCTCCTGGAGCGAATAGCGGTAGGACGCCTGTTCGATCAGGTGGCTGTTCTCGTCGTACGCGATTTTCGTATCGTGCTGCCGGGTGACCATTTCGCGGTCGATCATGGGGCGTTCGCTCGCCGGCCTGGTTTCATTTTCCTGCATGTTTACACCTATAACAATTCAAAAAAGAAGGTTTGTGCCGATATTATAGCACGGTTCGTGCAGGAAGTCAACGGGGTTCCTGCATTTTTTGTATTTATATTCGGATAATTGCGCGCTGACGCTTGCGGGCAGGGCGCGGGCCAAAGGGGATGTTTCCTTCCTTTTATCTGCGCGGCAGAGCCTTGCGGATTTGGGATTGTGCAAGTCGCTTGCTTTTTTGTCCTTCCGGACGGGACACAAGAGGGCTCCGGAGCCGCCCTCTTGTGAATCACCGCTCCCAAAGGCGCGTTCCCCGCCTCTGGACTCCACCCCTCAACGTGCATCTTTGAGCTTTCTGAAGCGTTGCTCAATGAGGTTCGGCTTGTTTTGTTTGGCGATAAACGAGTTTATCGCCAAACCGCACGGAGGATTACAGAGGCCATCACCATGTTGAGTAGCACTTTATGTTTCATGGCTCGCTCAACGCCAAAGATGCGGCTTGTCCGTGTTAGACTTTACAGCTTCGCCGTGGCAAGGGGTGCAGCGGAGAGTGCTTGACTTGAACCTGCACCCCCACTATCAAACCAAATGAAGGCCGTGAGTTTTCGCTTTTCTATATTGGTGTGGCCATGTAATCC
>JAFZPN010000108.1 GCA_017550315.1 Clostridia bacterium
CCAAGTTCGGCTAAACTGTCTCATTTCAGGATTACATGGCCGCACCAATATAGAAAAGCGAAAACTCACGGCCATTGTTTGGTGCGGTAGTGGGGGTTCCGGTTCAAGTCAAGCACTCACCGCTGCACCCCATGCCTCGACGGAGTCGAAAAGTCTGACACGGACAAGCTGCATCTTTGGCGTTGAGCGAGCTCTTCTGATTCCGTGCCACTCATCTTGGTGATGGCCCCTGTTAATCCTCCGTGCGGTTTGGCGATAAACTCGTTTATCGCCAAACAAAACAAGCCGTACCTCATTGAGCAAAGGTGCCGAAAACTCGCGGTACGCACGCTGGAGGGGTGGATTCCAAAGGCGGGGAACGCGCCTTTGGCCGGGGTGATTCACAAGAGGGCCGCGGCCGGTCCTCTTGTGCGCCAGCCGCGTAGGCGAAAAAAACAAGCGATCTGCAATATCCCAAATCCGCAAGCGTAAGCGCGCAGTCGAAAGAAAGGAAACAAACCCTTATATGCCCGCGGGGGCTTCCCCGCCCGCAGCCATTTTTCTCTTGCATTCCGCGCATAAATGTGCTATTATGAAGACAATACTGACGCATCTCATTTTCCCCGCCGGAGGTGCGCCGTGCGCTTTTACCACTTCACCATGAAATTCCTGAGGAGCTTCGCCGTGGGCTTCGGGATCGGATCGGCAGCCGCCCTCATCCTCCTCTCCCTCGTCCTCGCCGTCCTCCGCATCCGAGGTGGATTCTGATATGATCCGACTTGACAAATACCTCTCCGACAGCGGGCTCTTCTCCCGCCGCGAAGCATCCCGCCTCATCCGCGCGGGCGCTGTCACCGTCGACGGATCCCCCTGCCGCGATCCGGCGCGGAAGATCGACGAAGGTGCGGCCTCCGTCACGGCAAATGGTCAGCCCGTTGGGTATGCGC
The DNA here is from genome assembly GCA_017550315.1 of Clostridia bacterium. Lineage (GTDB taxonomy): Bacteria > Bacillota > Clostridia > Oscillospirales > CAG-272 > UMGS1696. The sequence goes on from JAFZPN010000108.1 coordinate 927, forward strand.
GCGTCCGCTGGTTCATGCTGCACAAGCCCGCGGACACCGTCTCGACCACGGAAGAGAGCCCGAAATCCGTCATGAACCTCTTCCCGCCCGAGCTGCGCCGCATCGGGCTCTTCCCCTGCGGACGCCTCGACCTCGACACGACCGGGCTCCTCCTCTTCACGAACGACGGCCCGGCCGCGCATGACCTCCTCTCCCCGAAAAAGCACTGCGAAAAGCGCTACCGCTTCACTTGCCCGCCGCTCAGCGATGAGCAGATCCGGCGGCTTGAAGGGGGGATCGCCCTCTCGGACTTCACCGCGAAGCCCTGCCGCGTCGCGCTCGACGATCCGCTCGCCGACCGGGAACACGGCACGATCACCGTCACCGAGGGAAAGTACCACCAGATCAAGCGCATGTTCGAGGCCGTCGGGTCGGAGATCCTCGCCCTCTCGCGCGTCGAATTCGCCGGGATCCCCCTCGATCCGGCGCTCGCCCCGGGAGAATGGCGCGAACTGACCCCGGAGGAGATCGCGCTCTTACACCAAAATCACACAGCCAACGGAGAAGAATAAATGGACATTCTCGAACGGCTCAGCGGGGAGCTGAACATCCCGCTCGCCCGCCTCGAAGCGACCGTCAGGCTCCTTGACGAGGGCAACACGGTCCCCTTCGTCGCGCGCTACCGCAAGGAGGTCACGGGAGGGCTCGACGACACCGTCCTCCGGAACCTCGCCGACCGCCTCGCCACCCTGCGCAGCCTCGAAAAGCGCAAGGAGGAGGTCAAGGCCCTCATCGACGGGCAGGGCAAACTGACCCCCGATCTCGCCGCCGCCATCGACCGTGCCGCCACCGTCACCGAGGTCGACGATCTCTACCGCCCCTACCGCCCGAAGCGCAAGACCCGCGCATCCGTGGCCCGCGAACGGGGTCTCGAACCGCTCGCCGTGCTCCTTCTGGAACAGCGCCGCTCCTATTCGCCCCCGCTCGAAGAAATCGCCGCAGGCTACATAACGGAAGATGTCCCCACGGCGGAAGACGCCCTCGCCGGCGCACGCGACATCCTCGCCGAGGACATCTCGGACGACGCCGAGCTGCGCGGGCTGATCCGGCGCATGACCGTCTCAGGCGGCCGCATCGTGACGAAGAAGAAGATGGAGAATCCCGTCTTCGAGCAGTATTACGACTACGCCGAGCCGATCCGCACGATCCGGCCCCACCGCGTCCTCGCTGTCAACCGCGGGGAAAAGGAGGAGGCCCTGACCGTCTCGATCGAGGCCGACCGCCAAGCCATCCTCGCCGAGGTGCTCCGCCGCGTGATGAAGCACCGGGACAGCCCCGCCGCGCCGCACATCGAGGCAGCCGTGGCCGACGGATACGACCGCCTGACTGCCCCCTCGGTCGAGCGGGAGATCCGCGCGGACCTGACGGACACCGCCGGGGAATCCGCCATCGCGCTCTTCGCGGTCAATCTGCGCAATCTCCTGATGCAGTCCCCGCTGAAGGGCAAGACCGTCCTCGGCTTCGACCCGGGCTACCGGACCGGCTGCAAGCTCGCGGTCGTCACGCCCACCGGCGCGGTCGCGGACACCGCCGTCATCTATCCGACCAAGCCCCGCGAAGACATCGATGGCGCGAAGCGTACGGTCACGCGCCTGATCCGCAAATACGGCGTCGACGTCGTTGCCATCGGCAACGGGACGGCGTCGGGCGAGAGCGAAATGTTCATCGCCGACACCCTGCGCGAAATGGGCGGGAACACCAAATACATCATCGTCTCCGAGGCCGGCGCGTCCGTGTATTCCGCCTCGGCCCTCGGCGCGGAGGAATTCCCGGACTTCGACGTCACGGAGCGCAGCGCGGTATCCATTGCGAGAAGACTGCAGGATCCGCTCGCGGAGCTGGTGAAGATCGATCCGAAGTCCATCGGCGTCGGGCAGTACCAGCACGACATGAAGCCCGCGCGCCTCGACGAAGCGCTTTCCGGCGTGGTCGAGGACTGCGTGAACGCGGTCGGCGTGGACGTCAACACGGCCTCGTGGTCCCTGCTCTCCTACATCGCGGGGATCAACGCCTCCTCGGCGAAGAACATCGTGAAATACCGCGAGGAAAACGGCGAATTCCGCCGGCGGCGCGAGCTTTTGAAGGTCCCGCGGTTCGGCGCGAAGGCGTACGAGCAGGCGGCGGGCTTTCTGCGCATCCCCGGCGGCGAGGAGATTCTCGACAACACGGGCGTGCATCCGGAATCCTACGGCGCGGCGGAAAAGCTCCTCGCGCGGTTCGGCAAGACGAAGGAGGATGCGCGCGGCGGTCTGTCTCTGCGGCGTCAGGCGGCGGACGTCGGAATGAAGACGCTCGCCGGCGAGCTCGGGATCGGCGAGATGACGCTCGCGGACATCCTCGGGGAGCTCGAGAAGCCGGGCCGGGACATCCGCGACAGCCTGCCCCCGCCGGTCCTGCGCGACCGCGTCCTCACGATCGAAGACCTGACCGAGGGCATGATCCTGCGCGGCACGGTGCGCAACGTGATCGACTTCGGCGCGTTCGTCGATATCGGCGTACATCAGGACGGCCTGCTGCACGTGAGCGAGATCGCGGACCGGTACATCAAGCATCCGTCCGAGGTCCTCGCCGTGGGGGACGTCATCGATGTGAAGATCAAGTCGGTCGATCTGAAGCGCGGCCGGATTGCCCTCACCCGCCGGGGCTTGACATGACGCGGGGAGAAAACCGGCGCAAATACAAAAAATTTCCCGCGCCCTCTTGCAATATCGGGAGAAATAGGGTATAATATAGTGTATTTATGATTCCGAACAGGATGAACGGAAAGGAGAGTGCTCCCGACATCGGGGAGCAGAGAGTAAAAAATGGTAACAGCAGGCGATTTCAGAAACGGCGTAACGTTCGAGCTGAACGGTCAGGTCATGCAGGTCATCGAATTCCAGCACGTCAAGCCCGGCAAAGGCGCGGCGTTTGTCCGCACGAAGATGAGAAACGTCATCACCGGCGGCGTGGTGGAGACGTCCTTCTCCCCCACCGACAAGTTCAACGAAGCGCGCATCGACCGCCGCGAGATGCAGTATCTCTACAACGACGGCGATCTTTACTACTTCATGGATCAGGAAACCTTTGAGCAGGAGCCCATCGGCAAGGATCTCATCGGCGACAAC
>JAFZPN010000109.1 GCA_017550315.1 Clostridia bacterium
CCGGTCCCGGTCAATCAAATCCCCCGCGCATTCGCCCCAGTGATCGAGAACGGGCGCGGTATAAGGCAGAAACCGTTCCGGGTCTTCTGCCGCCGCACGGATGATTCGTTGCCTCTGTTCGTCGTATTCGATCTGATCCCGCAACTTTTCAACGGCGCGTCCGTATTCTCCCGCCTCGACGAGAAGACGCGCCTGATTCGCCGCGTTCTCCGAGAGTCCCCGCGCGTATCCGACGTAGTTGCCGTCATTGAGAATCGTCTTGACGACCGCCTCCGCAGCCTCGAAGGAAGGGAGATGCTGTTCGCGGTCCCCGCGGATGTTCAGGTAATTGCGCAGCCAATTCAGCGTTTTGTATATGAGAAACTGCTGTTCGTTCTGCCACTCCTCGCCTTCGAGACATCCGAGCAGATGCATGTCTCTAAACGGACCGGACTGCTCCGCAAACGCTTTCGCCTCTTCGCGTCTGCCTTCCCTCATCCGCATGTGGAAGATCTGGGACGCCGCATAGGTTCTCCATGTTTCGTTTTTTCCGTCAGCAAGGAGCGCGAGCAAGCGTTTTTCAGCGTCCTCTTTTCGTCGGCGTTCTTCCTCGCTTTTTCCCATCATCCCGCCGAGCCTCCAGTATTCCGTCTCCGCGATCCTGTATGAAATCTGTTCGTTCCGCGGGTATTTCTGCTGGGCAAGGACGACGATTTCCTCAAAGCGTCCAAGGTCTTCAAGTCGCATCAGTTCTTTGCTCAGTTCATCCGCGCCTTCGTCGTCTTCTGACAGATCGATCCCGAGCAGTTCGTCCGCCGTACATCCGAGCACCCGGCACAGCGGAGCGATAAGCGCGAGGTCCGGCGCAGTTTGTCCCAGCTCCCATTTTGAGACAGCCTGTGCGCTTACTCCGAGATAGTCCGCCAGACGGTCCTGTGTCAAGTCGGCTTTTTTGCGCAGGTCTTTGATTTTCTGTCCGATATGTTCCATTTCATTCTCCTGTTTTTTGTGATGAGGGTACAGAAAGCGGGCCCGGCCTTCGTCCTGCCTATAGTATAGCAGATTCGAATGCCGGGCGCAATGGATTTATTCTTGAGTTCGTTTCAACCGGGGGTTGAGAAATCATTCATGCGCAGAGGCTTGCTTTCGTGTCATTACCTCCGCGTGGGTATCGTCGAGGAGGGTGAGGATCGGGATCATCCGGGGATCGGCCCGAACGCCGTCGAATTCGGGCATCTGCCGGATCGCGCGGGCGTAGTCGCCAGAAGAAGAGCCCCGCTCGGTCATATCCGGGAAAGAAGCGCTGCGGGTGTCGAACAGCGGGGACGTACAGCGCACCGCCGATCCGTCCCTGGGTAGACGGTCGGTCAGGGCGGCGAGCCGGGCGCAATCCCCGAGCGCCTCGAACGCTTCATTCTCTCGTCCGGCTTTCATCTCAAGGTGCGCGATCCTCCACCAGACCTGCGCGACGGTCCTATAGGAGATGGGGCAATCCCCGTCGTCGTAGAGCAGATCGAACAGGGCGGGGATCTTCCGCAGCAGCCGGATCCGCTCGTCCCCCTGATAGCGCGGGCCCTCGGTGACGGCATCGATGCTCTGTGCGATGCGCATCACGCAGATTTCCATGCGCCGCTGATGCCATTCGACGTTCTCTTCCCCGTCCGTGACGAACGTCATGAGATTGCACATCTCGACATAGGGAAGGCGCAGTCCTTTCGCTCTTTCGACGGCTTCCTCCGTTTTACCCATCTGTCTGAGAGTCATGCAGATCTGCTCCTCCGCCGCGCCGACCTGATACCAAGGAGATTCCAGGGAGGCTGCGCGCTCGTACATCCGGATCGCTTCTTCCAGGTCTTCGGGCGTGTGCCGCTGACGCAGTTCCCTTGCGAGCCGCGTCAGGATATCCCAGTCTTCCGGGAACAGGGAAAGCACTTCGCGCAGCAGGGGGATCGCTTCCTCATAGCGGTTGTTCACGGCATGGATTTCCGCCTCTTCCAGGAGAGCTTCCCGGCGCTCCTCGTTTTTCAGTTCGTTCATCCCGACCAGATCGTCGAGGGACACGCCGAAAAAGGATGCGGCAGCAATAAGCAGGGGCAGATCCGGCATTCCGGTTCCGCACTCCCATTTGGAGACAGCCTGTCCGGAGACGCCGAGGAGGTTTCCCACCTCTTCCTGCGTCAGATTCTTTTCCGCGCGCAGGCGTTTCAGGTTTTCAGCAATCAAGGGTTTCATACGTGCCTCCCGTCGTTGTGATGATAAACCGGCCGGTTCTGACCGTATTGTACCACAGCCGGGGTCATGTTGCAATGGAGGCTGTTTTGAGAGGTGTCCAACGGAACGTTGGATTAACTGGATTATGATACAGTAAGATCCGACTTCAGAACGCGAACCCATCCGTGATCCCGACAAGGCGGGTGTTGTCCCGCTTGACATAGTACATCTCGGTGATCTCCGAGGTGCTGTGTCCGAGCAGGTCGGCCACCTGTTTCGGCGAGAGGCAGAGGAGCGATCCGTCCGGCTGCTTGACTCCGTTTACAAGTTTAGAGCCAAAAGTGTGCCTGAACGAGTGCAGCCCCTTCTGCTCGATCCCGGCGTTCTTCAGAATCTTGTAGTATCGCTTGCGGAAGTTGACGGGGCGGGTGTACTTCCCCTGCTGATCGCACACGAGCGGGGTGTCCTCGCCGAAGTAGAATTCTTTGCGCAGATCCTTGACCGCTTCGATGGCGGTGTCGTTGAGGGGAACGTCCCGCTTGCTCGTCGCGCTCTTGAGCTTGCCGACCTTGACCTC
>JAFZPN010000110.1 GCA_017550315.1 Clostridia bacterium
GGAGGGCGTTCTCACCGATTCGGCCTGCGGCCGGGCGGAGGACATCCTTTCGCCCATGGGAGAACTGGCGAAATCCTACAAGCTGTTCCTCACGGGCCACGCGCACATCGACATGAACTGGATGTGGGGCTATCACGAGACGGCCTCCGTCACCGTCGATACCTTCCGCACCATGCTCAATCTCATGAAGGAATACCCGGACTTCACCTTCGCGCAGTCCCAGGCGTCGACCTACAAAATCGTCGAGGACTTCGCCCCGGAGATGCTCGACGAGATCAAAAAGTACGTCCATGAGGGACGCTGGGAGGTCTCCGCGTCGACGTGGACCGAGACCGACAAGAACATGCCGAACGGTGAATCGCTCTCCCGCCACATTCTCTACACGAAGCGCTACCTCGGGAACTTGCTCGACATCGATCCCGATTCCATCCGCATCGACTTCGAGCCGGACACCTTCGGCCACAACCTGAACGTCCCCGAGATCTGCCAGAACGGCGGCATCGATTACTACTACCACATGCGCGCGAACGACGACCGCCCCGAGCTCTACCGCTGGCGCTCCAAATCCGGCAAGGAGCTGATCGTCTTCCACGACGTCAAGTCCTACAACAGCGACATCGACCTGCGCACTTTCGAGGATCTGCCCCTCTTCTGCGCGAAGAACGGCACGGACACCTATCTCAAGGTCTACGGCGTCGGCGACCACGTCGGCGGACCGACCCGCAACGACATCGAGCGGATCATCGACGACGCGACCTTCCCGCTCTACCCGACGATCGAGTTCGGCACCTACGCGAAGTTCTTCGCCGCGTGCGAGAAGATCCGCGACAAGCTGCCCCTGCTCGATCACGAGCTCAATTTCGTCTTCACCGGCTGCTACACCACCCAGACGCGCATCAAGATGGCCAACCGCATCGCCGAGGACCGTTCGTATGAGGCCGAGACCTATGCGGCGGCGGCGACTGCACTGACCGGTGCTCCCGCGCGCACGGCGATCTTCGAGAAGTCCTGGCGGCAGATCCTGTTCAACCACTTCCACGACATCCTCCCGGGTTCCGGCATTACTGAGACCCGCGAATACGCGCTCGGCCACTTCCAGGACGCGCTGGCCGGCATCGACATTTCGGCAAACGCCGCACTGCGCAATATTGCCGACGCGATCGACACCTCCGCGATCCCCTTTGACGACAACAATTTCACCCGGTCCGAGGGCGGCGGCGTCGGCTTTGCGGTCGAACACGGCGCCGGATACCGTTTCCCGCAGACCGAACGCGGCAGAGGCTCCGTCCGCGCGCTGCACCTCTTCAATCCCACCCGCTATGACCGCGACGAAGTGACCGAAGTGACCGTCTGGGATTATCCCTACGATCTCTCCCTCGCGACCTTCACCGATCCCGCGGGCGATCCCGTCGACTTCGAGATCCTCTCCTCCGGCAACGGCTACTGGGGCCACAGCTTCACGAAGTTCCTCGTCCATGCGAAGATCCCGGCGTTTGGCTGGACGACCGTCATCCTGAAGCTCAAAGAATCTGCCTCCCTCCCGGCCTCCACCGCGTCGGGCGGCTGGTGCGACTACATCGAGGACCGTCCGTTCGTCCTTGAAAACAGCCGGATCCGCGCGATATTCGATCCGCTGTCCTTCGCCATGACCTCGCTCACCGACAAGACGACCGGGGAAGAGATCGTGACGCCGGAGAAGCCGTCCGCCGTCTTCCGCTTCATCCGGGAGAATCCGCGCCACGGCATGACCGCATGGCGGGTCGGCGAATACATGAGCGTCGACGTGCTGAACGATGCGGGGAAGGGCATCCGCCTGCGCGACTACGGCGTGACGGGCCTGCGCCGCCGCCTCAGCTATGAGATCCGCTTCGCCTCCTCAAAGCTGAACGTCACGGTCGAGCTGATCGGCGAATCGAAGATTCTGAACTTCCACACGGACGTCGACTGGCACGAGATCGGCGTCCCCGGCGACAACACTCCGCAGCTGAATTTCTACCTGCCCGTCGCCTACGCCGTGAAGGATTACACCTACGACATCCCGATGGGCAAGATCACCCGTGGCGACATCGCCCACGACGTCCCGGGCAACAGCTTCATGCGGCTCGAGAAGGACGGCGAGGCGGCGTTCATCGTCACGGATACGAAATACGGCTTCCGCGGGCATGAGAATGCCGGTGCGGTGACGCTCATCCGCTCCTCCGTCGATCCCGATCCGTATCCGGAGCGCGGCATCCACCACTTCAATCTCGGCGTCGGTGTCTGCGCGGAGGCGGATCAGAAACGCCTCGCGACCCTCTACGTCCACCCGATCGCGTTCAACGCCGCGACGAAGCACACCGGCACCCTCCCGATGACCGGCGCGTTCCTCACGCTCGACGCGGGATGCGGCGTGATGGTCTCCGGCGTCAAGAACGGCGAAGACGGCGGCCTCATCGTGCGCGTCGCGGATTACGGCGGGGAAGGCGGCGACGTCACGCTCATCCTCTCCGACAAGGCGAAGACGCCGACGCACGCGGCCCTCGTCGACATCACGGAGCGGCACGAGATCGGACCGTGCGAGCTCGACGGTCAGAAGGTCCGCTTCACCCTCGCGCCGTTCACGATGGCGACCGTAAAGATCCAATAAATACGGAAGGGGACCGTTTCGCGCGGTCCCCTTTTCCTCCCGTTCGACGGTTTCTCCTAAAACCCACCGAAAAAATCGGGAAAATATTTTTGATAAACCCCTTGACAAGCGGATCGGGATGTGTTATAATCACACCAACCTACCGGACAGGTAGTAAATAAGATCCCATCAAGGAGACGAAATCATGTCGAACGTATATACCTCCGCCGATCAGCTGATCGGGAAAACCCCCCTCCTCGAGCTCACGCACATCGAAAAAGAAGAGAATCTCGGCGCAAAAGTCCTCGCCAAGCTCGAATACTTCAATCCCGCCGGATCCGTGAAGGACCGCATCGCGAAGGCCATGATCGACGACGCGGAAGCCACCGGCAAGCTCAGCCCCGGTTCCGTCATCATCGAGCCGACGAGCGGCAACACCGGCATCGGCCTCGCGGCAGTCGCGGCGGCAAAGGGATACCGCATCATCATCGTCATGCCCGAGACCATGTCCGTCGAGCGCCGCCAGCTCATGAAGGCCTACGGCGCGGAGCTCGTCCTCACCGAAGGGGCGAAGGGCATGAAGGGCGCGATCGCCAAGGCCGACGAGCTCGCCCGCGAGATCCCAGGTTCCTTCATCCCCGGCCAGTTCGTCAACCCCGCCAACCCGAAGGTCCACCGCGAGACCACCGGTCCCGAGATCTGGGCGGACACCGACGGAAAGGTGGACATCTTCGTCGCGGGCGTCGGCACGGGCGGCACCATCACGGGTGTCGGCGAATACCTGAAATCCCAGAATCCCGACATCAAGATCGTCGCCGTCGAGCCGGCCTCCTCCGCTGTCCTCTCCACGGGCGTCGCGGGTCCGCATAAGATTCAGGGCATCGGCGCGGGATTCGTCCCGGACGTTCTCAACACGGCGGTCTACGACGAGATCATCCCCGTCGCGAACGAAGACGCGTTTGCCACGGGCCGCCGGATCGGCAGAAGCGAAGGCGTGCTGGTCGGCATCTCCTCCGGCGCAGCGACGTGGGCGGCCATCGAACTGGCGAAGCGTCCCGAGAACACGGGCAAGACCATCGTCGCCCTCCTGCCCGACACCGGCGACCGGTATCTCTCCACCCCGCTCTTTGCAGACTGAACGACTTGAACAATAATAACTCTCGCTCCGAGACTCCGGCGAAATCCGGAGTTTTCGGGCGTCTGACTACGGAGGTTCATCATGCTCATTTCCACACGGGGCCGGTATGTGCTCCGGGTCCTCATCGATCTCGCCGAGCACGCGAACGGCGGCTACATCCCCATGAAGGACGTCGCCGCGCGGCAGGACATCTCGCTCAAATACCTCGAAAAGATCCTCCCCGTCCTCACGAAGAACGAGCTCATCGAAGGCGTGCAGGGCAAGGGCGGCGGCTATCGTCTGACGAAGGAGCCCGACGAATACTGCGTCTACGATATCCTCACCCTCACCGAAGAGGACCTCGCGCCGGTTTCCTGTCTCGCCGATCACGCAAAGGTCTGCGAGCGGAAGGCGGAGTGCCGCACGCTCCCGATGTGGGCGAAATTCTACGAACTCACACGGGAATACTTCTCCGGCATCACCGTCGCAGATCTCATGCAGAGCGACGCGGGCGATATGTACGTGATCTGAATCCATACCATTAAAGGACTGCCGGGCAGCAGTCCTTTTTCGTATGGAATTGGCGCCTTATTCCGCAAATGGCAGCTTCAACAGCTCGAGCAGCGCGCGGTCGACCCGGAAGCCCTTGTAGTCCTCGTAGACCGTGCCGGGACGCCCGTGCTCGACGATGCCGAATGTCCCCCAAAAATTCCAGAGGGAATAGCCCCACCCGAATTCGCGGAACACCGAGAGCACGTCTTGGAACCACCGAAGCGCGAGATCGTTCGGGAGCTTGTTGTAGCAGCCGAACTCCCCGATGTGGACCTTCACGCCCTGCGCCTCGACTTCGCGCCAGGGTTGATAATAGTTCTTGATCCATTCCCGGTCGCGGAACTGTCCGGGGGCCACCTCGCCGGGATATTCCGGAGCCGCCCAGTCCGCGCCGCCCCGCACCCATTCCGCTTTGTAGTGCGTCACCTGAAACGGCTCGTACCCGCGTCCGGAGTGCACGACGCCCGCTTTGCCGAGATCGGCCAGCTCGGGCAGGGCGGAGCCGCCGCCGTTGAAGCCGTCGATCACGATCTCGCGGTCCGGATCGACCGAGCGGATCGCGTCGACCGTCATGCGGATGACCTTTGCGTGATCCTCGCGCGTGCTGGGATGGGTGGGCGGGATGTTCGCGGGCTCGTTCACGAGATCGAAGCTCAGGAGATCGGAGGAGATCCCGCGGTACCGCTCGGCGAACATCTTCCAAAGGAAGACAAAGCCCTCCTGCGCCTCCTCGTCCCGCCAGAGGTTGTGCTTTTCTCTCTCCGGCCAGTTGATGCAGTAACCCGGCGCGCGGTGGATGTTCAGGCAGGCGTGAAGCCCGCGCGTGTTGCACGCCTCGATATAGCGGTCGAAATACGAGAGGATGCCCTCGTCCGGGTGCGTGTAGTCGAAGTCTTTCGTCCAGAAGTGATAGTCCGTCGGGATGCGGATGAAGTTGAAGCCCTCCTCCGCGATGAAGTCGAGCTCGCGTTCGTTCGGTTCCTGCGGGATCTTCCCGTAGTTTCCCGCATACATCCAGAGCATGTTGAAGCCGTATTTGGTTTTCATGGCGCACCTCGCTTGTGGATATTTCTTCATTTCCCATTATAACATAAAGAAATCGCGCTTGCAAGAAGTTTTTTCGCCGATTGCCTTGACAAATCCGGGAAAATGAAGGATAATACAGGGTAGAGAAACCTATCCGAATCCATGTCAAGAAAAGGAGATTTTAAGATGAAAATCGGCGCGCAGCTTTACACCCTCCGCGACTATTGCCGGAACCTCGACGACTTTTCCGAAACGCTCAAGAAGGTGGCCGACATGGGCTACACGACCGTGCAGGTCTCCGGGACCTGCGCCTACGAGGCCGAATGGCTCCGGGACGAGCTCAAAAAGAACGGCCTCGGCTGCGGGATCACGCATTTCAGCTATGACCGCATCCTGAACGAGACCGAGGCCGTCATCGAAGAGCACAAGACCTTCGGCTGCTCCTACATCGGCATCGGCAGCATGCCCGGCGGAACCGCGAAGTACGCGGAGTTCATCGCCGAACCAAAGCTCCGTCCCGCGATGGACAAGATTGCCGCGGCCGGCTGCCTCTTCATGTATCACAACCACAACGGCGAATACGAGACCGTCCTCGACGACGGACGGCCGGTCATGTTCCACCTCTCCGACGAATTCACGCCTGCGCAGATGGGCTTCACGCTCGATACGTACTGGGTCAAGTACGGCGGCTATGACGTCATCCCCGAGATCGAACGCCTCGCGGGCCGTCTCCCGGTCGTCCACTTCAAGGACATGTTCCTCACCGATTCCGGCGAGCGCAGAATGTCCTGGGTCGGCGGCGGCAACGTCCTCGACTTTGAGAAGATCGTCCCCGCCTTCGAGAAGGCCGGCACCAAGTACGCCTACATCGAACAGGACAACTGCAACGGCGAGGATCCGTTCTCCTGCCTGAAAAAGAGCTACGACTACCTGACTTCCCTCGGTCTTGACTGAGGAGCGGAGGGCTCCCGGGATGCAGTATTATCTCTATATCTTTGCCGCCGTCGTCCTGCTCGCGCTCCAGTTTTCCACGAATAAGGCCTACGGGCTGCGGTGCGGCGACGGTGCGAAGGCCTCGCTGATCTTTGCGACCGCCGCGGGATTCGCGTCCGCCGTTGTCACCTTCCTCATCGCCGAGACCGTCGGCGGGGGATTCCGCTTCACGTGGTTCTCGCTCCTCATGGGCGCGCTCATGGCGTCCCTGTCCTGCGCCTACACGCTGATCGGCTTCAAGATCATGGCTCTCGGCGACATGTCGGTCTTCATGATGTTCCTGATGCTCGGCGGGATGATGCTGCCTTACCTCTTCGGCGTGTTCGTGCTGCGCGAGGAGATCTCCGTCTGGCGCATCCTCGGCGTGATCCTCTTGACCGTGTCGATGGTATTCCCGGTCCTCGCGCGCAAGAAGGCGGGGAAGTCGGCGGGCGGTCTCTTCGTCGTCCTCTGCGTCGCGGTGTTCCTTCTCAACGGCGTGGCGAGCATCGTGTCGAAGACGCATCAGATCAATTTATTCGGTCAGGATGTGGTGAGCGCGCCGTCCTACGCCTGCCTCGGCAACTTCATGAACGGCGTGATCTCCCTCGTCTGCCTCGCGATTCTCTCCCTGCGGAACAAGCGGACCGAGCGTGGATCGGAAGCCGAGCCCGCGGACGGCACGAAATCCCTCGTGAAACCCGCCCTCGGCGTGATCGCGTTCATCATCGCGGCGAACGCCCTCTGCAACGGCATCTCCTACACCCTGCAGCTTCTCAGCGCATCGAAACTGCCCGCGTCGGTCCTCTATCCGATGGTGACGGGCGGATCGGTGGTGCTCTCCGCCGTCGCGGGACGGATCTTCTTCCGCGAAAAGCCGGATAAGATCACCATCGCCGGACTGGCGCTGTCCTTTGTCGCGACTTTCCTGTTCCTCTTCTGAACCGTGCCCGCCCGATACCATCCCGGGCGGGTTTTCCGTGTTTTAATGTTTTGCCTGTGAAAGGAGCCCACTATGAGAGAACGCATCTCCCTTGACGGATGCTGGCGCGGTTTTTACGGGACTTTCTGTCTCCCCGGCGCATCCCGTGCCGCGGACTGCAGGGGACTCAAGGAGATTCCGGCCACCGTCCCCGGCGCGATCGAGACCGATCTCGAGGCCGCGGGGATCCTGCCCGAACTCTATCGCGGCGAGAATATCCTAAAGGTGCAGGACTGGGAGAACGTCCACTACTGCCTCTCCCGGACATTTGAATATCGGGATGCGCCCGGTATGACCGACACGCTCGTCTTCGAGGGCCTTGACTGCTATGCCGAAGTCTTCCTCGACGGGACGCTGCTCGGACGGTATGACAACATGCTCATCCCGCACCGGATCCCGCTGGACGGCCTCGGGAGAGGGACGCACGAGCTCTTTGTGCACTTCATCCCCGCGACCGTCGCCGCACGCCGCTATGACGTCGGACCGTACGAAGGCGCGCAGCGGACCGAATTCGACGCGCTCCACACCCGCAAGGCCCCGCACATGTACGGTTGGGACATCATGCCCCGCGCGGTCTCCTGCGGCATCTGGCGCCATGTGTACATTGAACGCCTCCCCGCGGCACATATCCGGGACGTCTTCGCCTATACCGTCTCGGCGAGCGAGGAACACGCCCGCGTGCGGATCGTCTTCAACACCGAGATCGGATCTGAAAACATCAGCCGATACGCTGTCCGCATCACGGGCAGGTGCGGGGACAGCGACTTCACCTACGAGGACCGGCTCTGGCACACCGGGTACGTCTTCACGCGCGACATCGAACGCCCCAAGCTCTGGTGGCCGCACAATTACGGCGATCCGGACCGCTACACCCTCACGGCGGAACTCTATGAAGACGGCGAGGTCGTCGATACGTACGAGACGTCGTTCGGCATCCGCACGGTAGTACTCGACCGCACCTCGACGACCGATCGCGACGGCCATGGCGAATTCTGCTTCCGGATCAACGGGAAGAAGATCTTCGCGATGGGCACCAACTGGGTCCCCGTCGACGCCTTCCACTGGCGGGACGAGCAACGCCTGCCCGAGATCCTGCCGATGCTCGCCGACCTCGGCTGCAACATCGTCCGCTGCTGGGGCGGAAACGTCTATGAAAACGATCTCTTCTATGAATTTTGCGACGCGCACGGCATCATGATCTGGCAGGACTTCGCGATGGCGTGCGGGGTCTATCCACAGGATCGGGAATTCCTCGACGCGATGCGGACGGAGGTCTCCGCCGTTGTGAAGCGGCTGCGCAATCATCCGTCGATCGAGCTCTGGGCGGGTGACAACGAATGCGACTGCGCCTACGCCTGGGGCGGGGAAGACCGGGATCCGAACGACAACCGCATCACGCGCGAGGTGATCCCGGACGTCCTCCGCGTCACCGATCCCTCGCGGCCCTATCTCCCGTCCTCGCCGTACATTGACGAAGAGGCATACCGCACGAAAGGCGAGATCTCCGAAAACCATCTCTGGGGACCGCGCGACTACTTCAAGGGCGACTACTACCGGAACACCGTCTGCCACTTCGCCTCCGAGACCGGCTACCACGGCTGCCCGTCGCCCGCGTCTCTCGCGAAGTACATCGATCCCGACCATCTCTGGCCCTGCCTCGGCGACCGTCAGTGGCTGGTCCACGCCGCCACGATGGACGGCCGCGAGGATTCCCCCTACGGCTACCGCATCCGCCTGATGTGGAATCAGGTCGAGACGCTCTTCGGCAAGGGCGGCGAAGCCACGGATCATCTCGCCTCCTTCTCCCTCGCCTCGCAGATCTCCCAGGCCGAGGCGAAGAAGTACTTCATCGAGCGCTTCCGCCTCTCGAAATGGCGGCGCACCGGCATCATCTGGTGGAACCTCATCGACGGCTGGCCGCAGATCTCCGACGCCATCGTCGACTACTACCTCGACAAAAAACTCGCGTATTCGTACATCCGGCGCTCCCAGAAGCCCTTCTGCCTGATGTTCGACGAACCCGCGGACGGCCGCCTCGCGCTCTATGCCGTCAACGACACGCGGGAGGAGAAGACCTTCTCCTACACCGTCGAGGACGACCAGGGCTCCGTGATCCTCTCGGGCACCTCCCGCGCCGAGCCCGACACGAGCGTCCCGATCGCCTCGATCCCGGCGACCGACGAGAAGCGGTACTTCCTCATCCGCTGGAACGACGGCGAAGAGCAGGGCCTCAACCACTACTTCGCGAACATCCGCGACATCGATTTCGCGTATTACAAGACGCTTCTCCAAAAGCTCGGCGGCTGATCCGGGACAAAAAAAGAACTGTCTTCGCGACAGTTCTTTTTTTGCGTTGTTTTCGGGGTTTATGCCTGTTTCTTCTCCGCTTCGAGGTGCATCACGTAGTTCTTCAGCGCGAAGAAGGATTCGTCGCTGATGCAGTGCTCGATGCGGCAGGCGTCGTCCGTTGCGATCGCTTCGTCCACGCCGAGGAGCATGAAGAACTTCGTCATGGTCGTGTGCCGGTCGTAGATCTTCTCCGCGATCTCGCGCCCCGCGTCCGTCAGGGTCAGACCTCCGTCGCGGCCCATAATCACATACCCGCCGTCCTGCAAAATGCCAATCGCGCGGCTGACGCTGGGCTTGGAGTAATTGCGGAACTCGCTCACGTCGACGGAACGGACAAAGCCCTTGGTCTGCGAGAGGACATAGATCGCCTCCAGATACATCTCCCCCGATTCCTGTAATGCCATACCGGTTCCTCCGTTTCGTTGGATTTTGGATCGCCGCGCTTATTTCTTGGGGATGAGCAGATCCTTCCCGCCCATGTACGGACGGAGCGCGACCGGGATCTTGACGGTGCCGTCTTCACAGAGATTGTTTTCGAGGAACGCGATCAGCATCCGCGGCGGCGCGACCACCGTGTTGTTGAGCGTGTGCGCGAGATACTTCTTCCCGTCGCCCTGCACGCGGATCTTGAGGCGTCTGGCCTGCGCGTCGCCGAGGTTCGAGCAGGAGCCGACCTCGAAATACTTCTTCTGGCGCGGGGACCATGCCTCGACGTCGCAGGACTTCACCTTGAGATCGGCGAGGTCGCCGGAGCAGCACTCGAGCGTCCGGACCGGAATGTCGAGCGAGCGGAAGAGATCGACCGTGTTCTTCCAGAGCCGGTCATACCACATCTTCGAGTCCTCGGGCTTGCAGACGACGATCATCTCCTGCTTCTCGAACTGGTGGATGCGGTAGACGCCGCGCTCCTCGAGGCCGTGCGCGCCTTTTTCCTTGCGGAAGCACGGGGAATAGCTCGTGAGCGTGTAGGGAAGTGCCTCTTCCGGCACGATCTGATCGATGAACTTGCCGATCATCGAGTGCTCGGACGTGCCGATGAGATAGAGGTCCTCGCCCTCGATCTTGTACATCATCGCGTCCATCTCGGCGAAGCTCATGACGCCCGTCACCACGTCGGAGCGGATCATGAACGGCGGGACGACGTAGGTGAAGCCGCGGTCGATCATGAAATCGCGCGCGTAGGCGATCACGGCGGAATGCAGCCGCGCGATGTCGCCCATCAGGTAATAGAACCCGTTCCCGGCGACGCGGCGCGCGGAATCGAGGTCGATGCCGTCGAAGCGCTCCATGATGTCCGTATGGTAGGG
Organism: Clostridia bacterium; assembly: GCA_017550315.1. Taxonomy (GTDB): domain Bacteria; phylum Bacillota; class Clostridia; order Oscillospirales; family CAG-272; genus UMGS1696. Next base: position 10,911 of record JAFZPN010000110.1, read on the forward strand.
GATCTCGAAATCCGGGACGACGGGCTCGCCGAACCGCTCGATCTCGACGTTCTCGCTGTCATCCTTGCCGATCGGCACGGTGGGATCGATGATGTTCGGGATCGTCATCATGATGGTCTTGATCCGCTCGGCCAGCTCGTTTTCCTTCTGTTCGAGCTCACCGAGGCGCGCGCCCTGTTCGGAGACCTGCGCCTTGACGCGCTCGGCCTCTTCCTTCTGCCCCTTGGCCATGAGCCCGCCGATCTGCTTCGAGAGCTTGTTGCGGTTGCCGCGCAGGGAATCGGCCTCCTGCATGACGGCGCGGTTTTCGGCGTCGAGGGCGATCACCTCGTCGACGAGCGGGAGCTTCTTCTCCTGGAACTTGTTCCGGATATTCTGTTTGACGATTTCGGGATTTTCGCGTACGAACTTGATGTCGAGCATGATTTCACTCCTCTATGATATTGCGGGGGACAAAAAAAGTCTCCGCCCTGACATGGGACGAAAACTTCGCGGTGCCACCCAATTTTACTGATAAACAGCCTCTTGCGCGATACGGGACGCAGGCCCACGCGGCTCGGAAAGCGGAACCCGCACACATCGACGCCGGATCCCAGCCCCCCGGCTCTCTTTGGTCGATGCGCAGTGCGGTTATTTTTCGTCGGCGCCGCGAAAACTATTTAGGTATGGACAGTATAACCCATTTTCGCGAAAAAGTCAAGGGTTTTTGGAAAAATAGTCTGTCATGCGTTTCAGCCGATGCGCCGGAACGCAGACGAATCCGCAGAACGAACAGGCTTACCGCCGCACAAAATGTGTCATTGCGAGGAGCAGGTCCCAAGACCTGCGACGTGGCAATCCGTTCCCCCATTCGCGATGTCAGCGACGAGAAAAGGAGAGGCATCGCCTCTCCCTTTCTTATCGAGCAGTCAACCGCTTATTTTCTCTTCGCGATCCACGCGGAGCCGAGCACCGTGACGAGCACGATGAAGCCGCCGCCGATCATGGAGCCGCAGCCGCTCTTCGCGTTGCTGATCACTTCGTTGGCCGCGTTCTGAACGTCGTTCGCCGCTTCGGAAACCGCATCGCCGACAGCCTCAGCCGCGTCGCCGACAGCTTCTTCGACATTCTGAGCCACTTCTTCAACGGCTTCTTCCACGGTCGTGGTGGGTTCCTCGGCCTTGGGTTCTTCCGCTGCCGGAGCTTCAACCTGACCGGCCTTGCCGTAGAATTCAACTTCCGCGACGTCGCCGTGGTCCGCATCGTTGAAGTAACGGAACATGGTGTAGCCGGTGTTGTTCTCGAATTCGGTCACGATGTAGTATTCGGGAGCCGTGCCGGTGGTGTCGGACTGCCAGAGAGACGTCCAGTTTTCACCGTCGTTGGAGCCCTGGATCTGCGCGCCCTTGAAGCGGGAGTTGTAATCGGTGTCGACGTGACGGGACAGGATCGCAACCTTTTCAAGGATGTAGGGCTCGCTCATCTGCATACCGCAGTAGCCGTCGCCCTGTCCGAGCGGGTCAAAGAAGGTGTTTGCCTTGCCGTCGAACGCGGAAGCCGCGCCGGAGCCGGTGGTGCCGTCCCAGCCGGTTTCGTTGCCGATGACCGTGCCGATCATGATGTTGCCGTCCTGACCGGATGCCGGATAGGAAGGCGCGTCAGCGGAGCAGAGAACGAGTTCGGAAACCTGGAAGGTGCCGGAAGCCGCGCCGGTGCCCTGGAACTGGAAGAAGTTGTAGGCTTCGGTGGGATCGATCTTCGCCGCATAGTAGGTGTAGTCGGTCTCCTCGAAGAAGGTGTCGTCGCCGACCGCGATCACATCCCAGTTTTCGCCGTCCTTGGAACCGAAGATCGCCCATTCGTTCGGGCTTCTTCCGTTGTAGGAGGAGTTGTCGTTCGCCGTCGCCATGATGATACCGTTGATGGAATAAGCCTCATCGGTTTTGGCGGTGGAGATGGTCGGGAAGGAAGAGGTGCAGAACTTCGTGGTGGTGTCGTCGTCCCAGAGGTTTTCGGGACCTTCGCCGCCGTTGCCCGCGGAGCCGTCCATGAACGTATAGGACTTGATCGGTTTGGAGCCGATGGCCTTCGCGGCTGCGGTCACGTCGTCATAGGAGTTGCCGTCGTTCGCGATCTTCGCAGCGTCAGCCGGAATCTCGAGCGCGTCGACTTCGATTTCGGCCGGAGGCGGGAGTTCGCCGGTGATGCCGTTGCCGTCCTTGTACGGGCTGTTGACGTCAACGAGCTTGTCCGTGGAGAACTCGCCGATTTCCTGGTAATCCTTGAAGGTGCCGAGGAAGACGTAAGTGGTGGACTTGGCGGGAATACCGGTGAAGGTGACCTCACCTGCGCCGACTTTTTGCATTTCGGGAATGACTTCCGCATAGGTCAGGCCGGTGGTTTCGCAGATCAGCTTTGTGCCGATATCCGGCGTCAGGAAGGCGTTCGGAACCTGGACGTTGTACTGGGTCATGGTGACCGTGTCGTAACCGTCAAGTTCGTTGGTGTCGGGGTCGCTCAGGGTCGCGGAGTTGTAGTTGTCGCAGATGAAAGCGGCAATCGCGCCGGCTTCCATGACGTTCAGGCACTTCTGGTCGAACGTGATGTTGCCGCGCAGGCAGATGGCGACCATGCCCTTGACGTTGGACAGATCGACATCGGCGGAATCGGCGGTGTCAGCCCATGCGCACTCATACCAGCCGGGCTTCATCCATTCGATCTGGTTGTAGTCGGAGCCGTCGAAGCCGCTCGGGTCACCGAACGCGCCCGCGAGGGTTCCGTCCTGCGTCACGAGGATGTACTCGTCGGATTCCTGATCGAGAACGTTGAGAACCAGATCCCAGTAGTCACCGTCGGACTCGTCGTACTCGAAGATACCCGCGCTCGCGCCGACGGCCAGCATCGCTACCATCGATACGGCAAGCAGTACCGCAAGGAGTTTTTTCATGAAAAATACCTCCATGATGAATTTTTCCCGGAACGTTCTCGCGCCCCGGCGGTATGATCGGAGCTTCTCCGTCATAACGTGACCATTATATCATTTTTGAACAGCGTTGTCAATCAATTTTTTGCAAAAAAATGGAGGGAATCTCCCGGGAGTTGGACACATCCGCGCAAAAGACTCTCCATAATTCCTTTGGGTTTATCGGACAAAAGAAAAGCAATTGCGGAAAGGCAATTGCTCTATAACAGGTGAATATTTTATTATTATCCTTCAACCGTCGCATGACGCTCGGCGCATTCCCGCGCGAGGGCGAGGATGCTCCGCGGAAAGCGCGCCGTGAGAAGGCAGGCTTCGGTCCCGACGGGCAGGGGATGGCCGCCGGAGAGCGCGATCAGCCGCCGGTTTAAGGCGATGCGATCCCGCGAGGCGTCGAGGCTCTCCCGGATGCGCGCCCGCTTCACCTCGTCGAGGTGTTCGTAGATGCCTTCGACGGATCCGAATGCCGTGAGCAGCTCCGCCGCCGTCTTCGGTCCGACGCCCGGCACCCCCGCGATGTTGTCGGACGCGTCGCCGACGAGGCATTTCCAGTCCGCGAACTGCTCCGGCGTCACGCCGAACTTCGCTTTCACCGCCGTCGGATTCACGACCGAGGTCACGCCGTGCTGGTAGATCGCGACCGAAATGCGCCGCCCGATGAGCTGCCAGTAGTCCCGGTCCGTCGAGAGGATCGTCACGTGCTTTTCTCCGGACTCCGCGAGCGCATAGGACGCGATGAGGTCGTCCGCCTCGCAGCCCCGCGCCTCCGCATGGGGGATCCCGCAGGCGTCGAGGAGGGAACAGATCGCCGGGATCTGCGAAAAGGGCAGCTCGTCCTCGTCCATTTCGGAGTAATCCGGGCGGTTCGCCTTGTATTCCGCGTCCAGCTTGCGCCTCTCCCCGCATTCCTCCGTGTCGAAGAGGACAAGCGCGTGCGTCGGTCCGAGATCGGCAATCACGCCCGCGAGCGCGTTTCCGAATCCGTAGACGGCGTTGTAGCGCACGCCCGACGGCGTCCGGAAATGATCCGGCATCCCGTAGAACATCCGGAAGAGGAGATTGTGTCCGTCCACAAGGAGAAAATGGTCCATGATCGGTTCCTTTATGCTTCCCGTTTTCTGTATTGTACCACAAACCGCCCCGCATTACAAGCACAACCGTGGGGGCAAATTTTTAAAATATTCCGCTTGCATTTTCATAATTTGCGTGGTATAATGAGGCAAAAGTCCGGGATCCGACCCGAAGTCTCTTTGAAGTGAGGACCGCGCCATGTCCGAGAGAACCCTTGTGCGGCAGAAAATGCTTGCCGGCGAGCGCGCCATGTTCGGCGCAGAACACTGTACCGTCGTCGATACGATCTTCTACGACGGAGAATCCCCTCTGAAGGAGAGCCGCGACATCGACCTCACGGGGTGCATGTTCAAGTGGAAATATCCCCTTTGGTACGCGAAGGACGTCACGGCGAAGAAGTGCACGTGGTTTGAGATGGCCCGCGCGGGCGTCTGGTATTCCGAGCGCATCGCCCTCGAGGACTGCGCGATCGAGGCGCCGAAGAACTTCCGCCGCTGCCATGATCTCTCGCTCACCCGCGTCACCTTCGCGAATGCCGCCGAGACGCTCTGGTCCTGCCGCGGCGTAAAAATGAAGGACGTCACGGCCAAGGGCGACTACTTCGCGATGAATGCCGAGGACATCGAGATCGACGGCCTCACGCTCTACGGCAACTACGGCTTCGACGGCGCAAGAAACGTCACCGTCAAAAATTCGACCCTGCTCTCGAAGGACGCCTTCTGGAACGCCGAGAACATCACCGTGATCGATTCCCTGATCTCGGGCGAATACCTCGGCTGGAACTCGAAGAACATCACCCTGATCGGCTGCACGATCGAGAGCCTCCAGGGCATGTGCTACCTCGAAAACCTCGTCATGAAGGACTGCAGAACCCTCGACACGACCCTCGCGTTCGAGTATTCCTCGGTCGACGCCGAGATAAAAGGCCGCGTGGACAGCGTATTCAACCCCTCCTCCGGCGTCATCCGCGCCGACGAGATCGGGGAGCTGACGCGCGATCCCGCCCGCATCGATCCCGATAAAACGAATATTCTCGTAAAAGGAGAGGAAATCCGCCCATGACTTTTGATTTTGACAGCATCGTCGAGCGGCGCGGCACCGGCTCGATCAAGTGGGACGTGAAGGACGGCGAGCTGCCCATGTGGGTCGCTGACATGGATTTTCAGACCGCCCCCGCCATCCGGGAGGCCGTCGCGAAGATCGCCGAACACGGCATCTACGGCTACACCGACACGGACGACGCATGGCGCGCGGCGTACGCCGGCTGGTGGCGGGACCGTCACAACTGGGAGATCGATCCCGCGTGGCTCGTCTATGCGACCGGCGTCATCCCCGCGATCTCCTCCGCCGTCCGCAAGCTCACGACCCCCGCGGAAAAGGTCGCGCTCCTCACCCCGGTTTATAACATCTTCTTCAACAGCATTCTGAACAACGGCCGCGTCCCCGTCGAGGTCCCGCTCGCAAAACTCCGCACCCCCGACGACAAGATCGCGTACCGGATCGATTTTGATCTGCTCGAAGAGGCTCTCGCGGATCCGCAGACGAGTCTCTTCCTCTTCTGCAATCCGCACAACCCGGTCGGGAAGATCTGGGACCGCGAGACCCTCGCGATGGTCGGCGCGCTCTGTGCCAAGCACGGCGTGACGGTCATCTCCGACGAGATCCACTGCGACATCGCACGGCCGGGCAAATCCTACGTGCCGTTCGCGTCGGTCAACGAGGTCAACACGCGGATCACCGTCACCTGCCTCGCGCCGACGAAAGCCTTCAACTGCGCCGGGATCCAGACTGCCGCCGTCGTGTGCGCCGATCCGATCCTGCGGCATAAGATGTGGCGCGGCCTCAACACCGACGAGGTCGGGGAGCCGAACGTCTTTGCCGTCCCGGTCGCCGTCGCCGCGTTCAGGGAGGGCGGGGAATGGCTCGATGCGATGAACCGGACCGTCTTCTCGAACCGCGAAACCGTCGAGCGCTTCGCCGCGGAGCAGATCCCGGAGATCGAAGTCGTCCCGGCGGACGCGACGTATCTCATCTGGATCTCGCTCGAGAAAATCCTCGGAGAAGAGGATTCCGCGGCGTTCTGCCGGTTCCTGCGCGAGAAGACGGGACTCTGGCTCAGCGCGGGGACGCAGTACCGCGGCGACGGCGATCGCTTCGTCCGCCTCAACGCCGCCTGCCCGCCCGCCCTCCTGCAAGACGGGATGGAGCGGCTCCGCACCGGCGTCCGGCTCTGGATCGAAAAGAAATCATAGATAAGCAAGCAAAAAAGCCCTCGCGAAAGGGCTTTTTGTTTTGCTTGGATTTACCGGATCTCCCAGGTGAAGACAGCGTTGTCGGCGATCTCGATGTCCTGCGGCGCGGCGTTCATGCGGAACGCGCCCTTCGCCATCCGGGGCATCGCCGCCTCATCCGCGGCAAACGACGTCGCCGAGACCGTGTCCCGGTGCGCGACGCTGTATTCGACCGAGAGCAGCGTCCCGAGCTCGCAGCCGGACGCCCGGGCCAGGAGCTCCGCCTTTTCGCGCGCGTCCCGGACGGCATCCTCGAGCGCGTCGCGCTTGGCCTTCTCCGGATCGGACAGCACGAACGAAACAGACAGCTGCGGGGACGCCTCCGACGCGCCGATACCCCCGAGCAGCGCGCAGAGCACGTCGGCGTCGAGCGGGAAGAGAAGGGCGTACGTCCGCGTGACGGCATAGCCCGCGAAGACGTTCTTCCAGTTGCCGTGCTCGTCGTGGACGCTCTCGTAATCTGCGCGGACGTTGAAGTTCGCCATGCGGAGCGCGTCGTCCTCGATCCCGGCTTCCCGGACGGCCCGGGAGATCGCGTCGGCGTCCCGGTCGGCCTTTTCCATCGCGGCGGCGTAATCGGGATCCTTCGCCTCCACGGTCAGGGAGACGGAAATCTGATCGGGTTTCGCGGAGATCTTTCCCGTTCCGCGCACGGTGATCGTTCTGGGCATATTGTACCTCTTATCAGTTGTCGATGATGTAGCCGAAATCCCACTCGGACACGACGTAGATCACGTAGTCCGGATCGGCGGACTTGATCTGCGCATAGTTGTACGTGTAGGTGAACATCGTGTTGAAGACCGCGCGGTCGCTGCGCTCGATCAAGAGATCGAAGATCGCCGCGCTGTACGAGTTGCGGAAGACGTAGATGTCGGGCAGATCGGGCCGCTTCGTGTCGTAGGTATGGCCTTCGGAAACTTCGCTCACGTAGGCGGAGTAGGTGATCGAATCGTCGACCTTAAACCGCTTGAAGTTCTTGAGGACGTCCGCGACCTCGAAGTTCATGTTCCGGATGAAGTTGTATTCGTACACCAGCCCGCCGCGGTCGACGTCGAAGTAGTAGGGCATGTCGCCGCGCGTGAAGTAGCTCCAGTCCCAGGTGAATTCATTGAACTGACGGGGCTTTGCCGCCGGATAGCGGTCGGAGATGTAGTCGTAGAGCTGGACAGAGGCGATGTAGGCGCCGTAATCCGTCCAGTGGCTGTCATAGTCGAAGTAGAGCGGCAGGGCGTCGTTCTTGTGCTCGGCGAAGGATTCGCGCGCATCGATGACCGTTGCGCCGGCCTCCGTCAGAACGGATTTGAGCTGATCGAAGCGGCTCTCACCCTCGCCCTGCTGCACGGATTCGGGAACGAGCTCCGGATAGACCGTCATGGACGCCGGAATGAGCAGATAGATGAGCTCGCAGCCGTCGCCGGTCTGGGCGAGCTTCTCCACACGGCCCGCCACGCGCGTCTTGAGGTTTTCCTTCACCGTGTCGGACAGAAGGTTCGTGTGCGTATAGTCCGGGATCATCTTCTGATAGAAGCCCTGGTTGCCGTAGCCGATCCAGACGCCCCAGCTCGGATCGTCCTCAAACGAGGAGAGGATGATCGAGACGTCCGCGGAGATGGGATCGCCGATCTGCTCTCCGTTGTATGACAGCGTGAATTCGGCGTTCGCATGGGCCTTCGGGCTGTACATGCGGAGCGCGAAGCAGCCGCCCTCGCTCTGCACGCCGTATTCGCCGTCCGAGGTCTTCGCCGTGACGTAGAGTCCGACCGGGCATTCGCCGTAGACCACCGCCCAGTCGCCGTCGGAATAGGCGGAGCCGAGGATCTTGAACGCGCGCGTGTCGGCGGGATCATAGACCTCAGGGACAAACGCCGGCGCGGAATAGAGATCGGGGTTTTCAAGCGGTACGGCTTCGACCGGCGTGTCGATCTTGAGTTCGACCGGTTCCGCGGGCTCGGCGGGCTGTGCGGCTGCCGGCGTCGAGGAGGTGGAGCCGGAGGCCGGATTGTTCAGGGCCGCCTTTGCCGCTTCCCGCGCTGCCGCCTTCGCCGCTTCTTCCTCGGCTTTCTTGGCGGCGGCTTCCGCGGCGAGAGCCTCCTGTTCCGCTTTGACTTCTTCGATGTTGATCGCGCCGGACGAATCGAGCTCGTTCATGAGCGCGCTGGCTTGGTTGACGGAAATGCCGCTCTTTTTGCAGGCCGCGAGCGAGGGGAGAAGCAGAACGAGGGCCAAAAGGAGCGCGGGGATGCGATGGTTGTGATTCATGGAATGCCTCCGGAGTCAGGGTGTTTTGTTTCGTTGGTTCTTTTTTCTTTTTGGACGGAAGAGCTTATTTGATTGCCGCGAGACTGGCCGCGGTGATGAGATTTTCCCAGTTGTAGACGACGAGGACGCGCGTGCATTCGTATTCCTCGGCGAGCTCCGACGCGTTTGCCGTGCCGCCCGTGAGGTTGGCGATCACGAGATCAAAGTGCTCGGCGAGATAGGGAACGAGAGAATTGGCGAAGGAATCCTTCATGACGAGGAGCCGCTCGCGTGTCACGTCCGCCGTTTTCTTCGTGACGAGCTGTTCGTTGTGTGTCCCATCGAGGAAGGCGGCGTACTTGTCCTTTGCCGTGAAGTAGTCGCGGTTGAGCCAGCCGGTGAAGGACTTGTAGACTTCCTTGACCTTCTGCGGCTTGCCGTTCTCGTCCTTGACCATCTTCACGGACAGGCAGGTCGTCTCGAACTCGTCCTCGTTGCCCGGGGAGAGATAGCGGATCGTATCGGGGCCGACGAATTTGTAACCGGCTTTCGACCAGGTCGTGCCGCGGAAACCGGGGATTTCCTCGACGGTGAAGGCTTCGAGGGGAAGGATCTCCTCCTCTAAATCAAAGCCCTTCATGATCTCCCGGTACGCGAGATACGCGCCTTCGGGAGTCCAGTGGTGGTCGGTGCGGAAATAGACGTAGTCCCCGGCGTCATAGCGTTCCCGCATCAGCGGGAGAAGATCGATGTATCCGGTGTCGGGAGAGAGCGTCTCGGCGATCTGGCTGTGGAGTTCGTCCGAGATCTCTGTGGGATAGGAGAAGGCGGACGCGGCGACGTCGACCGAACGCGGCGGCAGGAGCGTGACGAGGGGACGGGTCTCGGACGCGGCATAGGCGTTCAGGGCGTCGAGGGAGAGCGCCACGTTGTCCCGGTAGTAATAGTCTATGTCGGCGGTCTGGTGCAGGAGGCTCTTATAGACGCGGAACTTGCGCACGGCGAGCTGTCCGTTCTCGCCCCGCAGGACGCCGTTGTTCTCTCCGCGGCAGAGGGCGGTCTCCGACAGGGCCTTGATCCCGACGAGAAAGTCCCGCGCGGGGAACTGATCGGCAAAGAAGTCGGTCATCTCGGACGAGAAGGTCCCGTCGGCGAGGGAAGAGAAGGTGAATTCCGGGAACTGCGCGAGCGAGCGGTTTTCCTCCTCGGAGAACGCTGTGTCCGGGAGGATCCAGAACGCCAATGTGAACGCGAAGACGAGGGTGAGGAAGCACACCGCCGTCACGAGATTGATGGCTTTTTTCATGTTGATCGTATTCTGTCAGAAGATAAAGTACAAAAACGGCGAGAACGTCGAGTCGACGAGGTACGCGACGCAGAGGACGAAGCAGAGCACGCATCCCACCGTCGTGAGAACGGCGACGACCTTGCCACGCTTCGAGAGGACCAGCCCGTCTTCCGTGATCGGGCGCTCCTCCCCGTACGGCGTGATCGATCCGCACGAGATCCAGTCGTGTTCGCCGAGACGGTCCCAGATCCGCTTCGGATACGGCGTCGCGCCGATGCAGGCGATCACGAGAAGCGGCAGGGCGTGCAGGAATTCATACCGGATGACGGGCGAGGAGAAGCCGGTCGTCCCCACGCCGAAGAGCGCGAGGAAGCAGCGCCAGCCTGCCGCAATGTCCGTGTACGAGAAGATGATCCAGCCGAAGCCGATCAACAGAAGCGCATAGAGATGTCCGACAATTGCCGGGAGCTTTTCGAGCTTCTTGTAGAGAAATCCCTTTTCGATCATCAGGAAGATCCCGAAATACGCGCCCCAGAGGAGGTAGTTCCAGTTCGCGCCGTGCCAGAAGCCCGTGAGGAACCAGACGACGGCGATGTTGCGGTACTGCTTCAGCCTTCCCACCCGGTTGCCGCCGAGCGGGATGTAGACGTATTCCTTGAACCACGTGCTGAGCGACATGTGCCAGCGCCGCCAGAACTCCGTGATGCTCTTCGCGATATAGGGATAGTCGAAGTTTTCGAGAAACCGGAACCCGAACATCCGCCCGAGCCCTATTGCCATGTCGGAGTATCCAGCGAAATCGTAATAGATGTGCAGCGTGTAGAAGATCATCACCATCCACGCGCCGAGAGCGGTCGCATTGAATTCCGCCGAGGCCTTCGCGTATTCGTACACACGGGACGCCGCGTCGCCGAGCAGGATCTTCTTCGCAAGGCCGAGGATGAACCGCCGCGCGCCGCTCGCAAAGAGATCGAGCGTTTCCCGTCGTCCCGTGAGCTGATCGTCGACGTCGCGGTAGCGCACGATGGGGCCGGCGATGAGCTGCGGGAAGAGGGTGACATAGGTGCCGAACGCGATGAAATTCCGCTGCACGTCCGTCTGCCCGCGGTAGAGATCGATCGTGTAGGACATGATCTGGAACGTATAGAACGAGATCCCGATGGGGAGCGTCAGCCCTTCGATCGGCGCGAGCTTTTCCGATAAAAGCGGGATCAGCCGCAGGTTCGCGATGAAGAAATTCGCGTACTTGAAGAAGAGCAGGGCGGAGAGGTTCGTGCACAGCGAGACCGTCATCCAGATCCGCGCGCGCCGGACGTTCGTCTCCCGGTATTTCGCGACGAGAAAGCCGAATCCGTAAGCCGCGGCGATCGAGGCCAGCATGACGAGGATGTAGACCGGTTCTCCCCACCCGTAAAAGAGCAGGCTGACGACGAAGAGGACCCAGTTCCGCCACTTGTTATGGGGGACCAGGTAGTACAGCGCGATCGTCAGCGGAAGAAACGCGAAGAGGAAGAGTAAGGAGGAGAAGACCATCGCTTATGAGAGGGCGTCCTTCAGCGCGGCGGCAAGAGCGGCGGAATCGTACCCGACGGCGTAGTACACCACGTCCCCGGCCTTCGCGACGACTGCCTTCTTGAGCGTCGCCACGTCGATGTCGGGATAGCGCGCGCCGTTTTCGATCCGCACGTCGATCCGGCCCTGGATGAACTGCATAAGCGTCTCCGCATAGGAGGGATCGGTGAGGCGGAACGCGCCGACGTCGGTGAGGATGTACGGGCTGCTCTCGTCGATGTACACGCAGTATTCCGAGATCTTACCGAAATCGGGCTTGACGGACGCGTCGCCGTAATAGGACTGGATCAGGTCGTCGTCGAGGTATTCGCCGAGCTCGGTGGAGGAGGACGAGAAAACGAAGCCGTCGGTCATTTCATACTGCGTCGTCAGGCCGACGATGAGGGCGTCGAGGTTGACGGGCTCCTTCGCCTCGGCAGCGGGAGAAGAGGAAGTCGTCGCGCCGCCGTCGTTCTTCGCGCAGGCGGATACCGAGAGCAGCATCAGCGCGGCAAGAGCGAGGCAAATCGCGGTTTTGACGGAATTTTTCATACGGGAAACCTCCGGATAACGGATCAGAATTCACATAAAGAAATTATAGCACAAATCCGGCGCAAAGTCAATGCGGAGAGGGCAAGGAACGCAAAAAAAGGCCGCTCCGGAATCCGGAAACGGCCTCTCATGGGTTTGATCCTCACACCCTCACCCGCACGGTGAACGTCTTCTCCCGGAATTCCCCGGAGCACAGCCGCACGCGCGCGAGGGCATCGGTGTTCCATTCGCGCTGGAGCTTGTCTTCGAGCGGGACAGCGTCGAAGGCCGGTGTGAGCGACGGATCGAACTGTACCGTGACGCCCGCCTCCTCGAGCCGGAAGAGGGAGTCCTCAAATAACGGCATCTCGCGGCACATCAGCGTGAAGTCCGCCCGCCCGGATTCCCGGAAGACGATCCGGTCCTCGCAGAAGAAACCGCCGCCGTCGAATCCCGCGCGCCGCCGGAACGAGGCGACCCCGGCCTCGGCGGGATAGGCGTCCTTCAGCTCGGTTTCGAGCACCCGGTCCCGGCAGGAGAGGATCTCGGCCCGGTACTCCCCGCCCGGCTTCTGCTCGACGCCGCTCAATGCCGGGAGATTGTGATACAGCGAGCGCATCGTCCAGAGGGTGTAGCGCTTCGACGAGAAGGTGTCCTTCGAGTAGGTCTCGACGCCCGGATCGAGGAAGATGGGCGTCTTGCCGCGGAACAGCATGAAGGAACCGACGTCGTTGTGATTGTGGCTTTCGGCGTTGTGTCCGCCCTTTGCCGCAAGAGCCATGTCGGTTCCGGGATCCTTCGCGATCATCACGCCGAGGGACGGATAAAACACGCCGTCCTCCCCGGGTACTTCGCCGGGATCCGCGGGAACCTCTTCGAGCAGATTGCGCAGCGCGCGGTACATCGTCGAGCCCGGCTGGAAGCGGTGGAACGCACCCGGTCCCTTTTGTGCGGCATAGGCCGTCAGCTTCGCGAGGCCCGTCTCCCGTCCCATGCGCGCGGCGAGCATCGGATCCGCCCCAGCATAGTGCGACGCGTCGGCGAAGTTCGCCCAGACCCGTCCCGCGAGCCGGAAGTCGGCGATGTACCCGCACATCTTCGCGACGAACGGATGCCCGGTCACGTCGCAGGCGCCCATGTCCCGCAGGATCTCCGCGCAGTCGAAGTACGACGCCCCGGCCACGCCCCAGTAGCCCGGACCCTCGTCGCAGCCGCCGTCCTCCGGATAGGTCCGGGTGAAGCGGTCGAGCAGGGTCATCGAGCGGTCGATCGCCCATGCGCGCCGCTCATCGTCCCCTTCGCAGAGCATCACGGCGGTGAGAACGTTCGAGACGATCCACGGCGTCCAGTTGTTGAGGACCTCACCCCGGTCGCCCATCCACCAGTTCGCGCCGCCCGTCACCGTGTAATACGGATGCAGGATGCGCGCGCGGATCAGATCGAGGATGCGGCGGCGGATCACCGGCGTCACGGGATCGAGGATCTCTCCGCCGAGCGTCCAGACCCACGCCATCATCGCGCCGGTCGCCGCCGAGAAAAGATCGATGTGCCGCATGTCGTCCTCGGGAGAAAGATCGAAGGCGTCGGGCAGACAGTTGATCGGATTTCCGTGCGACGGGCTGTTGTGCGCGGGGATCACCCACGTCGATTCCTCGCATACTGCCCAGAGATAGTCGACGAGAAGATCGGTGAAGCGGCCGCGCCGCTCGGTCAGCTCGGCCATGAGCAAAGTCTGGATTGCGTTGCGCCGCGCGAAGTACGGTCCCTCGTAATGCGAGCGGTTGCCCGTGCGGTAATACTCCCTGTAAAGCGACGCGGGCAGGGCGGGAACGGGCTTCCCGAGCAGATCCATGGCAGCGGCCACGGCGTCCGGCGCATGGATCATGGCGGGATTGATGAAAGGCTTGAATTCCGATGCGGGGATCGGCGTGCATCCGAACGCGCCGCACTCTTCAAAGATCTTCGGCATGAGAATCGCCCCCTCCGTTTATTTCACGCGGTAGAACAACACGACGCCCGTCCGCTTCGGCAGCGCACAGGTCAGGCCGTCCTTCGTCAGCTCCTCGGCGGATTTTTCAAAGACCGTGCCGTCCGAGGAGTTCTCAAAGACATAGGTCATGCCGCACTGTGCCCGGAAGGGAACCGTCAGGCTCTCGTCCTCGGCCGCGCGGTTGCGCAGGAATTGCACGAAGCCCTCGTCCCCGCAGTCAAAGCGCATCGCGTACCAGTCGCCGGGATCCTTGCGGCATTCCGTCAGCGGCTCGTAGTCGCCCCGGAGCATCATCTCTGCCGCCCGCCGCCAGATCCTCTCCCCGGCTATGGTGCGGGCGTACTGCTCGTCGTCCGTATCCCACCACGTCATGTACGTCACCGCGGGCGCCATCGCCCCCTGGAAGGAGAAGGCGTCGTTCTCGGTCCACGTCCGCCCGAGCGTCTTTTCGACATATTCGCGGTCCCACGACATGTTGTGCGCGCGGAAATACGGGATCCACTCGAAGAGCTCGCGGTGCTGCTTCTGCTTGATCATGTGCTCGCCGTAACCGACGTCCGTGTAGTGGAGCGGGACCGCGCGGCGCATCGTTTCGAGATCGTTCCTTCGTCCGCCGGACGCGCAGGAATCGATCCAGAGCCCGGGATTGCGGTCGATCAGGGCGTCCCAGTAGGCGAGATAGCCCTGCACATGCAGATTTTCAACGGCGCCGATCCGGTCCTCCGACTCCGCGAGCAGCCAGCAAGGCTTCGGATCGAAATTGAAGTCCTGCCGGTAGACGCAGATATGCCCCTCCTTGATGATGGA
>JAFZPN010000111.1 GCA_017550315.1 Clostridia bacterium
AACATCACCATGTTTTCCCAGTTCCCGGAGGAAGAGATCGACCGCGCCGTGCGGCTGTCCGGGCTGAAAAAGCTCATCGATGAAAAAGGCGCGGACTATCTCTGCGGCGAAAACGGCTCCGGCCTCTCCGGCGGCGAGCGGCAGCGGATCTCCATTGCCCGGGCCCTGCTGCGCAAGACTCCTGTGCTCTTTGTGGACGAGGCCACGGCCTCCCTGGACGCCGAGACCTCCTTCGAGGTGCTGGATGCCATCCTGAACCTGGACGGCTACACGCGCGTCATCGTCACCCATGACCTGGACGAAAACATCCTCCGCCGCTGCACCGGCCTGTTCGCGCTGAAAAACGGCGAGGTCTCGGAGCAGGGGACCTTCGAAGCGCTCATGGACCAAAAGGGCTACTTCTATTCCCTGTTCACCGTCTCCCAGAAATGATCGGATCCCACGGGAAACGCCGGCCGTTCGGCAATGAAAAACCGGACGGCCCCGATCCCGCGGAGAACGAGCCGGCGTTCACAAAAAAGCGGCCGTACCGCTGGCTGAACCAGTTGTACGACCGCTGTTGTTTTCCTCGAGTCTTCGGGACCCGTTCCGACCCCGATCAGCCCCCGCGCTCCGCCTGGATCTCGGCGAGCTTGTCGAGGGATTTGTCGCGCATCTTGTTGAAGACCTTCGCGGTGCCGTTCCACTTCGACGCGAGATTCGTGCCGCCGTTGTAGATGACGCCGTGGATCTGTCCCGCGAAGCCGCCCCAGTCGTTGATGTACGCCGGGTCATAGCAGCGGGACGCGAGGATGATGTTCATCATCTCCGCCGATTCCTCGTCGCGCATGTACTTGTAGGTCAGCGCCGTGTCGTAGTACGCCGGGGTGAGGGTGTACATGGACTTGGCCGCCATCGCCTCGACGATCGCGCCGGACTTCTCCGGATCGCACGTCACGGGGAGGACGATCGCCTTGGCCGCGGTGTTGTGCACGAAGTTATAGAAGCCCTTCTGCGCCTCGTCGAATTTCGGCCACGGGATGACGCCGAAGTCCGTTTCGCTGTTCCGCATGCGCGTGATGCACTGCGCGACCTCGCCGTAGAAGAGCGCGCGGCCTTCCTCGAAGATGTAGCGCAGATCGTCCGTGCCGTAGCCCGTGCGGTCCGCGACGAAGACGTGGTCGAGGTTGCCGAGGATCATGCCGGCCTTCTCCACCACCGCGGTGAAGCGGTCGATGTTTTCGATCAGGGTCGGGATGCCCTCCTCGTTCTTCGGCGCCATCTGCTCGCCGGACGCGTAGAGCAGACCGTAGCAGGTATTCGCCGTCGTGACAAACCCGAACGTGTCGACCTTCGGCTGGAGCTTGCCGTTGCCGTCCGTGTCGCGCGTCGCGGTCTGGAGCATCTCATAGAGGGTGTCGTAGTACCTGCGGTCCTCGCGGACGAGCGTGTTGATGTCCTCGAGCTGCAGGTCCTCGCGCATCTGCTTGTTGAACATGAGGATCCACGTCGCGTCGTTGTCGATGACCGTGATGTCGCCGGTCCCGAGATACACATCGCCGAGCAGCGTGCAGTCCTCGGTCAGGCGGTGGTCCCACCACGGCTTCGAGAGATCGATGTACGGGACGGTGAACATGTTGTGGGTGATGCCCTGCGTGCCGAGGGTCTGGCCGCGCATGATGCCGGTGAAGCCCGCGTCGTAGGTGCCGCCTCCGGCCTTGACGTCGGACTGCAGGGAGCCATGGACGTTGCTCGACGTCACTTCGGCGCGGAAGCTGATGTTGTACGTCTCGTTCAGGTACAAATTGCGCTCGAAGACGGCGTCGTTGATGACCTCGCCGTTGAGCTCCTCGACGTAGACGTCGTAGGTGACCCAGTCCTTGCCGTTGTCGTCGTTCGCGCCGGACGTGCAGACGACGAAGTCCGCGCCGCCGAAATCGAGGGCGGGGATGTCGGGCTGCAGCTCCGCGGTCTCGTCGTCCTCGACGGGCGTATCCTCCGCGGCGGCGGGCGTATCGGCGGTCTGAGCGGGCGCGGGCTCGTCCGTGTTGGTCTTGCTCTCGGAGCAGGAGACGAAGACGGAGAGACAGAACAGCGCCGCGAGCAGGAGACTGAACATGCGTTTTTTCATCGTGAAAACCTCGCTGATGTGTGGAAGGTGATGGTCTATTATACATCGAAAACAACCAAAAGTCAAGGGGATGCGGGGAGATTGTTTGTGATGATTCAAAAAGTTTGTGTTGCGGAAGAAACCAAAAGACCCGGCAAAAGAAAACGATCGTGCGGCGGCACGGGACTTGTACCGCTTCACGGTCGTTATTTTCATCCGGGAATCGGGGCGCTTCACGTTTTCCTTCGGCGAAAGACCGGGACGTCGACCCGCTCGGTCAGCAGACCGTACCTCTCCGGCCGCCGATAGGTGTTCGCCTGATTTTCCGACGCGCGGTATTCGCGGAGCATGGCGAGGTCGATCTCCGCCGTCCAGACGCCTTCTCCGCCGCCCGCTTCGAGGACGCAGGTGTCCCGCGAGCCGGGAAAGCCGCGGAAATACGCGACCCCGTCGAAAACCGAGGAATGCCCGTTGCAGTCCGGGACGCCCTCGGGGTAATTGCACGTCGCGACGGCGAGCATGTTCTCAAAGGCCCGGCCGCGGAGCTGGGAGAGGCGGTTCTGCTCCATGGGGCAGGCGTTCGGGACGAGGATGAGCTCCGCGCCCTTCAGCATGAGGATGCGCGCGGATTCCGGGAACTCGCGGTCGTAGCAGATCATCGCGCCGACTGCCACCGGACCGGACGCCAAGTCAAGGGACGCCACCGGGAAATCCTCGCCGGGGGTGAGGGCGCTCTCCGGGCCGAACGCGCAGGTGTGGACCTTCGCATAGGACAGGACCCGCTTTCCGTGCCGGTCGAAGAGGAGGAGCGTATTGCGCGGCGCGGGATCGTACGCCTCCAAAAGCGTGACGCCGACGGCCATGCCGAGTTCTGCGGCGAGGGCGGCCAGCGACTGCACGTATTCCGAGGAGGCGGGGATCGCCTCTGCCAGCCAGTCCGCCGGATCGCGGCCGTAGATGTCGTAGCCCATCGAATACATCTCGGGCAGCAGCGCAATGTCCGCGCCCTGCCGTTTTGCCTCCCGGCACGCGGCGACGGCTTTGGCGAGGTTTTTGGCAAGGGTGCCTGCCGGGGAGATCTGGAGGAGGGAGAGTTTTATGTTCATAAGCGTTTTTGACGGCGGGGCGGGGTTGGCCTGACACGGTTCCCTTCCCCGTTCTCTTTACAGTACCACCCTCGGCACGCGTTTGGAGACCTTGCAGACGACTTCGTAATTGATGGTGCCGGCGAGGCGGGCGAGGGTATCGGTCATGAGGCCGTCGTCGCCGCCGAAGAGGATGACGGGATCGCCGACGCGGACGGGGCATTCCTCCCCTTCGTCCGGGGTGACGTCCACCATGAACTGATCCATGCAGATGCGGCCGATCTGGCGGAACATGCGGTCGCCGATCCGGACGCAGCAGCCCGCATACGCGCGCTCGAAGCCGTCCGCATAACCCGCGGCGACGGTCGCGACGGTCATGGGCTTCTCCGCCTCGAAGGTCGCACCGTAGCTCACGCGGTCGCCGGGGACGATGGTGTGCAGATGCGTCACGGTCGAGACGAACTGCATCGCCGGGCGGAAGCGCGGATCGATCGACCCGTTCGGGAGGAGCCCGTAGATGATGACGCCCGCCCGGACCGCGTCGAAATAAGCGTCCGGGAGGCAGAGCGCGGCGGC
>JAFZPN010000112.1 GCA_017550315.1 Clostridia bacterium
CCATCGACCAGCTCTTCGCCATGACCCCGGAGCAGCAGATGGAGCGCATCGAAAACCGCATCTACGACAGCGGCCTCATCGACGAGGCGGAGGAGAGACAGATCGAAGGACAGCTCCGCGCGATCGCGGAACAACCGGAAACCGCGGGAAAAGCGCAGCTGCTGCTGACGATCCTTTACAACCACCAGGCGGAACAGTATCGGATGCTCGCGGCGGAACACGGCAGGGAAGCCGTCGAGCTGACCGGCGGAGACCGCGAGGCGGTCGGGGAGCTCGCGAATGCATGGGGCAGCTACATCCCGGACTGGAACGTGCGCAATCACCACGCGCTCATCGAATGGTACGGGGATTGGTGCCGGAGCCATCCGGACAACCGCGCCGCCCTCATGTGGCTGCTCGACAACCTGATCGACGACCGGCGTCTCGCCGAAGCCCGTCAGTGGCTCGACAAGCTTGTGCGCATCGACAGCACCTTCCGCGCGCCGATGTACCGGTATTTCATCGCGCAGGCGGCGGGAGAGCGGGAAGAGGCGGAAGAGGTGCTCCGCCGGATGGAGGCGATGGAGGGTCAGGAATGGTGCTGGGCCGTCACCCTCGGCGACATCTACACCCAGCGGCAGGAATACGACCGGGCAATCGAATGGTACAGGCGGGGGCAGGAAATGCAGCCCTCTCCGAAGTACACCGACAGCGCGATGAGCATCGCCCATATCTGCGAGATCCGCGGCGACAAGGCCGGTGCCGTCGAAGCATACCGGGAAGTCCTGCGCCTGATGAAGGAGGAGTGGGGCATCGTCCGGGGCGAGGAGCGAGAGGAAGTGGAGCGTGCGATCCGGAGGATCCGCTGACGCGAGCTCCGCCTCCCTGATCCGATCCCGCGATCCCGGAACCGCATCAACCGACAGGGACCTGTCCGGAGCGTCTTCTTCACGGAGAAGGAAACGCCCGGTGCAGTCCCTGTTGTTTTCGTCTGCGGGGATCCGAAAGCCGCTCGGGAAATTTCTGCGGGGAAAGCGCGAAGGACTTTCCAAAATCCGGAAAATATGCTATAATAGAGGAAACCGGGTCTGTACGCTCTCTGAATCCATCCGAAGAAGGTTGTTCCGATGAAAAATGCGCCTGCACGGCGCGATCTGATACGGGTCGCCGTATTCGCCGTGCTTCTCTATATCAAATGCCGCCTCTTCTATCCGCCCCTGCATCTCGGCGGTTTTGAGGCAGCGTTCTCCCTCGCGACCACGGGGATCCTTATGGCGGTCTGGGCGGCGGCTTCCCTTTTCCCCGGAAAGTGTGCGCGGATGACGGCGAATGTTCTCTATTTCTTCATTTCCGCACTTCTCTCGGTCGATGCCGTCTATCAGGCATACACCTCCAAGCTCCCGTCGGCGACGCAGCTTGCGATGGCATGGCAGATCGGCGGGGTATCGGACTCCGTGATGGGGCTCCTGAAGCCGCGGCACATCGCCCTGATCATCGACCTGCCGCTCTGGTTCCTCTCGTGGGCTGACCGCGATCTGATCCGCAAGGGCTTTGAGCATTCCTTCCTGCAAAAACCGGCAGTCCGCGTCCGCGCCTTTCTCGATAAGCCGCTCGGACGTCCCTGGGCAGTCGCCGGCGGACTTCTTCTCGCCGCAGTCTGCGCCGTCGGCGTGATCCGCACGGACGGCTTCCGGCCGGAATACATGGAAAACGAAGTCTTCGTCTACCATACGCGCGATATTCTGGACGCCCTCGGCCCCGGCGAATCGAAGCGGGTCGTCGACAAATCGCGCTACGCTTCTCCCGACTGGTCCGGGAGCCGCTGGTGGGGACTCGCGAAAGGCCGCAATGTCATCATCATACAGGTGGAGGCGCTCCAGAATTTCGTCATCGGGGCGCGTTACGGCGATCAGGAGCTGACGCCGAACCTCAACCGCATGCTCCGGGAGGACACGCTGTACTTCGATCACTACTACTATCAGATCGGCGGCGCGAACACGGCGGACGCGGAATTCGCCGTGAACAATTCCCTCTTCGGGCCGGAGGACGACGGCGCGTACGTCCGCTATCCGCAGAATCATTACTATTCCCTCCCGACGCTCCTGAAGGACAACGGATACTCCAAGGCAGGCGCGTTCCACGGATACACGGGGACCTTCTGGAACCGCGAGCTCGCGTATCCGGGACAGGGGATGGACGATTTCATATCGCTCGAGGACCTCAAAGAGACGGACATGTTCCCGATGGGCCTCTCGGACCGCGAATTCTTCCGCCAGTCCGCCGAGATCCTCGCATCGTATGAGGAGCCGTTCTACGCGTTCTTCATCACGCTGTCCTCGCACTATCCCTACTCGATCCCGCCGAAGGACCGGGAGATCGACCTCGAGGAATCCGATGTCGGGACGCTCTTCGGACTTTACATGGACGCCGTGAACTACGACGACCGGGCGATCGGGGAATTCATGGAGGAGCTGAAGGAGATCGGATTCTACGACAACTCGATCATCGTGATCTACGGGGATCACTATGCCCTGCCCTGCGCGGACGAGACGATCGGGAAGCGGGTCTCCTCCCTCACGGGCGAGCCGTATACCCTTTTCGATCAGTTCAACGTGCCGCTCCTCATCCACATTCCGGGCAGCGGGATCACACAGACCTTCCCGATCGCGGGCGGGCATATGGATGTCATGCCGACGCTGCTCTGCCTTCTCGGTCTGCACAACGACCGCGCCGTGATGTTCGGGCAGAACCTTCTCGACGCGGAGCACGGCTTCGTCTGCGAGCAGGCACATGTCTCAATCGGATCCTTCATCAGCGACGAGGTCTTCTACCAGAAGCCGCACAACAACATCCGCTCGAATTACAGCGTCTATGACCGGGAAACGCTCGCGCGCCTCGATCCGGACCTGTACGAGGAAGAGGCGGAGATAGCGGAGAACCGCATCCGCGACTGCGCCGCGCTCCTTGCCCGGGACGATATCTTCCTCGATGAGGCGCCGTAGATGCCATCAAACCAGTAAAACAGCCGC
>JAFZPN010000113.1 GCA_017550315.1 Clostridia bacterium
CTGTAAGCCATGTTTATCAGACCTTCTTATTCAATATTACACCTGTTGCCGTTTTACGGCAGTTCGGAGTTCGAAGTTCGGAGAATTCAGAATGCGGAATGCAGCGACGCATGATATATGCCGCTGTACAGTATAGGTGAGCACCATAGTCTTTTCCCCAGAGTAAAATTCTTTGCGGTTTTATGAAATAAAACGGGCTTTCATTGTAAGAAAGCGACCGTATCCCCTTATAAAGGAGCATGATATGGAAAAAGTTCGGTTTGGAGTGATCGGGATCGGCAACATGGGATCCGGTCACGTACAGAATCTGGCGGCGGGCAAGGTTCCGGGAGCGGAGCTGACCGCGGTCTGCGACATCAAGCCCGCGCGTCTGGAGTGGGCGAAGGGCGTCTGCGGCGACGCGCCGGTCTCGTATTTCGAGGACTCGCACGCCTTGATCACGAGCGGGCTGGTAGACGCGATCATCATTGCGACGCCGCACTACTATCACCCGATCATCGGCATCGACGCGTTTGAGAACGGGTTGAACGTACTCTCCGAGAAGCCGATCGGCGTGTACACGAAGAAGGTCGTCGAGTTTATGGACGCGGCGAAGAAGAGCGGCAAGACATTCGGGATCATGTACAACCAGCGCACGGACCACTTCTATCAGAAGATGCGTGAGATGGTGAAGAACGGCGAGCTCGGCCAGCTGAAGCGCTGCGTCTGGATCATCACGGACTGGTACCGCACGCAGGCGTATTACAACAGCGGCGGATGGAGAGCGACGTGGGCAGGCGAGGGCGGCGGCGTCCTCATGAACCAGTGCCCGCACAATCTCGACCTGTGGCAGTGGATCTTCGGCATGCCGTCGGCGATCTACGCGAACTGTGAATACGGCAAGTACCACGACATCGAGGTCGAGGACGACGTGACGGCGATGGCGAAGTACCCGAACGGCGCGACGGGCGTGTTCATCACGACGACGGGCGAATATCCGGGCACGAACCGCCTCGAGATCACGGGCTCGAAGGGCAAGCTGGTCTATGAGAGAGGCCACCTGATGTACACGAAGAACGAGATCGACGAGCGGGACTTCACGTACGCGTCGGTCCAGGGCTTCGCGTCGATCCCGTCGAAGACCGAGGAGATCGAGATCCCCGAGGGACACGGCGAGCAGCACGTCGGGATCCTCAAGAACTTCACGAACCACATCCTCTATGGCGAGGAGCTTCTCGCGCCGGGGTACGAGGGCATCAACGGCCTCTCGCTCGCGAACGCGATGATCCTGTCGTCGGAGACGGGCAAGTGGGTGGACGTCCCGAACGACGGCGAGGAATTCTGGGCGCTGCTTCAGGAGAAGATCAAGACCTCGCGCCTGAAGGAAGACGCGGGCGTGGTGTTCAGCACCGAAGGGACGTACGGGAACAAATGAATAAACGGAGAGGAGGCCTTTCACGGGAGGCCTCCTCTTTTTGCGCGCATGTTTTCCCCGTCATACGCGCATTTGTTAAATTCTTTTGCTTGCGCGCTTGCGCTTGCGGATTTGGGATATCCTAAATCCGCAAGGCTTTGCCGCGCAGATAAAAGAGTATAACAAAGCACGTGTGCCTCTCGAAGTCAAATCTTCGGGTGAAACACACGCGCCTTTTTCAATTTTCTGCCTCCGGGTCAATCACGTCAAACGCCGCTGCGAGGGCCTCCTCCTTCGTGGGATAGGCCGTCGAATACTGCCCGCGGAGGACGTGCTTCCACGTGCCCGGACGGAAGCGGTCTTCGAGCAGGGTGACCATCTCGCCCTTGTATTTCAGATACTCGTGTCCGTTTCGGCTGCGGCGGAGCGGCGTCTTCAAAAACGTCTCCCGCCGGGCTGCGCGGTTCTTGAACGCGGCCTCCCGCGCCTTCGCCGCCTCGGGATCGCCTTCCATGCGGCCCGCGCACACGCATCCCGCGCCGACGGTGCGATACCACGCCGGATGGCGCATGACGTGCACATAGCGGATGATCTGATGCCCGCACATCCGGCAGATCCCGGACGGGGAGCCGAGATCGACGATGCCCGTGCATTCCCAGCCGCTGTGCGGGACGTCGTCGCGCTTCCAGAGATTTTCTTCGCCGGGCTCCGGTTGGTTCCACGGCTCGTTTTGATACTTCCGGGGAACGGCGGGCGGCTCGGGTTCCTCAATCTGCATCGGGATCTGCCCGTCGTCGGGCTTTTTTGCTTTGGGCTTCTTCTCCGCCGGCTTTTTCGCCGGGATCGTCTCGGCGCGCGGCGGCGGATTGGCGGGGATATGGAAGAACGAGAACGGGAACGGGGATTCCGTATCGACTTCGGCGAACGAAGCCGGATCGGATGGGGGTTCCGGCTCACGGCCCGGCGCATCGCGGATCTCGTCCGGATCCCAGGCTTCAGATTCGGATTCCGGTTCCGGCTCCGGCTCAGGGACGGGAGGCACGGGCAGGTCGTCCGAAGAGATCGCGCCGGGAACTTGGGGCTGCAGGTCGGGATCCTCAAAATCGTCTTCGGGCTCGGGTAAGCCGGGCGCGGGGATCGCGGGTTCTGCGGGTTCCACCGGTTCCGCGGGTTCTTCGGTCTTCCACGCGGTGAAATCGTAATCCATGCTCACCGGGCGGCGGGACATGGTCTTCTCGAACAGGATGTAATACACGCCCTTCGCCGGGTCGATCTCCTGCACCACGCCGCGGCCGAAGATCGGGTGCTCGACCGGGGATCCCACGCCGAGCGGCGCGCCGGGAGCTGACGGATCGGCAAAGGCGGACGGGGCAGAGGGGGCGGCGAGGTCCTTCGGCACGGTCCCGATCCGGGTGAAATGCTCCTCTCCGATGTCCGCGAGGAAGCGCGAAGGCCGTTTGGTCTGGCGGTCGCTGCCGGTCCCTTCGGATTCCGTGAGGATGAGGCGGCGCATCGCGCGGGTCATCGCCACGAAGCACAGGCGGCGTTCCTCCTCAAGCCCGGCGTCCTTGCGCTCCTCGAGGGTCCGGCCGGAGGGGAAGATGCCCTCGGTGAGGCCGCAGACGAAGACCGCGGGGAATTCGAGGCCCTTTGAGGCGTGGATTGTCATCAGCTTCACGCGGTCGGCGTCCTCCTCGGCGTCCCGGTCGCTCTCGAGCGCGACTTCCTGCAAAAAGACGGGGAGGGAGTAGAATTCGCCGTAGCTCTGCTCGCGCTCCCAGACGGAACGCTTGCATTCGGCGAGGTTGTCGAGGCGCTCCATGCTGCCCTGCTCGCGGATGTACCGCTCGTACCCGGAGCGGTCGAGGACCTCCTGCATGAGATCGGAGACGGGGGTGGAGGCCGCTTTGGCGCGCATCTCTTCGATCAGGGAGACGAAGGCGGGCATGTCGGTGCGGGCGAAGAGGGGATCGGCGAGGTACTTGCGAAGCGTCGGATAGAGGCGTCCCCCTTCCTCGGCGGCGAGGGATTTGAGGGCGTCGAGCTTGGCGCGTCCGAACGAGCGGCGGGGGGTGTTGGCGATCCGCTCGAAGGCCTCGTCGTCGTCCGCGAGGAGCAGGCGGAGATAGGCGAGCGTGTCGCGGATCTCCATGCGCTCCCAGAACCGGACGCTGCCCCAGAGCTCATAGGGGATCCCGGCCTGCATCAGCGATTGTTCGAGGAAGCGGGAGAGGAATCCGGCGCGGTAGAGGAGGGCGATGTCGCGGTAGGCCATGCCTTCCTCGCGCAGGAGGCGGCGGATCTCCCCGGCGATCCATTTGCCCTCCTCGATCTCGGTCTTCGCGTGGAGGGCGATGACCGGCGCGCCGGCGGGGGAGGCGGTCCAGAGGTCCTTCGGGATGCGGTTGCGGTTGTGCGCGATGAGGGCGTTGGCGGCGGAGAGGATGTTCCCGTCGGAGCGGTAATTGCGGTTCATGAGGATCGTTTCGGTCCCCGGGAAGAGCTTGTCGAAGTCCACGAGGATCGAGACGTCCGCGCCGCGCCACTCGTAGATGTTCTGGTCCGGATCGCCGACGACGAAGAGATTGCGGTGCTTCGCTGAAAGCATCCGGAGCAGGCGCAGCTCGCGGCGGGAGGAATCCTGGAACTCGTCGACCTGGATGTAATAGAGGCGGTCCGCCCACTTTTCGAGGACCTCGGGATAGGCGCGGAAAATGGCAAACGCGAAGGAGACGAGGTCGTCGAAGTCGAGGCCGAAGGATTTGCGCTGCTTTTCGAGGTAGCGGCGGACGACGGTGATCTCGAGCCCGGTGAGCGGCCGGACGGGCGAGGGGGGAGGCGGGGTGACGGACGAGACGTCGCCGTTGATGAGGGCGTCCACGTAATCCTCGTTCGATTTGAGGCGGTGGACGGTTTCGAGGATACTCTCGAAGGTCGCGCGGTCGAGCTTGATCTCCATCTCGCCGTAGATCTCGGAGAGGATGCGCCGCTGGGCCTGCTCGTCGAGGATGACGAAGTTCTTCGGATAGAAGAGGCGGTGGATGTCCTCGCGCAGGACGCGGACGCAGAAGCCGTGATAGGTGGTGATGAGGGAGGTGTCGTAGCCGTCGCCGACGAGCGAGCGCACGCGGCGCTTCATCTCGCCGGCGGCTTTGTTCGTGAAGGTGACGCAGAGGACGTTCGAGGGATGGATCCCGGCGGCCTTGACGAGGTAGGCGTAGCGGCAGGTGAGGGCGCGCGTCTTTCCGGATCCGGCGCCGGCGATGACGCGGACGTATCCTTCGGTCGCCGTCGCCGCGGCCCGCTGATCGGGGTTGAGCGAACGGAGAAAATCGGTCATGGCGCGCCTCCTTCCGGGGAATGAATGGGTGATAAGTGTATTATAGCATACTCCCCCGGGGAATGCAAGCGGGAAGGGGAAGAGAGAGAAAAGAGAAAAGAGAAAAGTGAACAGTTGAGGAAGAAACCCTGACGGGTTTCAATGATTTAGACGATCGTGAAGCTGTACGTTTTATGCAGCCGCACGACCGTTTGATTCATTTGAAATCCGTTTACGGATTTCTACCTCAACTATTCACTATTCACTATTCGTTCTTCGTTTATCTTCCGCACTTCTCTTTTCTCCCGCCCCCCGCTTGCAATCCCGCGCGGAATATGCTACAATATCTCCATCCCATCACCATCACCGGAGGTACTCATCCATGTCCATCATGATCGCGCACAGGGGGTACAGCGGCGCGTTCCCCGGCAACACCGCGCTTGCCTTCCGCGAGGCGGCGAAACATCTGTCCGGCGGCGCGGAGACCGATATCCGCCGCACGTCCGACGGCGTCTACGTCACCAATCACAACCCCGAGGTCGTCTTTGCGGACGGCACCGAAGCTCTCATCGCCGAGCACACCTGGGCGGAGCTGACTTCCCGGCCCCTCTGCAACACCAAAACCGCGGACGACGTGCGGCTCTGCTCGTTCCGCGAATACCTTGAGATCATGCGGGAGCACGGCATGGTCTGCTTCATTGAGCTCAAAGGGGACTTCACCGAAGCCGAAGTCGGCGAGATCTTTGCCCTGGCCGCGGAGGTCTACGATCTTAAAAAGTGCATCCTGCAGTCCTTCTCCTTCGAGAACCTCATCCGCGCGCGGGAGCTCTTCCCGGATCTGCCGCTGATGTGGACCTACGGTCTCAAGGAATCCGGCTGGGAACGCTGCTTTGAATACGGCTTCTCGATCGACGCGGACCGCCTCATCCTGACGCAGGAAATGATCGACGCGTTCCACGCCCACGGCCTCGAAGCCGGCGTCTGGACTGTCAACGAGCGCGAAGACCTCAGAAAATTCCGCGCCATGGGCGTCGATTACATCGAGTCGGATGTGTTCGGGGGAGAAGATTGAAGAGAATAGTGAAAAGAGAAGAGTGAAGAGTTGAGGTAGGAAACCTGCGGTTTCCAAAAATTACGGCCGTGCAGTTGTATCAGAAATACAGCCGCACGACCGTTTGATTCTTTTGAAATCCGCCTTGCGGATTTCTACCTCAACTTTTCTCTTTTCTCTCTTCTCTTTTCTCTCCGCGAAGGCTCAGCCGCCTCTTTCCGCCTGGATCTCGGCGAGCTTGTCGATCGCCTTGTCGCGCATCTTGTTGAAGGCCTTCGACGTGGAGGACCACTTCGACGCGAGGTTCGTGCCGCCGTTGTAAATGACGCCGTGGATCTGGCCGGCGAAGCCGCCCCAGTCGTTGATGTACGCCGGGTCATAGCAGCGCGATTCGAGAATGATGTCCATCATTTCCGAGGATTCTTCGTCGCGCATGTATTTGTACGTCAGCGCCGTGTCGTAGTACGCGGGGGTCAGGGTGTACTTGGATTTCGCCGCCATCGCCTCGACGATCGCGCCGCACATCTCCATGTCCGCCTCCGTGACGGGGATCACGATCGCCTTGGCCGCGGTGTTGTGCACGAAGTTGTAAAAACCCTTCTGGGTGTCGTCGAATTTCGGCCACGGGATGACGCCGAAGTCCGTCTCGCTGTTCCGCATGCGGATGATGCACTGCGCGACTTCGCCGTAGAAGAGCGAGCGCCCTTCCTCGAAGATGTGGCGCAGATTGTCCGTGCTGTAACCGGTCCGGTCGCAGACGAAGACGTGGTCGAGGTTGCCGAGGATCTCGCCGGCTTTCTCCACGACCGAGGTGATGCGGTCGATGTTTTCAACGAGCGTCGGGATGCCGTCCGCATCCTTCGGGGCCAGCTGCTCGCCGGACGCGTAGAGGAGTCCGTAGCAGGTGTTGGCCGTCGTCACGAGGCCGTAGGTGTCGACCTGCGGCGTGAGCTTGCCGTTGCCGTCCGTGTCGCGGGTCGCGGTCTGGAGCATCTCATAGAGGGTGTCGTAGTACCAGCGGTCCTCACGCACGAGGGTGTAGATGTCCTCGAGTCCGAGGTCGATGACCATCTGCTTGTTGAACATCAAAATCCACGTCGCGTCGTTGTCGATGACCGTGATGTCGCCCGTCGCGAGATACACGTCGCCGAGCAGCGTGCAGTCCTCGGTGAGGCGGTGGTCCCACCAGGGCTTGGAGAGATCGACATAGGGGACGGTGAACATGTTGTGCGTGATGCCCTGCGCGCCGAGGGTCTGCCCGCGCATGATGCCGGTGAAGCCCGCGTCATACGTCCCGCCGCCGGCCTTGACGTCGGTCTGGATGGAGCCGTGCACATTGCCGTTCGTCACTTCGGCGCGGAAGTTGATGTTGTAGGTCTCGTTCAGGTAGAGGTTGCGCTCGAAGACGGCGTCGTTGATGACCTCGCCGTTGAGCTCCTCGACGTAGACGTCGTAGGTGATCCAGTCCGAACCGTTGTCGTCGTTCGGCCCGGACGTGCAGACGACGAAGTCCGCGCCCCCAAAGTCGAGCGGGGGGATGTCGGGCAGGAGCTCCGCGGTCTCGTCGTCTACGGGAACATCGGCCTCCGCGGACGGGGCGGTCAAATCAGTCGTCTGGGTCGGCGCCGGCTCATCCTCGGCGTTGGTCTTGCTTTCGGAGCAGGACGCGAAGGCCGTGAGGGCGGAGAGCACGAAGAGCGCCGCGAGGATCAGGGAGAAAATGCGCTTTTTCATTGCAAATGCATACCTTTCAGGAATGGGATGCCTTATTATAAAGCGAAAACAGCCAAAAGTCAAGAGCGGACGGCGGAATTTTTGTGCAGAACGGGTATTTTTGCGTCAGTGAA
The DNA here is from genome assembly GCA_017550315.1 of Clostridia bacterium. Taxonomy (GTDB): domain Bacteria; phylum Bacillota; class Clostridia; order Oscillospirales; family CAG-272; genus UMGS1696. The sequence goes on from JAFZPN010000113.1 coordinate 7,611, forward strand.
GAAAATGATCCGGCGGGAGTCGGAAGAGAGAAGAGTGAAGAGTGAACAGTGAATAGGTGAGGAAGGGAACCTGCGGTTTCCATCAAAAACACGGTCGTAAAGCTGTATGTGACGCACAGCCGCACGACCGTATCTTTTCCTTGAAATCTGCCTTGGCAGATTTCTTCCTCCACTATTCACTATTCACTATTCACTTTTCTCTTTTCACTTCTTCCGTATAAACGGCTCCCGGACTTCCCTCTCGAGCAGGGGACCGTACATCTCCGGGCGGCGGTACGTGTTCGCCTGATTCTCCGTCGCGCGGTATGCGCGGAGCATGGCGAGGTCGATCTCCGCCGTGTAAACGCCTTCCTCCCCGCCCGCTTCGAGGACGCAGGTGTCCCGCGAGCCCGCATAGCCCCGGAAATACGCCACCCCGTCGAAAACCGTGGAGTGACCGTTGCAGTCGGGCGTGCCGGCGGGATAATTGCACGTCGCGATGGCCGTCATGTTCTCGTACGCGCGGCCCCGCAGCTGGGCCAGACGGTTCTGCTCCATCGGGCAGGCGTTCGGGACGAGGATCACCTCCGCGCCGCCGAGCATGAGGATCCGCGCGGATTCCGGGAATTCGCGGTCATAGCAGATCATCGCGCCGACCATGACCGGGCCTTCCTTCGTGTCGAGAGAGACCACCGGGAAGGCGTCGCCGGGCGTCAGGTATTTCTCCGGGCCGAAGGCGCAGGTGTGGACCTTCGCATAGCATAACACGGGCGTCCCGTGACGGTCGAAAAGGAGGAGGGTGTTCCGCGGCGCGGGATCGTAGGCCTCGAGGAGGGTGACGCCGACGGCCATGTCAAGCTCCGCGGCGAGGGCGGCAAGGGTGCGCACGTAGGGGGAATCCGCCGGGATCGCCTCGGCAAGCCAGTCGGAGGGCGCGCGGCCGTAAAGGTCGTAGCCCATCGAATACATCTCCGGCAGAAGCGCGATGTCCGCGCCGTCGGATTTGGCCATGCGGCACGCGGCGACTGCCTTTTCGAGATTCCCGCCGAGCGAACCGGTCGGCGAGAGCTGGAGGAGGGAGAGTTTCATGACAAATTCAGAATAACGAATGAGGGGGACGAGTGAAGAGTGAATAGTGAATAGTGAAGAGTGAAGAGTGGAGGAAGGAAACCTGCGGTTTCCGATCCATTGAAACAGTCGTGCGGCTGCAGGGGAAGTACAACTGCATGAACGTTTGATTCTTTCTGAAATCTGCCTCAGGCAGATTTCGACCTCAACTATTCACTTTTCTCTCTTCTCTTTTCACTTACAATACTACTCTCGGTACGCGCTTCGAGACCTTACAGACGACTTCGTAGTTGATGGTATGGGCGAGGCGGGCGAGGGTATCGGTCATGAGGCCGTCGTCGCCGCCGAAGAGGGTCACGGGATCGCCGACGCGGACGGGGCATTCCTCGCCTTCGTCGGGGGTGACGTCGACCATGAACTGATCCATGCAGATGCGGCCGATCTGGCGGTACATGCGGTCGCCGATCCGGACGCAGCAGCCGGCGTAGGCGCGCTCAAAGCCGTCCGCGTAGCCTGCCGCCACGGTCGCGACGGTCATGGGCCTGTCCGCCTCGAAGGTCGCGCCGTAGCTCACGCGGTCGCCGGGGACGAGGGTGTGCAGGTGGGTGACGGTCGAGACCAGCTGCATCGCCGGGCGGAAGCGCGCGTCGATCGATCCGTTCGGGAGGAGCCCGTAGATGATGACGCCCGCCCGGACCGCGTCAAAATACGCGTCCGGGAGACAGAGCGCCGCCGCGGAGTTCGCACAGTGCCGCAGGCCCGTCGGGATCCCGCGGTCTTCGAGAGCCGCAAGGGCCGCCTTGTACCGCGCGAGCTGCATCCCGGTGTAGCCGCCGAAGATCTCGTAGCCCGGCACCGGATGTCCGTCCATGAGCTCGTCGTCGGCGCAGGCGAAGTGCGTGAAGATGCCGGAAATCGTGAGATTCGGATCCGCCGAGACGAGGCCGATCTCTGCGACGGTGGTGGGGAGCCTCGCCTCGTCCGCCGCGAAGCCCACGCGGTTCATGCCCGTGTCGAGCTTGATGTGGATCTTGAGGCTGGCGGGCTTCTCATTCGCGCGGCGGCTCCGGCGGTTGTAATCCGAGACCTCGGCCGAGAGCTCTTCGGCGTCCGCGAGGGAGACGACGGCGCAGGTGATGTCCTGCTCGATCATCTCGCCCACGTTCTCCGGCATGATGTGGCCGAGGATGAGGATCTCGGGGTGGCGGCCGCTGCGGTGTTCGATCTCGCGCAGCTCGACGGCTTCGTCCTCCGAGGAGACGGCGAAGAAGCCGCAGCCCGCGCTCCCGAGCGTCCCGGCGACCGCGGCGATGCCGTGGCCGTAGCCGTCCGCTTTGACGACGCAGATCACGCGGGGCTTCGGGCGGCCCGCCTCCTGGGCGTTGTCGGCGACGATCTTTTCGACGGCGAGGAAGTTCTGACGCAGGGCGTCGCGGGAGATGTAGGCGGTGTTTTTATGTTTCATAAGCTGCTCTCTATGCGATTTTGGAGTAGTGAATAACGAACGGTGAAAAGTGAATAACTTCGGAAGAATCTGCTGCGCAGATTCAATTTATCTGAAAACGCGCAGCGTTTTCTGCCGCACTTATTCACTATTCACTCTTACCTATTACCTCGTCCGTAAACGTCCATCCTTCGAGAATAATCTCACGTGCGGTTCCGGCGAAATCGGCGGTCACGAGGCGCAGGGGGACGCCGTCGGGGGAGACGATGAGCGTGCCGCGGTCCATCTCGATCCGGGTCTCTTCTCCGTCGTCGGAGCGGGAGAGGGCCGGGGCGGGATCGTTCGGGGATGCCGGTATACAGAGGAGGGAGAGGGGTGCGAGGATCGCCTCTGCCGCCGCGGGATCGACGGGGATGGCCTCCCCGGACCCGGCGGTGAAGAGCGAACAGGTCCCGGCGGCGGGATCCGCTTCGATGCGCACGTGCGCTGAGCGGGCAGGGGAGAGGACCGTCAGCGCGACGGTCCCGCCGATCTTCTCGCCCGCGCAGACAACGGCCTCGCCGCCCGCGTGACACGGGGGAAAGACCGCCGTAAAGGAGGCGTCGGACGCCGCGATGCGTGCGGTCAGGGGGGATTCGGATCCGGCGGCGCAGCCCTGGATGAACAAGAAGGACGAGAGGAGCCCGCAGAGCACGGCCCGGGCCGCGTGACGGCGGAAGTTCCGGGACAGGAAGAGATCGACATGCAAAATCATGGCAAACCGCCTCGTGAGGAGATTTGCCATATTTTATGCGGGAGAGGGGAAGGATAGAAGAGTGACGAGTTCAACGAACAGGGAAAAGTGAATAGTGAATAACTTCGGTAGAAATCTGCTTCGCAGATTCCCATAAATGAAAACGCGCAGCGTTTTCTGCCTCAACTCTTCACTTTTCTCTCTTCACTCTTCTCTGTGACTTCCGTCACTTATCTTCTGACTTCCGTCACGACGGTGGCCTTGGAGTTATAGAACTTCATGACCTTGAGCATTTTGTTCGTGACTTCAAAGAGGATGACGGTCGATTTTCCGTCTTCCTCGCGGCGCGCGAAGTAGGAGTCCGGGGATTTCGTGTCGCCGCGGAAATCCTTGATCACGTCGGCCTTCGTCCACTGCTCCCGGTATTCTTCGTTCGCCGGGGCGATGAGGGAGTAGGAGGAGATGAGGTCCTCGGAGACGACCTTCGGTTTGGCGCCGATGCCTTCGTTCAGCTCGGAAATCACGAGCTTCGCGTTCAGGCACTCGTACTTCCGATCCTCCTTCACCAGCTTCCATGTGAAGAAGACCAGGATGATGAAGAGCAGGAAGAAGAGGAAGCCCCACATGGCGCCGCCGCCCTTCGTCAGGACGACAACGGTGACAACCGCGATGATGTAAATGAGATAGACGGCGATGAGGAGGATGCGCTTGCGGAGATTGGTGCCTTCCGCCTTTTTCGTGACGGTGTACTCCGCGTAGTTGACCGAGTCTTCTGCCATGATAAAACTCCTTTCGGTGTTGGGTGATCGTGAGAGGGTGGGGGAGCCGCCGTCACTCGGTGAAGAGGGCGGCGCGGTTCCGGAAATAGATGAAGTTGAAGATGAAGAGGGCGACGCCGACGACGAGGCGGGAGAAATCCGCGC
>JAFZPN010000114.1 GCA_017550315.1 Clostridia bacterium
CCGGCGTTTATTCCTTCGTTGACGCCTCTGCCGGCTACAACGAACAGGAAGGCGGCGCTTCCCTCTGGGACGGCGTTGTCAGAACCAAATGGGCGGGCAACACGATGCCCTTCGTCAACATCGCGCAGCTCGACGGCAAGTATGCGTTCGACGGTATCATCATGGCGACCGCGAACGACACCGCTTCCTACGACCGTAACCCCATGGAATGGGCGATCTACGGCTCCAACGACGGTGAAACCTGGGATCCCATCTGCTACGGCGACGACAGCTTCTTCGAGCTGACCAACGTCACCTACTATGCAGGCGCGTTCGACAAGACCGAAGGCTATGAGCTCGTCATGTTCTACTCCGACATCGGCGGTATCTCCGGCTTCCAGATCTCCGAACTCGTAATGTGCGGCGAGCGCGTCGGCGACGGCACCCTCGACGTCAACAAGGACGAAGCGAACAAGTGGGCTGACCTCATCGAGTTCACGCCCGGCGAACCGATCGCGAACAACGGTTCCTCCTATGAGGATTCCGACGCGGCTCTTGCTGCTATCGGCGGCACGGCCATCAACGACAAGATCGTCACCCTGAGCGTTAACGGCGACAAGGGCAAGACCCCCGGCTTCGCAGGTGAAGAAGCGGAAATGCTGTGGGACAACGACTTCACCACGAAGTACTGCTCCACCTATGTTCCCGAAACCTCCATCATCGAGATGGACGCCACCTACGGTCTGAACGGTATCGTCCTGACCACCGCGAACGACAACTCCTCCAACCCGGGCCGTAACCCGGACGACTGGGCGATCCTCGGCTCCAATGACCTTGAGAACTGGACCTGCCTCGTCTGCGGCAACGATTCCTTCTTCGAAGACGTTGACTACACCTCCTATGCGGCTTCCTTCGATATGACCGGCGGTTACAAGTACTTCGCGTTCCAGAATATGAGCACGAAGTCCGGCACCTTCCAGCTCGGTGACGTCGTTCTTGTCGGCGCTCCTGCGGAAGAAGCTGCTCCGGCTGAACCCGAAGTCACCTACACCTATCCGAGCTCCGGCGCGGACGGCAACCTCATCAACGGCACCGTGATCGGCAATGAAACCGGTTGGGGCGGAAACGCTGCTGCCGGCGCTGCTGCCGCGTTTGACGGCAATCCCGGCACGTTCTTCGATCCGCTCGGCGTCGGCGACGGCTTCTGCGGCATCGATGCAGGCGAGAGCTACATCCTCGACAAGGTTGTCATCCTCTCCCGCTATGTGGACAGCGACTGGAACGAACGCTTTGAAGGCGCGAAGATCCAGGGCTCCAACGACGGCGAAGAGTGGACCACGCTGTGGACCTCCGACACCACCGGCACGGCTCCCGATTACTACACCGTGACCGAATTCGAGAACAACACCGGCTACACGCAGTTCCGTTACTTCAACGATTATAAGCACGGCGACGTCGCGGAAGTTGAATTCTACGGCACGGCCGGCAAGGTCGAGGCGGAAGAACCCGCTGAAGAGCCCGCTGAAGAACCGGCTGCCGAGTCCAAGGGCCTCGCTTCTGTGGAAGAAGCGGCTGCCGGCAAGAACATCATCACCGGCTATGAATTCGTCTCCGGCACGAACGGCTTCGGCGGCGAAGGCGCTGAGAACCTCTGGGACGGCGACACCGGCACGAAGTTCTGCACCAACGAATTCCCGGTCGAATCCATCGCGAAGCTCGACGGTACTTATGATATCACCGGCTTCACCATGGCGACCGCGAACGACAACGCGGACTACAACGGCAGATCCCCGAGCGATTGGACGATCTCCGTCTCCGCGGACGGTGAAAACTGGACCGAGCTGGCTTCCGGCGATGACAGCTTCTTCGAAGAGACCAACTTCACCTACTATGTGGGCGAAGGCACTGCGGAAGGCGTCTCCTATGTGAAGTTCAACGCCACCGCTACTCCGGCGAACCTCTTCCAGGTTTCCGAAGTGACCCTCTTCGGCGACAAGGCAGAAGAGACCTCCCCGAACACCTTCGACTTCGGCATCGTTGCCGCTGTCGCTGCGGTCGTGTCTCTCGCCGGCTTCGCGATTTCCAAGAAGCACTAAGGTATAAAGCTGCACATCGTGTTTAGCTGAATAGCAAAAAGACTGTCCTTCGGGACAGTCTTTTCGCTTTTGTGCAGCGGGAAGCGAATGAAGAATGAAGAATTAAGAATGCTGAATGAAGAATTATCCCGTGTTTTCCGGGGTTCCTTCGAGCCATACTCTTGATATTTCCCTCACGGTATGATACAATACAAACTGCACGAAGGTTCATTCTTCATTCTTCATTCTGAATTCTGCATTTTCTCATTCTCCCGGAGGTTCCTATGTCTCAGAAAATCACCTGGCTGCCGCCGAAGACGTCGCGGGCGTATCTGCATCCCTCGGGATCCGAGCGCCTCGTTTCGGTTTATCCCGATTTCAAAATCACCGATCTCGACCTGAACGACAACGGTTGGCACTACAACCAGCCGGGCTTCGGGGTGCACCTCCTCTTCGGGAGCGAACCCGCCGACTGCGACATCGAGAACACCCGCTGGGACAAGCCCTCGGGCGGGATCCCGATTTATACGCTTCACAACCGCGACGCGGAGAACGGCTGCGAGCTCACCATGACGGCCTTCTCCTCCCCGGACCGCGTGCCGTACACCTACTGCGAACTCACGGTCTCGAATCCCGGGAATACCCGGGTATCCGGCACCGTCGGGATCCTGCCGCGGTACAACAAGACCGATCACTACCTCACCGGCCTCCACGACACGGGCTACGAGCCCTACAATCCCTGCGTCGGCGAGTGGTATCTCTCCTGGCTGCATCCGTTCGTGCGCGGAGAAGACCCCCTCACGGCCGCCTCCGACGCCTTCGGGTGGGTAAAGATCCTGTCGGCCACATGTGGCCGGGCCGATGGGGACGTGCGCTGGATCTCGCGCGAGGAGCAGAAGAACCGCTTCCGCGCGCACGACTATTTCCGCATCGATTACACCCTCGCCGCCGGAGAGAGGGCCTGTGTGCGCCTCGTGATGCGTCGGGACCCCCCAGACGGTGTCGAACCCGTCCCCGGGTACGACGCCGCCGAAAAGGCCGCTCTCGCGTATTGGAGAGGCATCCAGGATCAGGTGACATGCCTGCCTGCCGCCGACGGACTGGAAAATCTCTTCCGCCACAACATCACCGTGTCGATGCAGATGCTCCAGCGGTATCGCAAATGCAAAGACCCCGAAGCGATCTACGCGCGGCAGGGGGACGTCGGGCGGTTCATCTGGATCTGGGAGGCGGTACACTACCTCACGATGCTCGACGACGTCGGGCTCTCGGATTACGTGACCGACGCCTACCGCATGTGGATCCGCAGCTGGCATCGCACGGACCCGGCGGACCCTCTCTACGGCCTCCTCGACGATCCGTACGTGAAATGGGACAACGCGAACGGCGCGGCGCTCTGGGGAATGGGGCATCACCTGCTGACCCGGGACGATCCCGCCCTCTTCGAGGAGTTCCGCACGCCGATGCTTGCCTGCCTGGCCTACATCCAGTCGCGGCGCGATCCCGCCAAAGCCGGACCCGGCGAGGTCAAGGGCCTCTTCACGTCCGGGAAGGCGTCGGACTGGGGCGAGGTCGGGCAGCACTGGACCTACACCGACGCCGTCAACGTCTACGGCATCGGCTTCATGGCGGACGCCTTTGCGCATTTCGGCGCGCCGGAGGCCGGGGAAGTGCGCGCGATCTACGAAGAATACCGCGCCGTCGTGCAGTCAGTCCTCGACGGATTCGCGAAAGAACATGCCGGCGAGCGTTCGTACAACATGCCGCACATCCTCGGAACGCCGTTCGAGGAGAGCTACAATCACTGCTTTTCCACGGACGGCGCGCCCTACCTGATCCGCCTCGGCTTCATGGATCCGCAGTCCGAGATCTTCGAGCAGATGGAGAACTTCTACCGCGAGATCGGGATGCTCGACGACGAACACGGTCTCGCGTCGCGGATGACGAACGATGACTGCGGCTCGCCCGGCCTCTACGGGAACGTCTACTACACCGGCGTGGCCGAGATCTGCTGGATCGAAGCCTGGAAGCGGCGAGGAGAGTGGGACAAGGCCGAACGCTACCTCGACGGGGTCCTGCGCTACAACATCACGCCGGAATACATCGTCTCCGAGCGCTACTGCTCGACGGACCCCTGGTTCACGCCCTGGCAGCCGAACGGCTCCGGCGCGGGAAGACTGAACAGCTTTCTCTTGGAATACTTTGGAGCGAAGAGAGTGAAAAGAGAAGAGTGAAGAGTGAATAGTTGAGGTAGGAAACCTGCGGTTTCCAAGTAAATGACGGTCGTGAAGCTGTATCCACCGTACTGCCTCACGGCCGTTTCTATTTTTGAATCTGCGCAGCAGATTCTCCCGCAGTTATTCACTATTCACTTTTCTCTCTTCTCTTATTCCGCCCTTGACATTTCCGCAATTTTGTGGTATAATATATCGGATATATATTTAATGTATAAAAATCTCCAAAACCGCCACTCCGGAGGACCCATGGACTTCTACAGCGAAGCCGAGCTCTCGGGAATCTGGCAGGCGACCGTCACCCTCATGCGCGACCGCTACGAAGGCTCTCAACAGTCCTTCGCGCTCTGGTTCGGCCTCGTGAAGCTCGTGTCCCTCGACGCCGATTCCGCCGAAATCGCCTGCGAAAATAAAACGAAACAGACCGTTCTCACCGACCGGTTCCTGCCCTTTATCAGAGAATCCCTCAAAGAAATCATCGGCTATGAACCCACCCTGACCGTCACGGTCGATCCCTCCCTCGCGCCGCCCCTCGCCGCCGCAGAGAAGGAGCCTCCGATCCGGTCCGTGATCGTAGACGAGGACGACCCCGCCGTCACCGACGAGGCCCTCGTGCCGCCCGCCCAGACCGTTCCGCGCCGCGCCGGATCCGGCAAATCCCCCGATCCCTCCCGCGACGCCGACGCCTCCCGCCCGACGCCGCCGAAAGCCGCGGATAAGCGGGAGAAACAGGAAAAACAGGAGAAAAAAGAAGACGGCGGGGAAGAGCAGCCCGCGCCGGAAAATCCCCTCAACGACGACTACACGTTCGAGAACTTCATCGTCGGACGCTCCAATCACTTCGCCCACGCGGCAGCCCTCCGTGTCGCGGACAACGTGGGCATGAAGATCAACCCCCTCTTTATCTGGGGACCGTCGGGCCTCGGCAAGACCCACCTCATGTACGCGATCGCCAACCGCGCGATGCGCCGGGATCCCCGTCTGCGTGTGATCTACGTGAAGGCTGAGGAATTCATGAACCAGATGATCAAGGCGATCCAGACCGGCAAGACGGAGGATTTCCGCCTCAAATACCGCACGGCGGACATGCTCCTCATCGACGACATCCAGTTCATCGCCGGCAAGGACAGCACCCAGACCGAATTCTTCCACACCTTCGACGCCCTCTACGAGGACAAGAAGCAGATCATTCTAACCTCCGACCGTCCGCCGAAGGAGCTGACCTCCCTCGAGGAGCGGATCCGGACGCGCTGCGAAGCGGGGCTCCTTGTCGACATCCAGCCGCCGGATTACGAACTGCGCATGGCGATTCTAAGAGACAAGATCAGCCAGAGCGACATGGAGGTTCCCCTCGACGTGATCGACTTTCTGGCGCAGAACCTGCAGGAGAACATCCGCCAGCTCGAAGGCGTGGTCAAGAAGCTCGCGATGAAGCACCTGCTCTCGGGCGACCCGATCAACATGGAGATGGTGCTGAGGACCGTTCCGGAATACCTGCACGCGACGGAGCCCGTGACGGAGACCGTGAACCGCATCATCGCGGACGTCGCGGCGCACTACGGCGTCAAGCCGGACGACATCCTCGGCAAGGACCGGAAGAAGAACATCCAGACGGCGCGCAACGTGTCGATGTACCTCGTGCGGAACATGACAAGCGCGTCCCTGCCGCAGATCGGCGTGTATTTCAACCGCGACCATTCGACGGTCCACTCGAACATCGGCAAGGTGGAAGGCGAACTCGCCTCCGACGCTGTCTTCGAAGCCACCGTCGGGGAAATCATGAAGGAAATTAAGAGCGGTAATTGAGCAGGCGGGGAGAATGCAGAATTCAGAATGAAGAATGCAGAATGGACCGTGCCCGGACATTTACCCGCTGCACCCTCTGCCTCGACGGAGTCGAAAAGTCTAACACGGACAAGCTGCCTCTTTGGCGTTGAGCGAGCCATGAAACATAAAGTGCCACTCATCCGGGAACTGGCCCCTGTAATCCTCCGTGCGGTTTGGCGATAAACTCGTTTATCGCCAAACAAAACAAGCCGAACCTCATTGAGCAAAGGTGCAGAGAATCCAAGGTACGCACGTTGAGGGGTGGATTCCCAAGGCGGGAACGGCCTTGGGCGGCCTGGAGCCTCCCAGGAGGACCCGGCCGCGGAGGGTCCTCCCGGGCGCCGTCTGCGAAGACAAAAAAGCTAACGACCTGCAATATCCCAAATCCGCAAGCGTCAGC
>JAFZPN010000115.1 GCA_017550315.1 Clostridia bacterium
CATGATACGGATCAGACCATATAAGAATGCGGACGAAGAAAAAATTCTCCCGTGGTGTTCGGACGAGGACACGTTTGAACGCTGGACCGCGGGCGTGCTGGGTCCTTATCCGCTCACATCGGCGCAATTCCGGAAGACGGAGGACCTGATGCGTTTCACGGCGATCGATGAGCGGGAGGTCTGCGGATTCTTCACCATGCGGAATCCGAAGGAGACTCTCGATGAATTGCGCATCGGTTTCGTGATTGTCGCTCCGCGCAAGCGGGGATGCGGGATCGGAGCGGAGATGCTCCGCCAGGCTCTGCGCTACGCGTTTACGATTTATCGGGCGGAACGGGTGACGCTTGCCGTATTCGAGGAGAACACAGCGGCGAGACGATGCTATCTCGCGGCGGGATTCTCCGAAACCGGCGTCCGGGAGACATACATGCTCCGCGGCAAAGAAAGGACCGCCGTCGAGATGGAAGTCCGACGGGACTGGGGCTTTACGGCACCCCCGGACAATACGCCGAAATACTTGCACACATGACACAAAAAAGGGCTTTCGCCGCTCTTCCGGTCGGACCGGGGAACGGGAAAGCCCTTGTTTTATTCCTGTATTCTTTCGGGAGATCACTGCGTCTGCACGGAGTAGTTCGGCGCTTCCTTCGTGATCGAGATGTCGTGCGGATGGGATTCTCTCAGACCGTTGCCGGACATCTTGACGAAACGTCCGGTGATCTTGAGGTCCTCGATCGTCGCCGCGCCGCAGTAGCCCATGCCGGAGCGGAGACCGCCCATCAGCTGGAACACGGTGTCGGCGAGTCTTCCCTTGAACGGGACGCGGCCTTCGACGCCTTCCGGGACGAGCTTGCGCGCGTTTTCCTGGAAGTAGCGGTCCTTCGAGCCCTTTTCCATCGCGGCGAGCGAACCCATGCCGCGGTAGACCTTGAATTTTCTGCCCTGATAGATCTCGCTCTCGCCCGGAGCCTCTTCGCAGCCCGCGAGCAGGGAGCCGACCATGATGACGTCCGCGCCGGCAGCGATGGCCTTCGGAAGGTCGCCGGAGTACTTGATGCCGCCGTCTGCGATGACCGGGATCCCGGCCTCCGCCGCTTCGGAGTAGGCGTTCATGACCGCGGTGATCTGCGGAACGCCGATGCCGGCGACTACGCGGGTGGTGCAGATGGAGCCCGGGCCGATGCCGACCTTGATGGCGTCCGCGCCGGCGGCGATGAGGTCGTGCGCGGCTTCCGCGGTGGCGATATTGCCCGCGATGAGCTGGGCGTCCGGATAGGCGGACTTGACTTTATCGATGCAGTTCAGGATGTTCTGGGAGTGACCGTGCGCCGAGTCGAGGACCAGCGCGTCCGCACCGGCTGCGAGAAGTGCGCCCGCGCGGTCGGTGACGTCCTTCGTCACGCCGATGGCGGCGGCACAGAGGAGGCGGCCCTGCTCATCCTTCGCGGAGTTTGGATACTGATCGGCCTTCTCGATGTCCTTGATGGTGATGAGGCCGCGGAGCTTGAAGTCGCCGTCGACGATGGGGAGCTTCTCGACCTTGTGGCGGCGGAGGATGTCGCGGGCCTCGATGAGCGTGGTGCCGACGGGAACCGTGATGAGGTTTTCCTTCGTCATGACGTCGTCGATCTTCACGTTGAAGTCGGTCATGAAGCGCAGGTCGCGGTTGGTGATGATGCCGACGAGGTGGCCTTCGTGGTCGCAGATCGGCACGCCGGAGATCTTGTACTTGCCCATGAGCTCGTCCGCTTCATAGACGTAGTTTTCGGGATGGAGGAAGAAAGGATTCGTGATGACGCCGTTTTCACTTCTCTTGACGCGCTCCACCTGGTCGCACTGGGCCTCGATGGGCATGTTCTTGTGAATGACGCCGATGCCGCCTTCGCGTGCCATGGCGATCGCCATTTCGCACTCGGTGACGGTATCCATGGCCGCGCTCATCAGCGGGATGTTGAGCGTGATTTTGTTTGTCAGGCGGGTCTTGAGGGAAACGGTGCTCGGGAGTACCTCGCTCTTCTGAGGGATGAGAAGGACGTCGTCAAAAGTCAGGCCTTCGTAAGCGATTTTGTTCGAGATCACGTCGTTCGACATCGGAAATACCTACCCTTTCTTCATCAATAAAATAGTATATGGGATCAGAGCTGCGGAGACGCCGGACCATCGCGTGAACGATGATAATTTTTGTTATTATACTGTATATGCACCGCAAAGTCAATCGGGAAAGAGCACAAAGTTTCGCCGCCGCAATTGGAGGATTTTGCATCTCCCGGCACAGGAGCGGCAAAGGCTGCCGGATCCCGTCCCGTCATCAGACTAAACAACCGATTGAAAAGAAAACAACAAATCGATCATTGACTCGGCTCCTGCGGCGCGCTATAATGAAATCACACCGGTGAATGCTAACAAACAGGAGAAAAACCATGATCAAACTGGGAGAGAGGATCAAAGAACTCCGGCTGCGCGACGGACAGACGCAGGAGGCGCTGGCGTCCGAACTCGGCGTGACGCCGCAGGCCATTTCGCGCTGGGAAAACGGGATCTGTTATCCGGACTTGGAGCTCGTTCCGTCGATCGCCCATTTCTTCGGCACCTCCATCGACGAGCTCTTCGGGTACGACAACGAGCGCGATAAGAAGGTCGACGCCCTCGCCGCCCGGATCGACGAGATGAACCGGCAGAACAACGGGGAAGACGTCAGTATGGATGCGTGCATCGCATTAGCCCGGGAAGCCCTGATCGAATTCCCCGGCAACGAAAAGCTCACGCTCGCGCTGGCGTCGGCCTTATACAACGCGGGCTACGTGCGATACGGCGAGTACCACGTCACCGATCCGGACGGGTACAGCCGTTATGACACCGCGCGGCACCGAACCTATGCGGAGTGGCAGGAGGCCGTCAGGCTCTATGAAAAACTCCTCACGACGCTGACCGACGGCGGGATGCGGCAGCGGGCCATGATCGAGCTCGCGCAGCTGTACACGAACCTCGGGGAGCAGGAGAAGGCCATGCGGCTGGCGGAGTCCGCGCCGGATTTCGCGGCCTCGAAGATCTTTCTGCGCATCAAGGCATTCGACGGGAAGGATGCCGTCGCGGCCTACGGAGACGCGCTGATCGAGACCGTCCGGACCTCGGCGGAGCTTGTCGAATCGATCGTGCTGACGGACGAAAATCTTTCGCCGCGCACGTCCGCGGAAATGATTGCGAACGCGATTTCCATGATCGGCCTCGTCTGCACGGACGGATTCTTCGGGCGGCTTTCCGGATTTGCCGCCTGCTTGTCGATGCTTCTCTCCTACTATCGGTGGCTGGCGGAGGAGACGGACGCGGCGTTCGAGGCGCTCGATCAGGCGCTCGCATGGGCGGAGGCGGCCGACGGTCTCTGCGACGGCTTCTACACCGCCCCGCTGCTGCGTCACGTGAAAATCGAGGCGCCGGCCTCCGAACACCGCTTCGCGGAAGAACTCCCGGAGGTCTGGCCATGGTGGAGCGTGCCGCAATACAGAAAGGTGAAAAGCGGGATGCAGGCCGATCCGCGCTGGGACGCATGGGTGGCAAAGACGAAGAGAACAGCGGAATGAGGAAATCAAAGAAGGGCTTCCCCCGAAACGGAGAGAAAAGCCCTTTCTTTTTTTCATTCATTCGCCCCGGCCGCACTGCCAGCCGATCCATCCGGAGGCGAAGGGATCTCTGCGGCGGCGCAGTTCCGCGAGGAGCTTTTCGCCGAGGTCCGCCATGATCTCCCGGTACGCGGGATCCTTGGCCCGGTTGACCTTCTCGCCCGGATCGAGGGTGAGATCGTAAAACTCGTCGATGTCCGTCGGGTTCCAGATGTATTTGTACTTGTCCGTCCGGATGCCGCGTTGGGTGAAGAGCCCAAACTGCTGGCCGTTCGACGTGAAGACCGAATAGTCCGGGGTATCCGTGCCGTCCGTGTAATCGGTCGCCGCGTGTCCGTGCCGCTCGCTCTCCGGTGTCATCCCGACGAGCGCTTCCACCGTCGGCGCGATGTCGAGAGAGCTCGACGCGAACTTCGTCACCCGCCCCGGCGCGATGCCCGGGCCCTTGACGATGAACGGGACGTGCACCACACTGTCGTAGAGGATGTAGTGCTTGTCCATCATCCCGTGGTCGCCGGAGGTGTCGCCGTGGTCCGAGAGGAAGAGGATGAGCGTGTCGTCCGCCTGTCCCGTCTCGTCGAGCGCGTCGAGGATCTGCCCGATCGCCGCGTCCGTCTGGGAGATCATCCCGTAATAGTACGCCACGGTCGGCGCGAATTCCTCCCATGTCCGGCCCTCGAGGTGCCAGTTTTCGATCTGTTTTTTCTGGATGTACGGCTTACCTTCGAGCGTGTCGCCAAATCCCGGCCACGGTTCCATGTCCTCGGGCCGGTACATCGTGTCGTAGGGCGCGGAGGGACGGCAGGGCAGGTGCGGATCGGTGATGTCCACCCACACATGCCACGGACGTCCCGCATTCTCCCGGATGAAATCGGCCGAGGTCCTGCAGATCCGGTAGGTCTTCGTGTCCTCGAAGGCGATCGGATTGGAGCAGCCGAACCACGAGTTCGGATAGTCGATCGGGCCGTATTTCTCCCCGATCTCACGCGACCACGCCGCGCCGTCGAAGATCGTCTCGTAGCCGAACGCACCTTCATCGCCGTTCGGAGAGGCGTCCCATTTGCCGGCAAAGGCGCAGCGGACGCCGCGGTCACGCAGTTCGGAGACCCAGGTCGGGACCGCCGGATCCGCGCCGCGGGTATTGATAAAGTTGTAATTGAAGAGCGCGCCGATGGCGTCTGGCTGGACCCCGGTGAGCATGGCCTGCCGGGAGGGCGCGCAGACGGGCAGGGGCGTGTAGGCGTTCTCGAAGAAGAGGCCTTCGGACGCGAGCCGGTCGATGTTCGGCGTCTTCACGGGACGGATCCCCGCCGCGCCTACGCAGTCATACCGGAGCTGATCGACGACGAGTAAGAGTACGTTCATTCTACTACCTCGCTGTGAATATGACGCTGGATGTCGCTGCAAACGAAATGGAAACGATCATGAATCAGCGAATTCGGATATCGAAGAACCACAAAGCCATTTTCGCGGAAATAGGAATCTCTGACCTGATCCGCAATGATGGCTTCAGGCGTTTGATGTTGTCTCCCATCGAGCTCGATGATGATTTTGTGTGAAGGAATACAGAAGTCCACAATATAACACTCAATAACCATCTGTCGACGAACTGTTATCGGAAGAAGTCTCAGAAAATCGTACCATAAGTGTTTTTCTTCGGGTGTCATATTCTTCCGAAGTGTTTTGGAGACGGGAGTATTTGAATTTCCGGGATGTGTACTCATGAGATAAACGGTTCAAAGATCATAACTTCCCCCTCATCCGCCCCGTTGGGGAACCTTCCCCGCCCAAGGGGGAAGGCACAACATACAGGCGAGCACGAAAGAAAAACATACGTCCATACGAGTATTGGTGCAGATGTTCATAGAAATCGCTGCACGAATGCAAGGCTTCCCCCTCGGGTGGGGAAGCTGGCGCCGAAGGCGACTGATGAGGGGGAACGAATGCTGATCGATCGCTTGATTCCGCGCGTAAGCGCTTTATGAATTTGCCAGAATATACCGCGCGGCGGCTATGCCGGTCTCGGAGCCGACCTTGCCGTCCTCCATGCCCTCGAATTCGATGGAGACATATCCGTCGTATCCGGTCTCGCGGATCATGCCGAGAATGGTCCAGATGTCGAGGTCGCCCTGCGCGAGGATCGAGCCGCGGAGCATGGACACGCCGGAGTTGGAGGAGAACCAGCAGCCCGAATCGCAGCGGAACAGCCCGCCGTTGCCCGTCAGACGGTCCGCGCGGCGGATATAGAAGTCCTTGAGATGCACCATCTTGGCAATCGGCGCGCACTTCTTCACGGCGACCGTCGGATCCTCGTCCACGCAGGTGAAGTTGCCGGTGTCGAGCAGGAGGCCGAAGTTTTCGCGGTCGACGGCGTCGATGAGGCGGATCACGCGGTCGGAGCCGTTGACGAAGAAGCCGTGATTCTCCACGAGCGTCGTGATGCCGTACTGCGCCGCGTAATCGGCGAGCGCCTGGCAGGTCTCGACGGCGATCGGGAATTCGCGTTCAAAGGCGACGGGCGTGTTCGATTCGAGCGGACGGCGGAAGGAGGACACGTCGTGCCGCATCTGCTTCAGGCCGAGCTTCGCCGCGACGTCGATGTGCCGCTTCAGGCGTTCGACTTCGGCAGCCCGCGCGTCCGGATCCGGCTTCAGCAAGTCGCCGAGGACGGCGTAGTTCGAGAGCGGGAGATCGATTTCCTTCGACACGCGGAGGATCTCGGCGATGAGGGGCTCGTTGAATTCGCCGCTCCGGTCGTCGTGCAGGGTGAAGCCGAAGGGAACGAGCTCGATGTGCTCCGCGCCGATGCCCTTGGCGAAGCGCATGACCTCGCACACGGACATGAGCCCGTCGCAGATGTAGTTGTTCATGCTGTAGCTGGTGAGACCGATTTTCATGATGATAAAATCCTTTCTGGATTGATTTTCAGACGGAGGGAATTATCGGAAGATCCAGCGCGCGCCGATGCCGGGCGGATCCGAATCCTCCTGACCGTCCCGTGTGAGGGCGGCGAAAAACTGTCCGCGGGAGAGCGCTGCCGGGTCCTTCACATACAGACGGATATATTCGTACGTGCCGCGGTCGGAAAAGAGGCGGTCGAGCCAGCGGTATTCGCCGGAATTGGAGACCTCGACGAGGACGCTGTCTTCGCTGACCTCGAGCACCCGCGCGATGAGAAACTGGTTGGAGAGGAGAGCGGCTGCGGCGGCAAGAACAAAGAGGACGACGATCAAAATGACAAGGATCACGGTTTTCTTCGTCTTTCTGCGAGTCATGCATACTCCTTTCTTTTTGGGCTATGCTTATTCCTTCGTGTTGATGATCTTGTAGATGTCGTTTTTCGCGACGCCACGCGCTTTGGCCGCCGCCTTGATCGCCTCCATGCGGGACAGTCCTGATTCCTCGAGCAGGGCGACGTGTTCGGCGGCGTCCGCGGGATAATCGCCGCGCGCTTCCTCCGCCGGTCGTCCGCCGAGGATCAGGACGTATTCGCCCCGGGGCTCGCGTTCTTCATAGAGCCGGGCGGCGCCTTCCACCGTCGTGCGGACGATTTCCTCATTCATCTTTGTCGGCTCCCGGCACAGGGCGAGCGGTCGGGCGGCAAAATCCGGCATCAGATCCGCGAGCGTCTGGCGGAGCCGATGCGGCGCTTCGTAGAGGATGACGGTGCGCTCCTCGGTTTTCAGGGCTTCGAGCCGCTTTGCGCGGTCCTTCTTTGCCGTCGGGAGGAAGCCCTCGAAGACGAAGCGGCCCGTCGGAAGCCCGGAGAGCGCGAGCGCCGTGACCGCAGCGCAGGAGCCCGGGATCGCCGTGACGGGGATTCCCGCATCGGCACAGAGCCGGACGAGATCCTCGCCAGGATCGCTGATCGCGGGCATGCCGGCGTCCGTCACGAGGGCGCAGGATTCGCCCCGCGCGAGCCTCTCGACGATGGCCGGACCGCGCTCCCGCTTGTTGTGTTCGTAATAGCTCACCATCGGCTTCGAGATGCGGAAGCGCGCGAGGAGCTGGCCGGAATTCCGGGTGTCCTCCGCCGCGACGAAATCCACCTCGGACAGGACCTTCTCTGCGCGGGGCGAGAGATCCGCGAGGTTTCCGATCGGGGTTGCGACGAGGTAGAGCGTGCCGCCCGTGACGGCGTTTTTTTCGGGTCGATCTTCCATGACGCGCCTTTCATGATTCAGGATGCAAACAGATGGGCGAGCGTGAAATTGTCGTAGACGGCCTGCATGTCGGGGGTATAGGCGCCGCCCGCGTGTTCCGGATAGACGAAGAGCGGACGCGCGATCGTGAGGCCTTCGCCCGCGCCTTTCTTCGCCTCAACGAGGACGAGGGAGGGCGGGGAGGCGGGCGTCGGATGCACGAGGATCATCCGCTTCGGTTCGAGTCCCGCTTCCCGGAGGGCGACCGTCAGCTCCGCGAGCCGGTCCGGGCGGTAGACCACCGAAAAGGTCCCGCCCCAGCGAAGGAGCCGGGAGGCGGCGAGGGCGAAGTCTCGGAACGTGCCGTTTTCCTCGCGGCGCGCCGTGTTCATCTCGTCGGAATCGTTCGTCAGCCCGGATTCCGCCCGCAGATACGGGGGATTCGAGAAGACCGCGTGGACCTCTCCCCCGGTTTCGCGCACGGTGAGCGCACGGATGTCGCCCTCCCACGCGTCGAGGCGGTCGGAGAAGCCGTTGAGCGCGGCGTTGCGGCGGATGAGATCGGCGTATTCCGGCTGGATCTCGGCGCAGAGGATGCGCGCGAATTTCTCCCGGGCGAGGCAGAGCAGGGAGATGACCCCGGTGCCGCCCCCGAGCTCGGCCGCCGTGCCGGAAGGACATGCCCGCACGAGGGCGGCGAGCAGATAGCTGTCCGTCCCGAAGGTCAGGCCGCGGCGCCGGGAGAGAAGCGTCAGACGCTCGTTGATGGGGGTGAGCCGCTCTTCGGCGGAGTGCAGAGTTTCGTCGTTCATGGGTCAGAGGGGGCGATACCACGAAAAAAGGGGAGTGAGAAAACTCACACTCCCCCATTCGCGCCTCGCGCAGAATTATTCTTCGTCCGGCTTCGGAGCTTCGACAGGGCAGACGCCCGCGCAAGCGCCGCATTCGATGCACTCGTCCGGGTTGATCACGTACTTGCCGTCCTTTTCGGAAATCGCTTCCACGGGACATTCGCCAGCGCAGGTACCGCAGCCGATGCACTCGTCTTCGTTGATTTTGTAAGCCATGATGACACCTCCGTGTTTTGGGATAATTCATTGTATCACACATTCCACGGAAATGTAAAGTGGGGAGCGGGAAATATCAGAAAATTTACAAATAGTTAGCCTCTGCTTATTGCCTTCGGAGGGCCTTCATCCCTGCTTTTCCGCGCGCCGGGAGGCCTTCGTCGAGAGGATCGTCACGTCGTCCCGGTGGAAGACCTTGGTGTCGTCGCCAATCCGGACCTTGATGAGGCCGGTGAGGGGATGGATCTCCGTCACGTTTCCCACACCTTCGGGGGTCCGCACCACGGCGTCGACCGGCGGGGTCTGCGCGATCTCGGCCTCGTAGGTCTCGTGCTCGAAGCGGAGGCAGCACATCAGACGCCCGCACGCCCCGGAGATCTTCGCGGAGTTGAGGGAGAGATTCTGCTCCTTCGCCATCTTGATCGAGACCTGCGCGAAGTCGGAGAGGAAGCACGAGCAGCAGAACGGACGCCCGCAGACGCCGAGCCCCCCGAGCATTTTCGCCTCGTCGCGGATGCCGATCTGTCTCAGCTCGATCCGCGTGTGGAACACGGATGCGAGGTCCTTCACGAGCTCCCGGAAGTCCACGCGGACCTCGGCGGAGAAGTAGAAGAGCAGCTTCGAGTTATCAAAGGTGTATTCCGCCCGGATGAGCTTCATCGGCAGGCGGTGCTCCTCGATCTTGACCCGGCAGATCTCGAAGGCTTCGTCCTCGAGGCGGCGGTTGGCCTCCCAGCGGTCGGTGTCCTTGTCGGTCGCGACGCGGATGAGGGGGCGCAGCGGCGGGACGATCTTCGACGACGGGACGAATTCGTTTCCCGACGCCGCAAAACCGTATTCGACGCCGCGCGCCGTCTCGACGATGACGGGATCGCCCGCCTGGACCGTGTTCTGCCCCGGCGCGAAATAGTAAACCTTGCCGCCGTCGCGGAAACGCACGCCCACGATCTCGACGGTCTCAGCCTGTTCGTCCCGCTCTTCGGGGACGAGGATTTCATTGTCCATAAATATCTATCTCCTGCGCATGTTCGCGTGGTTTTCGTTTGGTCCGGCCGCCCGTCAGGCGTTCGCGGCGAGGGCGGTCATGACGAGAGAGGGGGTGACGTTGGCGGCGATGTCCTCCTCGGCGCGGGTCAGCTTCGCGATGAGGTCTGCGCACCGCCGGAGGGAGATCTTCTTCGCATACGGGGGGATGCCGTCCTTCGCGCTGTAAAAGAGGAGGGTCCCGCCGCGCTTTTCGGCGACGATGTCCCGTAAAGCCCAGCGCGCGAGGGCGAGGATCTGGCGCAGCCGCATCCGGTCCTTCGTCTGGAGCGGAAGGGTCGTGAGGAAGGCCGCCGTCTCGGATCGCCTGCCTGCGAGCAGGAGCCGGACGAGTTCTGCAGCGTTCCGGTAATTCTCGAGCGCGTCGTCGCCGTCCCGGTAGAGCGTCTCTGCCATGCCGAGGGCGCCGCCCGCGAGATGCGCCGCCGTGACGAGGCGTTCGCGATCCGCCGCGGGGTGCTGCTTTTCCAGCCATTCCTCAATGAACGCCGGCTGGAACCGCTCCATGCGGATCGTCGGCGCGCGGCTGCGGATGGTTTCGAGAAGGAGGGAGGCGTCCTCGCAGAGGAGGAAGAAGAGCACATACGGCGGCGGCTCCTCGAGCGAGAGCAGGAGCGCGTTCTGGGCCTGCGGCGTCATGAGGTGCGCGTCTTCGATGAAGTAAAACTTGCGCTCACCGTCGTTCGGGGTGACGTAGAGCGTCTCCTTGACCGTCCGGATCTGCTCGATGCCGAGGGTGGCGCGCTCTGTGCGGGAAACCGTCAGCACGTCGACGGAGGATCCACCGAGGATCTTGCGGCAGGAGAGGCAGGTCCCGCAGGGCATGGGATACGCCGGATCGTCGCGGTGTTCGCAGAGACCGGCGGCAGCGATGAGACGCGCGGCGGTGTGCCGTCCGGAGCCGACGGGTCCTTCGAGGATGTAGGCGTGCGCCGTCTTTCCGTCCCCCGCGCCGGATGAAAACACGCGGCGCAGAGGCTCATTGCCGAGCAGCGTCGGAAAAACGTTCCGCTCCCCCATGTCGACCTCCGCTTTTTGCTAAAAACTGATTCAGTCTATTATATCATAATCGGGACCGCTTTGTCAAATCCTATGGACAAGAAATTCAGGCATACAGGGAGAAAAACCGAAAATGACAGGAAAGAACAAGCTCGGGCGGTCCCGGATCGCGTCGGCCGCGCTGACCGTCCTCTTTGCGGCGACTCTCAGCGGATTTGCCGCCGTCCGTGCGGAGAACGTCAGAGCGGTGCAAGTGGCGACGACCGCGCGATGGCAGGCGGAGACGGAGGCGGCTGCCGCGCTGCTCGGGGAGTGTGCGGACGGAGCGGACGACTTGCTCACATATCACCGGGCGATGACGGCGTCGGAATGCGCGGCGAGGGCGGGTGACGTTCCGGCGGCACAGGCGTTTGCGGATCTGGCGGAGAGCATTCGGCTGGGCGGCGTTTCCACCGTGCGGGAGACGGTTGAGGCGTATTTCTCGGGAGATCTTCCCGATCCGGAACCGGCGGTCGAAGCGGAACCCGATCCGATCCCGGAATCCGTCCTGCCGGCAGATGCGGCGAAGAAGGCGGAGGCGCGCGCACGGGAACTGGTCGGAGAGCGGGCCGTATTCACGCGGGGGACGGTGCGTCCGGGAGACCGGCTGCTGTTTTCTGCGTCGAACGCCTATGTGATCGTCGATCCGCGGACTGGGGAGCCGGTCGAATTCAGTTTGTCTCTCGCGCCGGGAGATAATACCCTCGACGCCCGGTCCTGCGCGGATGCCGCCATGCGTTTTCTCACGGAGGTCTGCCCGTCCGCACTGCCGGATGAGGCGGACGAAGCGGAGCCGACGGTCGATTTCGGCGATCCGGGATTCGCGTGGGTTCAGCTGCCCGGCGTGTCGGTGCGCGTGCGGCGGGATACGGGCCGGATCGTCGGACTTTCCGTCGACGATTGGATGAACATGTACGACGGCAAACTGTAAAGGAAAGACGGAAACCGAAGAAAGCCCCGGAACGGCTGTGAACCGCTCCGAGGCTTTTTTGCTTATATGGTTTTGTTTATTTCCAGCCCTTCATCTTCCCGCTGTACTCGAGCAGTTTGATGAAGTGTCCGCCGACGACGGTGCGGTGCTGGAAGCCGCGCTGCTGCGCCGTCACGGTGAAATACCAGTCGGTCGCCGGAACGCGGGAGAGCGTGCAGTTGTATGCTTTCCAGAGCGGCGCGACATATTCCTCGAAGTCGTCCCGGCACGCGGCGAGGGTCGCGGTCCAGACGAGCCAGTCGGATTTCGTGTAGGTCTCGCGGTTGTCGAGCGGCATCCCGTAGGCGTTGATGTGGTGCTTGTAGGACGCGAATTCCGTCGCGAGGACGCCGGGATCCATGACGCCGGTCCCCATGAGCTTGTCCCAGACGATGTTGTACTTCATCGACCAGGTCCCCGGGCGGTCGAACGCGAGCCGGTAGGAGCCGTCGCCGTTAGCCGCGCGGACTGCCCAGCCCTCGGCCATTTTGCGCGCCTTTTCGATCATTGCCTCGTAATCGGCGTCGCGGCCCAGCATCTTGTAGATCACGCCGAGCCCCGCGATGCCCATGACGGCCTTGAGGGACAGGTTGCAGTTGTGCGCGAGATGGCCCGCGAAGTCGTCGGTACAGAGCTGATTCTCCGGATCGTCGCCGTGTGCTTCGAGGTACTTGACCCACGCTTCGAGCAGGTCGAGGTTGTCCTCGGCAAACTTCGTCTCCCGGTCGGCGATCGCCACGGATGCTGCCATCACGAGCATGTTGCCGCATTCCTCGACGGGCATCTGATACTGGAGGGCGTTCGATCCGTAGACCTGACCGCGTACGAGCGGGAACTGACCGCAGTCATGCGGCGCGAAGTCGAAGATCCATTTATCCGTGCGGGAATACTTGTAGATCGGACGCATCATGCCGCGCACGAGCTCGGGGTTGTACATCAGATAGAGCGGGATGGACGGGTAGGAGACGTCGACGGTCGCCGCGCAGCCGTTCGAGAAGCATTCCTTCGAGATCCAGAGGATCTGTCCCTCCGTGTCCACGGCGAGCTTGTGCGCTGCGATGGACTGACGGTAGGAGATCTCGCAGATCTCGGCGTACTTTTCGCCGCCGGCCTTCGTCGCATCGAGGAAGAGCTTGTCCGCGAACGCCTTGCATTTCGCCGTCACCGCGTCGTAGTCCTTGTACGCCTCGTCGATCGCGCATTCGATCGTCATGCCGTTCCGGTTCCACCAGGATTTGAGCTTGTCGCCAAAGTAGTCGATGGAATACACGTCGTCATAGGCGAAGGTGAAGAGCGCCGCGGGCGCGCAGCAGGTCATGAGATCCGCTTCCGCCCAGACGAAGGCCATGTCTTCCTTGAAGCCCTCGGGCTGCTCGTCGCGGCGGTGTCTCGGAACGAAGGGAACCGAGAGCGTCTCGCATCCGGTCCGGCCTTCGCAGACGGTGAGGTAGAAATATCCCCAGTCGATGCGGATATCGTCGCCTGAGCAGTGCAGGACGTCCTGGGTCTTGCTGCCGATCTTCACGGACGGTCTGCCGCCGATCTCGAGGGTCTCGATGTCGACGCCGCAGTCACCGCGGTTGTTGAGGCAGATCTCCTCGGACACGGCGATCCGGATCTTTACGGCATGGCTCCGGCCATCGAGGGACTTGACCTCGGTCTTGAGATAGCTGACCGGGCGGGTTAAGAGATCGTAGTCGTCCATGAGGAGGGGCGTCGTGAAGATGGCCTTGAGGCAGATGCCGGCGCCTTCAAAGGTGTAGGTCGTGGAGAGGGCGTCGCAGTCGCGGGAGGTCTGGGTCAGGACGGGGCTGGAGTCGTTTCGATTGAGTTTGCCGAGGAAGCGGTAGACGGTGCCGTCGATTTCCGCCGTGCCGACGATGGTGTTCGGGTGGCCGGTCCAGTGGACGGTCACGGCGTCGGTGAGGGTGTCCGCGGGGGACCAGACGGAAAAATACGGATCGACCGTAATCAGGGGAACGGACGGAGGTCTGAGCTGCATGGTGGTTCTCCTTTTCGTTTTGCCGCGCGAAGATCGCCGCGCGGAGGTTTGTTTTCACTTTACCATATAATATCAACAAAATCAAGCCCCAAAAATTGCGCTCCGGCTCGATTAAGTGCGGAAAATCAACCGGATCTTTGTCCGCGGGCACTGGTCTCTGCCGGAATTGCTCAACGGGTACAAAGAACTGTTTGTTAACCATATCCATCCCGACGACATGTATGATGAGGAAAAATCGAGGATCGTGCACTTTGAACCGGATGTCGGCACGATCGAATGGCCGGAGCCGGATCTGCCGGAATCGGCGGGAGCCTTCAACGAAGATCTCTGTGCTTTCTTCGGGGCGTATCTCGGTTTTCTCTCCGCCTGCCGGGATGTGAAAAAGGTCTTCAAACCGTTCGTCACCGATACGCTTCATCGCGATTCTGCTTTTCCGGACACGCACGCGCTGGCAAAGATGTTTGATGACTTCGAAGTGCGCGAGGGGCATCCTTTTCAAAAGATGAAATGCCGGATGAGCCGATTTGCGTATCGCCCGCAGAGAGATGCGGACGGGCAGATGATCTTCTGTGAACAGATCGATTTTCTGGACCTGCGCTCTTTTCTGTATTACGATTTTTGGAACGGGCTGCGGCTCAACCGCCTTCCGACGAAGTGCGGGCAGTGCGGACGGTTCTTCCTGCTTGAAGGCGGCAAGTACAGCCGGTATTGTTTGCATCCGCTGACGGATGAACCGGGGAAAACCTGTCGGGATGTCGGGTCGAAAAGACGCTACGACGACCGCTGCAAGACGGATCCCGTGTGGCAGATCTATAACCGGGCGTACAAGACGCATTACGCGCGATACATGAAAATGAAAATGACGGCCGGGGAGTTCGAGTCGTGGTCGAGGCACGCGTCCGAGCTCCGCGACCGTGCGGCGGGGGATTTGATTTCGTTCGAGGCGTACTGCGGGGAGATCAGGAGATAGAAACCATGCACCACCCATAAAGCAAGCAGCCGCCCGGTTTTTGCCGAGCGGCTGACTATTGTTTGGATTTGCTTATTTTGCCACGTCTTCCATGAAGATGTGGATCGCATGGGCGATCTCGCCTCTCGTGGCGGCTTCGGTCGGGCGAAGCATGCCGACGGGAGAATCCTCGATCACGCCCGCGCCGCAGGCCCACTGGAGAGCCTGGACTGCCCAGTCGCCCCACGTGAACGCGTCGTAGTAGCTGAGGATGTTCGTGTCCTCGCCGACGCTCACGTCGTAGCCCTTGAACTTCGCGTAGCGGAACAGGATCGCGGCGAGCTGTTCGCGGGTCACGTTGTCATCCG
>JAFZPN010000116.1 GCA_017550315.1 Clostridia bacterium
ACATCGCGCCGGTGAACACGACGGGGAGCATCCTGTCAAGGATGCTTCAGGGCTCCGCGGGCTGGGGAGACGCGTGCGTGCTCGTGCCGTGGGCGATCTATGAGGCGACGGGTGAGTTGTCCGTCCTCGAAGAAAACTACGGGATGATGATGCGCTGGCTCTCGTTCGTGAAAAAACGCGCGAAGCGTACACGGCGGCGCAACCGGAACAATCCGGACCGGGAATTCCTCGTAGACCGGGGATTTCATTTCGGCGAATGGCTCGAGCCGGACGTGAACGGCATGGAGGTCATGAAGAAAACCGTGTCGGAAGGCGCGCCCGAGGTGGCGACGGCGTACTTTTTCCGCTCGGCATCCCTTCTTGCCCGCACGGCCGCTCTTCTCGGGAAAACGGAGGACGCGGCGACATACGAAAGCTGGGCGGAGGGCGCGCGGCGGGCGTACCGGTTTACCTGTACGAACGACGGCGCCATCACATCCGAACGACAGGCGGAATATGTGCGTCCCGTCGCATTCGGGCTCCTCGATGAAGCAGAGGCGCAGAACGCCGCGGATGCGCTCGCAGAACTTGTTGCGGGTAATGGGTACCGCCTCAACACGGGCTTCCTTTCGAGCGCGCATCTGTGCCGGGCGCTCGCGGAGCACGGGCATGTCGACACGGCATACCGGCTTCTTCTCGGAACGGACTGCCCCGGATGGCTGTACGCGGTGCGGCACGGGGCGACGACGGTCCCCGAAAGCTGGGACGGCGTCCGGGAGGACGGCACGGTTCACGGCTCGCTCAATCACTACGCTTACGGCGCGGTCGCGGGCTGGCTGATCGACGGTGTCTGCGGCATCCGTCCCCGTGAGGGAAAGCTCACGATCTGTCCGCATCCGTATCCATCCCTCGGATTTGCGCGCGCCGAATGGGATTCTCCCGCGGGAACGGTCCGCAGCGCGTGGGAATACGGGGACGACGGATTTGAGATCGAGATCGCGGTCCCGCCCGATACGGAGGCTGAGATCCTTCTGCCGGACGGTACGCGCGAAACAGCGCTGTCCGGCTGTCACCGATACAGGATTCCGATCCACTGAACCGAACTTACGATGGAGGTCAACATGACGATCAACGATAAGACCCTCGGACGACTTGAAGTTTACAGTGTTCCGCTGCCCGGCAGTCCCTGGGACATCAGCGGGACGTATACGCCTTCCGGCCGCGTTCTCGTCGCCGAAAGACGCGCGGACGATTCCGATCATTACCGCGTTTATACGCTGAACGACGACGGCGGGGAGATGCGCGTCATCTTTGAAGGGGACATCCCGCAGAAAAAAACCGCGAACGGCATCCGCTGGATGTGCTTTGCCGACAACCGCAGCGTTCTGCTCGGGGATTACGTGCTCGAATGTGAAGATTCGCTTGACGCCTCCGGACAGGCAAAGCTCTATCCCGTGCGCTATCCCGCCGCGCTGGAGCACGCCCCCGCTGTATTCCGGCACTGGTCGGAGATCATCGTGTCGCCGGACATGGAGCATATCGTCTGGACGATGCTGACCTTTACGGGTGCGGACAACTTCATCGGGAGGCTGGTCCGCACGCCGGACGAATATGTCATAGAGGATGTGTACTGCGTTAGCTCGCGCTCCATGTTCCGCCCCGATCCGGAGAATCCCGGCTGCGTGATCCCCCAGACCGTGCGGGGCGGCGAGGTCAAGCAGTTCATAAAGGGCGGCGCGGCGCTCTCCCTCGTCGGGAACAGCGATTCGCTCGCGGACAGCGTGATCGAGGAGCTCGATACCGGCGCGGTGCGGCAGTTTTCCGATACGCCGGGCTATGAGGAGACCGCGATCTTCTCCCCGGACGAAGAACTGGCGATCTGCATGTCCCCGCGCTTCTCCGCGAAGACGAACGCGGCTCTGCTCGGGCTGATCCCCCTGCCGCACTCCGGTTACGCGCGCATGCCGATCATCAACCCCGCCTATCAGTACGCCATCGGCTCGGAGCGCATCTTCCGCCGGGGGCTGATCGGTCCCGCGCTTGCGGATACGAAGAGAACGCTTGCTGAGGGCAGGCGGTACATGGGCGCCGATCTCGGAGACCCGGAGAACCGTTTCGTGTACTACTCCCCGATGAGCTGGTCGCCCTGCGGCACGAAGGCCATGTGGAACGAGCGCACGCGCCTCGTCGATCCGGCCCGTCAGGCGAGGCTGCGCGTCGTGCGGCTTCTCGACCGTGAACCCGCCGCGCCTGTCCCGGCTGTGCCCACGCCGGACGGAAGCGCCATACCTTACGCAATCCCGCTTGACGAATTCTTGAAGCAGGGTGTCGTGAACGCCGCGCCGGTCGTACCGTTCCGGATCCGGGGAAAGGCGAGCGGCGAAATCGTGAGCTTTGACAGTGAGGACGGATGGCGCACCGTGCGCTATGACGATTACAGCGACGACGGCAAGACCTTCTGGAAGGGCGAGATCGCGTCAAAGAGTCCCGCGTCCATGTACGACGCCGGGAAGAACGCTTTCCGCGCCGCGCTCACGGTCCGGGGCGAGCACAACGGTCGGGCGGATTTCCGCGTGGTATTCACGCAGAAGAGTTTGCGCGATCCGGTGATGCTGAGCTTTGCTCCCGCCTCGGACGGGTTGCCTGCGACCCACGGCTTCTCCGAATACGACGGCGTCACCGTACGGGCGGAGGATATGGAGGCATAAAAAATCAGTCCGTAAAACAGGGCAAAAAAACCGTCTCCGGTTCATCGGCCGGAGACGGTCTTTCTCTTCTGTCCGGGTCACATAATCTTCCGGTACAGATCTTTGAGTTCTTCGACGTTCGTATCGCGCGGATTTCCGGGACGGCAGGCGTCGGCATACGCGTCGGCGGCGAGCTGGTCGAGATCCTCTTCGCGGACGCGGTCGTTCTTCGCTGGGATGCCGACGTCGGCGGAAAGCCGCTTTACGGCGTTGACCGCAGCTTTGCGGTATTCCTCCTGCGTCATGCCGTCCACGCCTTCGACGCCCATGGCGCGCGCGATCTCACGGTAGCGTTCTCCCGTATAGTCCTGGTTGTATTCCATGACGATGGGGAGCATCATGGCGCAGGCGACGCCGTGGGGTGTGTCATAGTG
>JAFZPN010000117.1 GCA_017550315.1 Clostridia bacterium
AACAGCGGCTCGATCACGACGTTCGAGAAATCGATCTTCTCGGGAACCGCACTCACCTCTTCGGCGGGCGTCTCGCGCTTCGCTTCCTTCTCTTGCTCTTCGCTGCCGGTCTTGGGACTCTTCATCGTCGGGAAGAGGACCACGTCCCGGATCGCGGCGGAGTCCGTTAAGAGCATGCACATGCGGTCGATGCCGTAGCCGATGCCGCCCGTCGGAGGCATGCCGATCTCGAGCGCGTTGAGGAAGTCCTCGTCGGTGTGCTGCGCCTCTTCGTCGCCCTTCTCCGCCAGCGCGTCCTGCGCCGCGAAACGGGCTCTCTGATCGATCGGGTCGTTCAGCTCGGAATACGCGTTCGCCATCTCCCAGCCGTTCATGAAGAACTCGAACCGCTCGACGTAGTCCGGATCCTCCGGCTTGCGCTTCGTCAGCGGGGAGATCTCGACCGGGTGGTCCATCACGAACGTCGGCTGGATCAGGTGCTCCTCGACGTAGGTCTCGAAGAAGAGGTTGAGGATGTCGCCCTTCAGATGGCGCTCCTCATAGGCGATGTGATGTTCGTCGGCGCGTTTTCTCGCATCGTCGAGCGTCTTCACTTCCGCCCAGTCGACGCCGGCATACTGCTTCACCGCGTCGACCATGGTGATGCGCTTGAACGGCTTGCCGAGATCCATTTCGACGCCGTTATAAGTGATCGTGGTGGTCCCGAGGACGCGCTGCGCCACCGTGCGGAACATGTTTTCCGTGAGGTCCATCACGCCGTGGTAGTCCGTGTACGCCTGATAGAGCTCCATCAGCGTGAATTCCGGGTTGTGGCGGGTGTCGATGCCCTCGTTGCGGAAGACGCGCCCGATCTCATATACCCGGTCCAGACCGCCGACGATCAGCCGCTTCAGGTAGAGCTCGAGGGAGATGCGGAGCTTGAAGTCCTCGTCGAGCGCGTTGTGATGCGTCAGGAACGGTCTGGCCGCCGCGCCGCCCGCGTTGGAGACGAGGATCGGCGTCTCGACCTCGAGGAAGCCCTGCCCGTCGAGGAAGGTGCGGATCTCGCGGATGATGCGGGAGCGCTTGACGAACACGTCCTTCGATTCCGGATTGGTGATGAGGTCGACGTACCGCTGACGGTAGCGCTGGTCGACGTTGGTGAGGCCGTGGAATTTCTCCGGCAGGGGCTGGAGGGACTTGGACAGGAGGACGAATTCCGACGCGCGGACGGAGATCTCGCCCGTCTTCGTACGGAACACCTCGCCCTTCACGCCGACGATATCGCCGACGTCGTCCTTCTTGAATTCCGCGTAGGCCTCCTCACCGAGAGTGTCGCGGGAGGTATAGACCTGGATCAGGCCGTCGAAGTCCTGAATGTGCGCGAACGAGGCCTTGCCCATGATGCGCTTGGACATCAGGCGGCCGGCGATCGTGACCTCCTTTTCTTCGAGCTCGTCGAAATGCGCTTTGATCTCGCCCGAGCGGTGGCTCACGTCGTAGCGGCGGATCGCGAACGGATCACGGCCCGCATCCTGCAGGGCCTTCAGCTTTTCCCGGCGCACGCGGATGAGATCGTTGACGTTCTCTTCCGTCTGCACGTCCTTAACGATATCTGCCATTTTCTGCTCCTTCTGCCGCTCTCACTCGTCGTGCTTTGTTCTCTCGACCTTCAAGACCTTGAAGCGGACGGTGCCGCCGGGGGTCTCCACATCCACCGTGTCGCCGACGGTCTTGCCGACCATCGCGGCGCCGATGGGACTGCGGTCGGAGATGCAGCCGTTCATGGGGTCCGCTTCGTTCGTGGAGACGATGGAGTACTCCACTTCCTCGTTGTATTCGCAGTCGAGGAGGACGATGGTGGAACCGAGGTTCACCACATCCTCGTCGATCTCGCTTTCATCGATGATCTCGGCGTTCTTGATGAGCTCCTTCAGCTCGGTTTTGCGCGCCTCGACCTGTGCCTGCTCGTCCTTCGCCGCGTCGTATTCGGAGTTCTCGGTGAGGTCGCCGAGCGAACGGGCAAACGCCAGATTCCGCTTGACCTCCTCGGTCTTCTCGCCTTCGAGGTACGCGAGCTCATCGAGCAGCGCCTGATAACCCGCCTGCGTGTACTTGGTGGTGTTCTTCTTTTCCATTGGTATTCCTCACTTTTTTATGCATCCCGCGTCAGTTGCCGAAGGTTGCGGCAGCCGCTGCGAGCTGATTGTCATCTTCGTCGGTGATCTTGTAGATGTTCTTGTTCGAGAGCGCCTCGTCGAGCTCGACCACCACGTCCGGGATCACGCCAATGCCGTGGTAGTTGTCGGAGAAGGGCGGATTGTACATGCGGTAGGTGATGGACACCGCGCTGTTGTCGGAGAGCGGCACCGTCGTCTGCATGCAGCCCTTGCCGTAGGTGACGGTCCCGACGATCGTCGCCTTCTGATAGTCCTTCACCGCGGAGGTGAAGAGTTCCGCCGCGCTCGCCGTGGAGCCGTTGACCACGACCGCCATCGGCATATCGAGCTCTTCGGCGTCGGAGTAGTACGCGTTGACCTGATTCCCGTCCGCGTCCATGATCCGCACGATCGGGCCTTCGGGCAGGATGTAGTCGAGGACCGAGACGATCGAGTTGAGCTCGCCGCCCGGATTGTACCGCAGGTCGATGATGAGCTTGTCGCAGCCCTCTGCCCGCAGGTTGTCCACCGCGCTCACGAACTGGCCGGGCGTGCCCGCGTCGAAACCGGTCACCCGGATGACGCCGATGCTATCGTCGACCGCGTAGACGTGGGACATGACGGTAATCTCCGTCACCCGCGCGCGCTGGATGCGGAAATCGACCTCTTCTTCATAGTTCTCGCCGCGCCGCACGGAGAAGATCGCCCAGGTCCCGATCTCGCCCCGGAGTCTCGCGATGGCGGGATAGTAACCGAGATCCGCCACGAGGTCCCGCTCGTCGCCGACCGACCAGATGAGGTCCCCGGGTTCGATGCCCGCTTCGAGCGCGGGAGAATCCGGGATGACGTTGAGCACCTCAATGCACCGGTAGTCCGTGTTGTAGATGACGTTGACCCCGATGCCCGCGACCTCGCCCTCGAGATCGTTCATGAAGTCCTCGAATTCGGCGGTGTTGTAGTACGCGCCGTAGTCGTCCCCGGTCCCGACAATGTAGCCGTCGAGGACGCAGTCGATCAGGAGGTCGTCGTCGAGCTCGCCGATGTAGTAGCGGCGGAAGAGATCGTCGACCTCGGAGAGCTTGGCCGTCACCCGGCTGATGAAGTCGCTGCCGCCCGCGCTGCCCTGCGCCGTATTCGGCTGCTCGGTCTTGCCCCCGACGCGCACCTCTTCGAGAGCGTTCGAGAGATACCGCTGTTCAAAGCGGTTCTGCAGATAGAGGAACGTCGCCTGGAACGTGGCGAGGCAGCACAGAAGCGTGATCACGAGCGCGGCGCCGATGGATATTTTCTTGCGCATGGTTCTTTTCCTTGATGATCCTTGATGCATGAGATACCGGCGGACACGGTTGGATCCCCGCCCGCCGGATGAGTTTTTACGGGAAAACGAGATAAGGCTTCGGATCGGTGAGGGAGCCGTTCAAGCGCACCTCGAAGTGGAGGTGATAGCCGCTCGTCGATCCGGTCAGGCCGACCGCGCCGATCTGCTGACCGGCCTCCACGTAGTCGCCCTCGGACACGAGCCGGTTCGCCATGTGGGCGTAGAGGGTCGCGAGGCCGCCGCCGTGATCGATGAGCACGTAGTTGCCGTAGCTGTAATGGTACGCGCTCTTTTCGACCCTTCCGCTGCTGTACGCATAGACCTTGGTGCCGGACGGGCATGCGAGGTCGAGGCCCCGGTGGAAATCGCTGGTGCTTCCCCAGAGCGTGCGCCATCCGAACCCGGAGGAGACCCGCACCGTGACGCCCGCTTCGAGGGGCCAGCAGGACGTAGCGAGCGCCGCCTCCTGCTGCTGGGCCGCGGACAGCTGGGCCTGAAGCAGAGCCGCCTGTCTGGCCGCTTCGTCCGCCGCCGCCTGCTGTTCGGCGAGGATGCGCTCCTGTTCCTGGCGGATCCTTTCTGTTTCGAGTGCCTGCAGATAGGCCTCGAGCTCGTCGCTGAGTTCCTGTTCCTTCTGGTTGTTGTAGGAATACTCCTCCGTCCACCAGACCTCATTCGCCTGCAGATACTCGACATAGGCGAGCTTTTCGTCGCAGAGGGTCTGGTTGTAGGCGATGATGTCGTCGATCTTCTTGAGCTGTTCGATCTGGGATTGCTCCGCGGTCTCGAGGAATGCCTCGTCCGCCTCGAGCTCTTCCTGATATTTGGCGAGCGAGGTGATGATCTGCTGGTCATAGCGGAACATCGCGTCCACGTAGTCGAGCTTTTTGAGGAAATCGAAGAGGCTCTGCGAGGTGAGGAGGACTTCAATGTAGTCGACCTCCGCCTCCATGTAGCTCTCGCGCATCCTCTCGAGCAGGATGTTCTGCTGCTGCGCCATCTTCTCCTTCGTGTGCTCAATGGACTGCTGCTTGTCGCGGATCTGCCACTGCGTGCCGTTGAGCTGTTCCTCCGCGAGCTGCCGCAGCTGGTTGTTGAGCTCGATCACGGCGTCGTACTGGGCGATCTCCTCGTAGGCAGCCGACTGATATTTCTGGATGTCCTCAAGGACACCCTGTGCATATTTCAGTTTTTCTTCCACGGCGGCGATTTGGTCGTCGTAGGACTGCACCGTCGCGTCGGTCAATCCCGCCGAGATGGTGCCGGGGACCGAGAGCGCCAGGATGCCCGCGAGCAGGATCGCCGTCCAGCGCTTTCCGATCCGGATTCTGTTCCTCCGCGTCATGCTCTTCCCCATCTCCTTTCCGCGGAAGTATCTGCTTTAGCGCGATCCGTGTCCCGAATCACTCCATGTATGCTTTGAAGTACATATAATTGCGCGGGTCCTGCACGGCGTTGTCCTGACGGACCTCAAAGTGCAGATGATACCCGTAGGCCGAGCCGGTCATGCCGACATAGCCGATCACGTCGCCCGCATCGACCCAGTCGCCGACCGATACCGCGCGCTCCGACATGTGGGCGTAGAGCGTCGACAGCCCGTCGCCATGATAGATCAGGACGTAGTTGCCGTAGCTGTAATGGTACTCGCTGATGAGCACCTTGCCGCCCTTATAGGCGAGAATCGGCGTTCCCGCGTCGCAGGAGAGGTCCATACCCATGTGGTAGTCGTCCTGTCCGTAAAGCTCGCGCCAGCCCACCTCCGAGGTGACCATGTAGTTCTCCGGGCTCACATCGAGCGGGAACGAGACCCGGTCGCTGATGGAGTCGATTTCCTCGTAGTTGTCCTTGTAGCTCTGGACATAGGAGAAATTCGACCACGCGTCCGTGCCGTCGGCGGTGTAGCTGCTGTCGTAGCTGTCGCCGGGCGCCCAGGTGTACGGCTTCGCGCCGCCCGAGGACGATCCCGATCCGGAGGAGCCGGTATATTCGTCTTCATACGGATCGTCGTAATAGACGACTCCGCCGCCGCTCTGCCCGGTGGTGTTGTTCCAGCGGTCGCCCTGCGTCGTGCCGGTTGTATCCTCGCCGGCCGATTCCGACCATGCGTTCTCTTCCGACCATGATTCCTCGGCAGGCGCGGCAATGGTCCACTGATTGCTGGCAGCTTCCTGACGGGCGGCCTCCTCGGCAGCCTGCTGCGCTGCCCATTCCTCGGCGGCAGCCTGTTCCGCCGCGCGCTTCGCTTCTTCCGCTTCCGCCGCCAGTCTTGCCGCTTCGGCTTCGGCAGCTTTCCGCGCTTCCTCTTCCTGCGCCGCAGCCTGTTCCGCGGCGATCCGGGCGGCTTCCGCCTCCTGTGCCTTCTGCGCGGCTTCCTGTTCCGCGGCGATCCGGGCAGCTTCGGCTTCCTGACGCTCGCGTTCCGCCTGTGCCGCCGCTTCTGCCGCTGCCGCTTCCTGGCGCTGACGTTCGACCTCGGCCGCCGCTTCCCGTGCGATGCGCTCCTGTTCCGCCGCTTCCCACGCCCGGCGCGCGGCTTCTTCCTCGGCGGCCTTTCTTGCAGCGGCTTCCGCTGCCTCGCGGCGGATCGCCTCTTCGTTGATCTCGTTCAGGCGGCGGGCGATGTTGTCCTGCGCCTCCGCTGCCGAGGTGCGCGCGTATTCGTATTCGGCGTACCGAAGGGATTCGTCCTCATTCAGGGATTCGACGAGCTCTTCCTTGCTGTTGTAGAGGAGCTGGCGGTTCTGGATCGCCTCGCTGAGCACGCTGACCTGCGCGACCTTGTCCTCTTCGGCCTTTTCGAGCAGGGCCGTATCCGACGCAAGCTGCTCCTTGTCCGCTTCGAGCTGCCGGATAATCGACCGGTCGCTCTTCAGGATCGAGGTCACGTAATCGACCTTCGTGAGGAAATCCTTGAGGCTCGCCGCCCCGAGGATCAGCTCGACGTAGTCGGTTTCTTTTTCCATGTAGTTGTCGAGCATCCGGCTGTAAAAGGCGCTCTCCTGCGCTTCGACGCGCGCGGTGAGGTCTTCGATGCTCTGCTTTTTGCTTTCGATCTGCATCTCGATCGATTCGAGCTGCCCTTCCACGAGCTGCTTCTGCTGGTTCATGTTGTTGATGAGCTCGTCGATCTTCTGCATTTCCTGCTGAGCGTTCTCTTTCTGCTCGTGGATTTCAAAGAGCTCGTTGCTCAGCTCCTCCTGCTTTGCCTTGCTGGCCGCCAGCTTTTCCTCGTAGGACTGCACCTGCGCGTCGGTCGCGGCTGCTTCGTCGTCGGCACGCACGGGCACGGACGGCCACAGCAGCACCGCCGCAAGGAGGATCGCCGCAAGAGAATGAGGGCGATGTCGCAATTTCATAAGAAACCTTCTTCTGCAATCCGACCGTGCGATCTCACTGCCGCAGATACCGCGCGAGGGAGATGATACTTCCCACGACACCCGTGATGATGCCGAGGCCGAGGAAGCCCCAGAACACGTAGGCGCGGATATCCGAGAACTGCAGGATGGAGATCATCTGCAAGTCGGTTATGACCATTTCTTCGATATAGGAGTAGATATACCACTCGATGAAGTACGCCGCCACCGAGGAGACGATACCGATGATCGCGCCTTCGATGAGGTACGGCAGGGAGATAAACCACCCCGTCGCGCCGACATACTGCATGATGGAGATCTCGTTCCGCCGGGAGAAGACGGAGAGCTTGATCGTGTTGATGATGATGAAGATGCTCACCACGCCGAGGATCACGAGGAACCACACGAACACGAGCATGACGCCGCGCTTGAAGCCCTCGATCTTGGTGGCGAGGTCCAGACGGTTGTTGACCTTGGCGATCCCCTCGATCTGGTTGAGCTGATAGTCGAGGTTCGGGACCTTCTCGTTCTCAAGATAGGTGATGACAAAGGAATCGGGCAGCGGGTTGTTCTCCTCGCTCACGTCGTCGTAGATGTCGTATTCGGCCTTCATCTGTTCGAGGCCCTCTTCCTTCGTGACGTGTTCCACCGATTCGATGTTGTCGAGCTTGCCGATGGCCTCCCCAATTTCCGTGATCTGCTCGTCCGTCGCGTTCGGATCGCAGAAGACGACGATCTGGTTGATGAGGCCGAATTCGTCGAGGTTGACGTCGATGTTCGTCACGAGGAGCGTGAAGCCGCCGATGACGACAAGCAGGGACGTGAGCACCGCGATGGAGGCGAAGGACATGACGCCGTTGCGCCACAGGCCCTCGAAGGCCTGACCGATGAAATAAAACGGATTATACCTGCGCATTGAACATCCCTCCTACCCGGTCCTCGACGATGAGGCCGTTGTCCAGCATGACCACGCGCTGCTTGTAGTAGTCGACGAGATCCTTTTCGTGGGTGACGACGATGACGGTCTTGCCGAGCTTGTTGATCTTCACGAGCAGGCTCATGATTTCGAGCGACATCTTCGGGTCGATGTTGCCCGTCGGCTCGTCCGCGATGACGACCTTCGGATTGTTCGCAAGGGCTCTCGCCAGTGCGACGCGCTGCTGTTCGCCGCCGGAGATCTCGTTCGGGAAGGAATCCTGCTTGCCGTTGAGGTTGACCGTATTCAGGATGGCGGGGACGCGGCGCTTGATGAGGGACTTCGGCGTCCCGACGACCTCCATGGCGAACGCGACGTTCTCAAACACCGTCTTCTTCGGGAAGAGGCGGAAATCCTGGAACACGACGCCCAGTTCCCGCCGGTAATAGGGGACGCGGACGTTCGAGAGCGTGGAGAGGTCGTAATCCCCGACGGTCAGCTTGCCGGAGGAGATGCGCTCTTCGCGGAGCAGGAGCTTCATCAGCGTCGATTTGCCCGCGCCGGAGGGTCCGCACACGAAGACGAATTCGCCCTCGTCGATGTGCAGATCGATCCCCTTCAGGGCCATCGTTCCGTTCGGAT
Organism: Clostridia bacterium; assembly: GCA_017550315.1. Lineage (GTDB taxonomy): Bacteria > Bacillota > Clostridia > Oscillospirales > CAG-272 > UMGS1696. The sequence goes on from JAFZPN010000117.1 coordinate 8,368, forward strand.
ACGCTTTTTTTACGTTTACAAAGTCAATCATAGATGCCTTTCAGAA
>JAFZPN010000118.1 GCA_017550315.1 Clostridia bacterium
TATGCACGGTCTGAAGCTCGCCGGCGTAGACCTCAACCGCAAGATGCTCGCTGAGATCGCCGTCTCCGACAAGGAAGGGTTCGCTGCTCTCGCCGATACGGCAAAGGCTGCTCTTTAATCAAAGCTCAACGGGGTGTTGCGATATGGCACACCCCCTTCTTTATTATCAAAAATCCGAACCAGATGGAACTGAATCGCTTTATCGAAACCTTCGGCGCCGTCTATCTCACCTCCCGCGCGAATCCGAAGGTCACGGCTCTCTCCAAGCTCCCGGAGAGAAAATTCCGGGAGGCGACGGGGCTCTATCTCGCCGAGGGCGTGAAGCTGACCGGCGAGGCGCTCGCAGCGGGCATCCGACCGGAGACCGTCCTCTTCTCGGAATCCTTCGCCGTCACCGACGCCGCCGTATCGCTGGCCGAGAAGACCGCAGAGACCGGCGCGCCCGTCACGGTGCTGTCCGATTCCGCCTTTGAGAAAGTCTCAACCGAGCATTCTCCCGAGGGCGTCATCGCGGTCCTGCCGACGGGAGGGGAACTCTGCCGCACGGAAGGCTTTGCGGACTGGCAGGCCGGACGGCGGCTGTTGATGCTCGACGGCATCCGCGATCCCGGCAACCTCGGCACGATCCTGCGCTCCGCGGAAGCCCTCGGGACGGGCGGCGTGATCCTCTCGGACTGCGCCGATCTCTACAACCCGAAGACGGTGCGGGCGACGATGGGCACGCTCTTCCGCCTCCCGGTCTACCGCACGGACGATCCTCTCGGCATCATCGCGGAGATGAGACAAAACGGTCGGCGGGTCTATGCGGCGGCGCTCGGAGAACACACGCTCACCCTCGGCGCCTATGAGACACGGGACACGGACTGCGCGGTGATCGGCAACGAAGGCCACGGGCTGTCCCGGGACGTGATCGACGCCTGCGACGCCGCTCTGCGCATCCCGATGAGCGGGGGAGCGGAGAGCCTCAACGCCGCGGCGGCCTCCGTCTGCATTTTGTGGGAATACGCCCGCGCACGGAAACAATAGTAGTTTCATTCTAAAACACCTCATCAGTCAGCCTAATGGCCGACAGCTTCCCCTCAAGGAGAAGCCCTACACAATTCATCCGTAATTGGAAAGCAGTCATTCTCAATGAAAGCAATACTGTGTTAGCCTTCTCCTTGAGGAGAAGGTGCCCCCAAAGGGGCGGATGAGGTGTGGTTCCATAGTATTTCCAAACAATTATTTAGAACGAGAACAGTATTAGAGACCATGACAGATCATCCGGAGGATATGATGGACGACGAAAGAGTATATTGGATCTGGCTCGCCGAGGCGCTCGGGCAGGGCAGCATGTATGCCGCGCCCCTTATCAAGCAGTTCGGCAGCCCCCGCGCGCTGTACGAAGCGGGACCCGATGCCGTCACGCCCGACACGGCGCTGAAGCCCGAGGCGGTCACCGCGATCCGCACAAAGATCCGGCGAGCCTCGCTCACGGTGGCGGAGGACATCCTCTCCCGGTGCGACTACCGCGGAATCACCGTCCTCACGCCCGCGGATTCTGCCTATCCCGATCCCCTGAAGAGCCTGCGCGATCTTCCCCTCGTGCTCTACGTCCTCGGCAATCTCCCGGACTTCGGCACGCGCATGAGGACCGCCGTTGTCGGCACGCGCAAGATGTCCGATTACGGACGCCGCATTGCCTACTCGCTCGGCGCGGGTCTGGCGTACGGCGGCGCGGTGGTCGTCAGCGGCATGGCGCTCGGATCGGACAGCATGGCCCTGATCGGCGCGCTGGACGCGGGCGGCGACGTCATCGCCGTCCTCGGATCGGGCGTCGACGTGATCTATCCGCGCGAGCACACCGAGATCTATCACAAGATCCTCGCGCGCGGCGCCGTCGTCTCGGAATATCCGCCGGGAACGCCGCCGCTCGGCAGTCATTTCCCGGTCCGCAACCGCATCATGAGCGGCCTGTCCGACGCTGCCGTCGTGGTCGAAGCGGATTCCGGGAGCGGCGCGCTCATCACGGCCAAACGCGCGCTCGAACAGGGACGCAAGCTCTTCGCCGTTCCGGGCAAGGTCGGCGATCCGGGCGCGGAAGGGACGAACGATCTCATCCGCGACGGCGCGCTCCCGGCGATCCAGGCAGAGGACGTCCTCTCGGAATTCGAGTTCATTTACAAGAGCATCGACGTCGACCGCGCGCACCGTCAGCTCCGCAGCCTCGACTTCGACAAGCTCTCGCTCGCGGCCATGCAGCGGACCCGCATCGGCACGCAGGGCGCTCCCGTGAAGAATTCCGTCGGATCGCGGGCAAGGGAAATCAAACAGGACGCGCGCGCCGCTGCCGACGAAAAATACCGCGCGGCACGGAGCAGAACGCCCGTCCCGCCGATCCCGGAGGAGCCCGCGAAGAGGGAAGAGCCCGCTATCCCCGAGCCGATCCCCGCACGGGAGAACGCCGAGGCAAAAGCGAACGATTTTGCCCAAACGTTGAAACAAACTGTAAATTCTCCCGAAAAAGTCATTCCGGCGAAAAAAACTGAGCTGGATACGCTTGATGTGCCCGAACGAAAGGTATATAATAAAATGAAACCGAACGTCCCCACGCTCCCCGACGAGCTGGTGGACGACGAATGCGACATCGGCACGATCATGAGCGCGCTCACCGTCCTCGAAATGGCGGGCGCGGTCGAATCGGGGAGCGGCGGCTATTTTATGCGCGTCACCCCGGACGACATCATGCAGTCCGAAAACGACTGAGAAGTCAGTAAGCCTCAACCTGCAAGGAAGGATCACACACAGGATGACGAATCTTGTAATCATGGAGTCCCCCACCAAGGCGAGCACGGTCAAGAGCTATCTCGGCTCTTCCTATAAGGTGGTCGCCTGCAAGGGACATATCCGCGACCTGCCGAAATCGACCCTCGGCATCGACATCGACAACAATTTTGAAGCGCATTATATCAACATCCGCGGCAAGGGCGACCTCATCAAGGATCTGAAAAAGGAAGTCAAGAACGCGGACCGCGTCTATCTCGCAACGGACCCCGACCGGGAAGGAGAGGCCATCGCGTGGCACCTCGTAAACGCCCTGTCGATTCCCGCCTCGAAGATCAAGCGCGTTCCCTTCAACGCCATCACCAAGAGCGTCGTGAAGGAATCGATCAAGAAGCCGCGCGAGATCGACATGGACGTCGTGAACGCCCAGCAGACCCGCCGCATCCTCGACCGCATTGTCGGCTACAAGCTCTCCCCGTTCCTCTGGAAGACCGTCAAGAGCGGCCTCTCCGCCGGACGGGTGCAGTCCGTCGCCACGCGGATCATCGTGGACCGCGAGAATGAGATCCGCGCGTTCAATCCGGAGGAATATTGGACGATCGAGGCGACCGTGCTGTCCTCCGAAGGCAAGCCCTTCGAGGCGAAGTTCTTCGGCCGGATCGGCGAGGGGGACAAGATGCCCCTGCCGAACGAAGAAGCGGCCCGGTGTGTCTACGACGCTGTCGTCGGCAAGCCCTTCCATGTGGACGACATCCGCCAGGGGCACCGCACGAAGAATCCCGCGCCGCCCTTCACGACCTCCACGCTCCAGCAGGAGGCCTCGCGCAAGCTCAACTTCCAGTCCCAGCGCACCATGCGGGTCGCGCAGGAGCTGTACGAAGGCGTGAACGTCGGATCGGAATTCGGCGGCGTACAGGGTCTGATCACGTATATGCGCACCGACTCCCTCCGCATCGCGGACGAGGCGAGGGACGCGGCGAAGACCTATATCACCGAAAAATACGGCCCGGATTACTATCCGAAGACGCCCCGCATCTACCGCTCCAAGGCGAACGCGCAGGACGCCCACGAAGCGATCCGACCCTCCGGCGCGATGCTCGAGCCGCAGGCGATCCGCAAGCAGCTCACGTCCGATCAGTACCGTCTCTACAAGCTGATCTGGGACCGCTTCATCGCAAGCCAGATGGAATCCGCTGAGCTCTCGACGGTCCAGACGGACCTCACGGCGGGCGGGTATCTCTTCCGCGCGAGCGGCTACACCGTCAAGTTCCCGGGCTATATGGCCCTTTACGAGGAATCGGTCGACGAGAAGAGCGAGGACGACGAAAAGGCCGCGCGGCTCCCCGCCTTGAAGAAGGGCGAGGACCTGAGAGCCGAATCCGTCACGCCGAACCGGCACTTCACCGAGCCGCCGCCGCGCTACACCGAAGCGACGCTCGTGAAGCTGCTTGAAGAACGCGGCATCGGCCGTCCGAGCACGTTCGCCACCATCATCACGACCATCACCACGCGCGGCTACGTCAAGCGGGAAGGGAAGTCCCTCGTCCCGACGCCGCTCGGCGAGGTCACGACCAAACTCATGTGCGAGAACTTCCCGGACATCGTCGACGTACAGTTCACGGCTTCCATGGAGGATAAGCTCGACGACGTGGAAAACGGCAAGGACACCATGGTCGACGTCCTCTCCGGCTTCTGGGGCGGCTTCCAGAAGGAGCTTGCCCGCGCGTCGGAGACCGTCGGCGATCACGAAGTCGAAGTCCCCGTCGAGGAGACCGACATCATCTGCGAGAAATGCGGCAGCCGCATGATCGTCAAGAACGGACGATACGGCAAATTCGCCGCGTGCCCGAACTACCCGACCTGCAAGAACACCAAGCCGCTGACCAAATCCGGCGACGAGCTCGTCGAAAAGAAAGCGGAGATCGCATCCGAGAAGTGCGAGCTCTGCGGCGCGGACATGATCCTGCGCTCCGGACGCTACGGCAGCTTCTACGCCTGCTCGCGCTATCCGGAATGCAAGAACACCCGCCAGAAGGTCCGTCCGCTCGGCGTGAAATGTCCGGAATGCGGCGCGGACCTCGTGACCAAATACGGCAAGAACCGCTCGGTCTTTTATTCCTGCACGCGCTATCCGGAATGCAAGTTCTCCTCCTGGGACATGCCGACGAGCGAGAAGTGTCCGAAATGCGGCGGCATGCTCTACCGCAAGAAGGGCAAGAATCAGCTTGTGTGCAAGACCGAGGGCTGCGGCTTCAAGAAGGACGCCCCGCCGGCGGAAAATACGGCGGAGCAGAGCGGCAGAGCAGACGATGCCGATTGAGCCGATGAAGACGATCCAGGTTTACGGGGCGGGATTGGCCGGCAGCGAGGCCGCATGGCAGGCGGCAAAACGCGGCGTGCACGTGCGGCTGTATGAGATGAAACCCCTGAAGCACACCCCCGCCCATCACGCGGACGGCTTCGCGGAGCTCGTCTGCTCGAATTCCCTCCGCTCGGCGGAACTGACCAACGGCGCGGGCCTTCTCAAAGAAGAACTGCGCCGGATGGGTTCGCTCATCATGGAGGCGGCCCTCGCGTCGAGAGTGGCGGCGGGCGGCGCACTTGCCGTGGACCGCGTGCGTTTTTCGGATTACGTGACCGAAAAGATCCGCTCCTGTCCCCGGATCGAAGTGATCGCACAAGAGCGGACGACGATCCCGGACGACGAGATCACGGTTGTCGCGACGGGTCCGCTCACCACCGAAGGGCTGGCAGAGGAGATTTCCCGGCGCATCGGGGGGAAGAGCCTCTATTTCTATGACGCCGCGGCCCCGATCGTCGACGCCGAATCGGTCGACATGACGAAGGCGTTCTTCGCCTCGCGCTATGAGAAGGGCGGGGCGGATTACATCAACTGCCCCTTCACCGAAGCGGAGTACAAGGCGTTTTATCGCGCGCTCCTCACCGCAGAGGAGGCCGAGCTGCACGACTTTGAAAAGGGCGAAGCGCTCAAGGTCTTCGAGGGCTGCATGCCCGTCGAGGTCATGGCACGGCGCGGCGAGGACACCCTGCGCTTCGGTCCGATGAAGCCCGTCGGCATCCGGCATCCGGAGACGGGCGAGGAGTATTACGCCGTCGTCCAGCTTCGCCGGGAAAACGAAGCGGGGACGATGTACAACCTCGTCGGATTCCAGACGCACCTGACCTGGCCCGAGCAGCGGCGCGTATTCCGCATGATCCCGGGGCTTGAGGGGGCGGAATTCCTGCGCTACGGCGTCATGCACCGCAATACCTTCCTCTGCTCGCCCGAACTGCTCGACGCGGACTATTCGCTGCGCACGAACCACAACATTTATTTCGCCGGGCAGATGACGGGCGTCGAGGGATACATCGAATCGGCGGCGTCCGGCTTTGTCGCGGGGATCAACGCAGCCCGGCGCGCGTCGGGGGAAGAGCCCTATCTCTTCCCGCAGACGACGATGACCGGGGCGATGGCGTATTACATCGCGCACGGCGAACAGACGCTCTTCCAGCCGATGAACGCCAATTTCGGCGTGATCCCGCCGCTTGAAAATCGCGTCAAGGGCGGCAAACGGGCGCGGAACGAGGCGCTCTCGAAGCGCGCGCTCGACGAGGTGGACCGCATCCTGCCCGAGATCGGCAGGGGCAACGAAGAAGGGGAGACAACATGAACATCATCATAGACGCGATGGGCGGAGACAACGCGCCGACCGAGATCGTCAAAGGCGCGGTCCTCGCTTCGCAGAAAAGCAAATCCCGGCTCGTGCTCGTCGGAAACCGCCCGAAGATCGAATCCGTCCTGCGCGAACAGGGCGCCGATCCCCGGGTCTTCGAGATCGTCCACACAGAAGAGGAGATCACGATGGAAGACGATCCCCTGTCCGTCGTGCGGTCGAAGAAAGAGTCCTCCATGGCGGTCGGCCTGCGCCTTCTCAAGGAGGGCGGGGACGCCATGGTGTCCGCGGGCAATACGGGCGCGCTCCACGCCGGATCCTCCCTGATCGTGCGCACCTTCAAGGGCGTGCAGCGGTCCGCCATCGCGACGGTCCTGCCGTTCACGCGCCCGATCCTCTTGATGGATTCCGGCGCGAACGTCAACGTCACGGCGGATTACCTCGTGCAGTGGGCGATCATGGGGACGATCTACATGAAGAACGTCCTCGGGATCGAGCATCCGGAGGTAGGGCTGCTCAACAACGGAACGGAGGAGCACAAGGGGACTCAAGTCCAGATCGACGCGTACGCCAAACTTGCGAAAACGCCGGGGATCCGCTTCCACGGCAACGTCGAGGGGAAGGAACTCCCGTTCGGACCGTGCGACGTCCTCGTGACCGACGGCTTCACCGGGAACATCACCTTAAAGCTCATCGAGGGCATGTCGAAATACATGTTCTCGCTCCTCAAAGACATGTACATGACGAACACCCTGACAAAGCTGTCCTTCTTCGCGATGAAGGATCAGCTCAGGCAGGTGAAGCACGATTTCGACGCGAGCGAATACGGCGGCGCGCCCCTGCTCGGACTCCAGAAGCCGGTCATCAAGGCCCACGGAAGCTCCGACGCCCGGGCGATCTCAAACGCCGTCCGCCAGGCCGAGGCCTACATCAGCACCGGCGTATCCGCCGAGATCGCCGACGAAATGGAAGCGCTCACGGAGATCCCCGCCGAGTGACGGGACAACCAAACCACGGTACAGCACCGTCGGAGGCAGCAACATGAACGAAGAACCAAGGGCTATGGAAGAGCTCGAAGCAAAGATCGGCTACACGTTCCGTGACCGCGGGACCCTCGCCGAGGCGCTGACGCACTCCTCCTACCACAACGAAATGAAGGCGAAGGGAGAGCGCGTCGCCTACAACGAGCGGCTCGAATTCCTCGGGGACTCGGTCCTCTCCATCGTCGTGTCCTCCTACCTCTTCGAGCACTACGGCGCGAAGCAGGAAGGAGATCTCACGAAGATCCGCGCGGCGGTCGTCTGCGAAAAGGCGCTCGCCCGCTATGCCGCCGGGATCTCCCTCGGCGATTATCTCTATCTCGGACGCGGCGAGGTCATGACCGACGGACGGCACCGCCCCTCGATCACGGCGGACGCCTTTGAAGCGCTCCTTGCGGCGATCTATCTCGATTCCGGGGAGACCTTCGAGCGCGTGACCGAATTCCTCATGCCGTTCATCATCCCGATGGTCGAGGAGGTCTCGAAGACCGGTTTCGTCGACTACAAGTCCTCCCTCCAGCAGATCGTTCAGCAGGCGGGCGGCGAGATCCTCGAATACGTCTGCGTCGACGAGCAGGGCCCCGATCACAACAAGCAGTTTTCCGTCGAAGCGCGCCTCAACTCCAACATCATCGGACGCGGACGCGCGAAAACCAAGCGCGAAGCCGAACAGCAGGCCGCCCGGGAGGCGCTCGTCCTCTTCGGCGAGCTTCCCGAATAACACGTGAAATCCATGAAAAACGCCCGCAGGACGCGGGTATTACCTGAGAAGACATCCGAGGAGACGACCGCCGGAGGAGAGGAGAGCGTATGGTCCTGAAATCCCTGGAGCTGCACGGCTTCAAGTCCTTTCCCGAGCGCACGGTCCTGAGATTCTCGGGCGGCGCGACCGTCATCGTCGGGCCGAACGGGAGCGGCAAGTCGAACATCACCGACGCGATGCGCTGGGTGCTCGGCGAGCTGTCCTCGAAGAACATCCGCGGCAGCAAGATGGAGGATGTCATCTTCGCGGGCGCGGACGACGTCAAGCCGATGAGCTTCGCCGAGGTGTCCGTGACCTTCGACGACAGCGAAGAGCCCCGGATGCTCCGTTCTCCCTATGAGGAGATCACCATCACCCGCCGGTATTACCGCAGCGGGGACAGCGAATACTTCATCAACCGCAAAAAATGCCGCCTCAAGGACATATCCGGACTCTTCCTCGACACCGGCGTGGGCCGCGAGGGCTATTCGATCATCGGGCAGGGGCGGATCGCGGAGATCATATCGAAAAAAAGCGAGGACCGGCGCGGCATCTTTGAAGAGAGCGCCGGCATTTCCCGTTTCCGCTATCAGAAGAGCGAATCCGAAAAGAAGCTCGCCGAGACCGAGGCGAACATGGAGCGCGTCACCGACATCGAACAGGAGCTCGCCGCGCGCATCGGTCCCCTCGAGCGGGAGAGCATCAAGGCGCGCAAATACCTCGATCTCTACGCCGAAAAGAAGAAGACGGACGTCTCCCTCTGGCTCTACGACGAGGAGCGGATCAAGGCTGCGATCGCGAAGTGCGAGGCCGACACGGAGCTCTCGAAGCACGAGCTCGAAATGGCCGAGGACAATCTGAAAATCACCGACGCGCAGATCGAGCGGCTGTCCGATCAGTCCCACGACAACAAGGAAGCCTCCCGCCGCAACTACGAAGAGACCGCGGACGCGACGAAGAAGATGAACGCCGCGGAATCCGACGCGAAGGTCCTCGCCCGTGAACGCGCCGCCGCCGAAAGTGCCCTCGCGACCGAAACCGGCCTGCGCGACGCCGCCGAAGCGACGAAGAAGACCGAGGAAGAACGCCTCGCCGCGATCCGGGAGAATATCGCCGAGATCGAGCGCGCATACGCCGAAGCCGAGGAACAATACGCCGCCCTGCAGGAGCGGATCGCGGAGCGCGGAGGTCAGGTGAAGGAGAAGACGGACCTGCTCGACGGGCTGCTCGGGAAGCAGCAGTCGGCACAAGGCCGCCTCACCGATCTGCGCGTGCGGCTGAACGTGCTCGAAAACAGCATGGACAGTCAGAAAAAGCGCAGCGAGACCATCGCCGCCGAGATCCGAAAGCACGAGGACGAGATCGCCGCGTGCGACAAGATCTGCCGGGACGCCGAGGAGCAAATCGCGTCCTACCGCGCCGAGGTCGAAAAGATCCGCGAAGCCCTCGCCGGGGAAGAGAAGAAGATCGCCGACGAGCGCGAGGCCGCCGCAGGGATCGAGCGGGAACGCCGGGAGAAACAGGCACAGCTCGATTCCCTGGAAAGCCGCGCCGCCGCCCTCGAGCGGATGCAGGAGCATTTCGAGGGATACAGCAACAGCGTGCGGTACGTCATGAATGAAGCGCGCGCCGGGCGTCTCAATGGAATCCGCGGACCGCTCTCGACCCTCATTTCCGTGGAAACAAGATACATCGTCGCCGTCGAGACCTCCCTCGGCGGGGCGCTGCAGAATATTGTCACCGAGGACGAATACGCCGCGAAGGCCGCGATCGAATCCCTGAAACGGGGAGGCGCGGGCCGTGCGACTTTCTATCCGATGACCACGATTCGACCGGCCGTACGCAGCCGGGACGAAGAGGGCGCCGAGCGCGCCGAAGGCTTCCTCGGATGGGGCGACGGACTCGTGAAGACCGCGGACGAATACCGCGCCATCGTTTCATCCCTGCTCGCGCGCGTCGCCGTGTTCGACCACCTCGACCACGCCATCGCCGCCGCGAAAGCCTGCGGATGGAGACTGCGCGCCGTCACGCTCGACGGTCAGCAGACCAACATCGGCGGCTCCCTCACGGGCGGTCAGACGAGGCGCGACAGCGGGATCCTCACCCGCGCCGCCGAGATCGAAGCCCTGCGGAAGGAAGCCGGGGACCTCAAAAAAACAGTCTCCGTCCTCGAGCGCCGCGCGAAGGAGATCGACGGCCGGATCGCCGAGATCGGAGCGGGATTCCGGGGAGAAGAAGAGCGCTGCGGCCTGATCGAGGCCCTGATCGGCGCGGAAAACCAGACCTACAGCGACGCGGACGGACGCCGGAAGACGCTCATCACCCTCGTCGCGGACATGAAGAACGACAGCCGGAGCCTCTCTGCATCAAGTGCGAAGAGCGCGGACGATCTTGCGGGACTGAAATCGCTCATCGAAGCGGAAGTCTCCGCCGTGCAAGCGATCGCCGACGAACGCGCGGAGATCGCCGCGGACCGGGGAGCCCTCGAGCTCGAGATCGGGGAGATCACGGAGCAGGCCAATGCCTCCCGGATCCGCCTCGCCGAGCTGACCCGCGACCGCGAAGCCGCCGCCCGCTCCGAAGAAGAGACGAACGAGCGCATCCGGACCGCCGGGGAAGAGCGTGAGCGCCGTCAGCAGAGCGCGGACGAGCTTGCCGCGCGCATCCGGTCGCTCGACGCCGAGGCCGATGACCGACGCCGCGAGGCGGACGAACTGCGTAAAGCCGCGGAATCGCTCAGCGGACGCCAGAAAGAGATCGACGAGACCGGCGATACCATTGAAACCAAGCTGAACGCCCTGCGCCAGACTCTCCGGGAACAGCAGGCGACCAAGGAGGTCGTCTTCATCGCGCACTCCAAAAACGAAACGCGGCTGACCTCGCTCCGGGACGACGAACAGAAGCTCGGCGCGCGGATGTGGGAGGACTACGACCTCACCTATGCGACCGCTGTCCAGTTCGCTGCGGAAAACGACTGCCACGTCATCGTCGACGGCGAGCGGACGCGCTACCAGGCGTCGCAGACGGAACTGCGGAACAAGCTCCGCGCCCTCGGACACGTCAACGTCGAAGCCATCGAAGAATACAACGCCGTCAAAAAGCGCTACGAAACCATCCATACCCAGCTCGACGACCTGCGCGCCTCGAAGACCAGCCTCGAAGGGATCCTCTCCACCATCGAAGAGGACATGAAGCGAATGTTCCTCGACGCGTTCGAGAAGATCAACCGCTATTTCGGCGAGGTCTTCCGCGAGCTCTTCGGCGGCGGTCATGCCGAGGTGCTGCTCGCCGATCCCGAAAACCCGCTCGAATCGGGCATCGAGATCGTCGCCGCGCCGCCCGGAAAGACGATCAAGAACCTGAACCTCCTCTCCGGCGGCGAACAGGCGTTCATCGCCATCGCGCTCCTCTTTGCGCTGATCCGCGTCAATCCCTCGCCGTTCTGCATCTTCGACGAAATCGAAGCGGCGCTCGACGAGGTGAACGTCGGCCGCGTGGGACGGTACATCAAGCGCGTAGCCGAAAAGATGCAGATCATCATGATCTCGCACCGCCGCGGGACCATGGACATCGCAGACACCCTCTACGGCGTGACCATGCAGAAGCCGGGCGTCTCGAAGGTTTTCACCCTCGGAGGAGGGGACGACCGCGACGCGCTCCTCAAATAAACCGACAAAACCGAGGTACTTATGGGATTTTTCGATAAACTGAAAGCAGGACTCGCGAAGACCAAGAACGCCGTCTTCGGACAGCTCAACGAGGTCGTGAAGAACTTCCGCCGCGTCGACGAGGATCTCCTCGAAGAGCTCGAAGAGATCATGATCATGGCGGACATGGGCGCCGCCACGACGGAGAAAGTGATCGACGAGCTGCGCGACCGCGTGAAGACAAAGAACATCAAGGACGCCGAACAGGTCAAATACGAGCTGGCCGACATCCTCCGCGCGCAGGTCGGCGAGGGCGAACCCCTCGATCTCTCGACCTCGCCCTCCGTGATCCTCGTGATCGGCGTCAACGGCGTCGGCAAGACCACGTCGATCGGCAAGATCGCGAACAATCTGAGAGAAAGCGGCAAAAAGGTGATCGTCGCGGCGGCGGATACCTTCCGCGCGGCGGCCATCGAACAGCTCGCCGTGTGGTGCGACCGCGCGGGCGTCGAGCTGATCGCCCAGAAGGAAGGCGCGGACCCGGCCTCCGTGGTCTTCGACGCCATCGCCGCGGCCAATAAGCGCAAGGCCGACGTCCTCATCATCGACACGGCCGGACGTCTGCACAATAAGAGCAACCTCATGGACGAACTGGCGAAGATCAACCGCATCATCTCCCGCGAGCTCCCGGACGCGGCCCGCGAGACCCTCCTCGTCCTCGACGCCACGACCGGCCAGAACGCCGTCATGCAGGCGAAGAAATTCAAGGAAGCCGCGGACATCACGGGCCTGGTGCTCACGAAGCTCGACGGCACGGCCAAGGGCGGCGCGGTCTTCTCGATCAAAGACGAGATCGACCTGCCGGTGAAGTTCATCGGCGTCGGCGAGCAGATCGACGACATGCAGCCCTTCGACGCGAAGATGTTCGTCGACGCGCTCATCTCCGACGAAGTCTACACCGAAGAGCCCGAAAACGACGCGGAAGACGGGGAAGAAGAATGATCGAGATTGTTTTGGCGTCGAATAATAAGAAAAAAATCGCGGAACTGGGAACTTTACTCTCCTCCGCGGCGTCTAAGGGAATAAGCGTACTATCTCTCCGCGACATCGGCTTCACCGGCGACATCGTCGAGGACGGGGAGAGCTTCGAGGAAAACGCGCTCATCAAGGCGTCCGTCCCGGCGTCGATGGGACACATCGGCATCGCGGACGACTCCGGCCTCTGTGTCGACGCGCTGGGCGGCGCTCCCGGGATCTTTTCGGCGCGGTATTCCGGCGAGGATGCCGACGACGTGAAAAATCGCCGGAAGCTCCTCGAAGAACTCGCTGACGTATCGGACGAAGACCGCACCGCGCGCTTTGTGTGCACGGCGGCCATCGTGCTGCCCCCGGATTCCCCCTTCACCGTGCCTGAAGACTGGCGCATTCCGGATGAACTCGCCGAGAAACGCGGGCTCGATCCCCGGCGTGCGATGGTCGTGCGCGGCGAATGCGAAGGCGTGATCCTGCGCGAGGAGCACGGGGACGGCGGCTTCGGCTACGATCCGCTCTTCTATTTCCCGGCGTTTGCGGCGACCTTTGCCGAGATCCCGGGCGAGCAGAAGAATCTCGTCTCCCACCGCGGCCGGGCCATGCGGGAATTTACCGCGCGGCTTGCCGCCATTCTGAAGGAGTAAAAAAATGCTCAACAGCAAACAGAGAGCGATCCTCAAATCCGTCGCCTCGAAGATGGACGCCATCTTCCAGATCGGCAAGGGCGGCCTCGGCGACGCGGCGGTCAAGTCCATCGCGGACGCGCTCGAGGCGAGGGAGCTCGTGAAGATCAGCGTACTCGACAATTCCGACGAGGACGCCAGAGAAGCCGGGGAGGCCATCGCGGCCCGCACCGGATCCGAAGTCGTCGCCGTCATCGGGCGCAAGATCATCCTCTATAAGGAATCCACGCGCGCCGACCGGCGGAATATCTCGACGCTCCTATGAAGACCGAACGTCTCGGACTCTTCGGCGGGACCTTCGCGCCCCCGCACCGCGGACACGTCCACGCGCTCGACGCCTTTCTGCGCACCGTCAAGCCCGACCGCACGCTCGTGATGCCGACGGGGATTCCGCCGCACAAGAGTAAGGATGGAGGCGATACCCCCGCAGCGCGTCTCGCGATGTGCCGGGCAGCGTTCGGTACTTTTCCCGGTGTGGAGATCTCCGATTACGAGATCAAAAAGGACGGCCCGAGCTATACGGTCGAGACCCTCCGGCACCTCGAAGCCCCGGATCGGGAGATCCTTCTCCTCTGCGGCAGCGACATGTTCCTGACCCTGTCCCGCTGGTTTCAGTCCGAGGAGATCTTCCACCGCGCCGTCATCGTCGGTCTTGCCCGCGAGGCGGACCGCGAGGACGAGATGCACGCGGCAAAGGCGGACTACGAGAAGCGCTTCGGCGCGCGCGTCATCCTGATCGACGAGGAGCCCGTCGAAATCTCCTCGACCGACGTGCGCCGCGCGATCCGGGACGGGGAAGACCTCGCGCCGTATCTGCCCGAGGCTGTCATCGACGTCATCCGCGCGGAGCATCTCTACGAACCCGAAGAGGCAACTATGGAAAAACGCATTCTCGACGAAGCGGCGCTCGCGGAGCTTTCGGAGAAGGTCAGACCCTATCTGACCCCGAAGCGCTACGCCCACACCAAGTCCGTCGAAAAAGAGGCGGCCGCCCTCGGCGCGATCTATCTTCCCGACAAGATCCCCTCTCTCAGAGCCGCGGCCCTTCTGCACGACATCACAAAAAAAGAAGACGCGGAAAAACAGTTGCAAATCTGCGCGGAATTTGGTATAATAGTGGAACAGACCGACCGTCTGTCTCCCGCCGTCTTCCACGCGAAGACCGGAGCCGCCGTTGCCGCGCGCGATTTTGCACCGTTCACGGACGACGAGATCCTCTCCGGGATCCGCTGGCACACGACCGGTCACAGCGGGATGACGCGCTTTGAGTGCCTCGTCTATCTCGCCGATTATATCGAAGAAACGCGGACCTTCGACGACTGCACCGCCCTCCGGCGCGAATTCTACGACCGGATCGGAGCGGGGGAGGACCCCGAGATCGTCCTCACGGACGTCATGATCCGCTCCTTTGACTACACCATTGCACAGCTCATCGAGGCAGGACAGCCCGTTGCGGCAGAATCCGTCGCCGCGCGGAACGAATTTCTGATCAAAAGACACGACGGCCAGCCCGTCTCTCTACCCGCGAAAGGACTTTCATGAACAACGACGAAAGAGAAGAGAAGAAGGTTCCCGTGGAGCCCGAATCCTATGAAGAGCCCTCGGAGGAGGACATCGACGAACTCGAAGAAGACAGCGACGACGTCTCGATCTACTATCCCGACGGCGACGCCGAACACATGGCGGAGGACGACGAGGAGGACACCCCCATCGTCACCGAGCGCGAACGTCAGAAGGCGCGCGTCCGGAAGAAGAATTCCCGCCTGACCAAATCGCAGATCACACTGATCGCCGTGATCTTCATCCTGTACACGATCGTGATCGTCACGGCGGCGTGGATCCTCTTCTATAAGCCCGCGCAGCCGAAGGAAAATGAGATCCCGTTCGACATCACCCCCGTCGAAAACACCGATCCCTCGCAGGCCGGCACGAACGCCGATCCCGTCGATGTGACCCCGGGCGCGGATCAGAGCGAAGATCCCGTCTTCCTCGAGACCTCGCCCATCGAGGATCAGCCGAAGGGGAACGAGACGAACCCGCAGAAGAGCCAGACCGAGACGAAGGCCTCCGAATGGCAGGTCATCGACGGGAAGTACAACATCCTGATCGTCGGCATGGACAAGCAGGCGAACCTCGCGGACGTCACGATGATCGTCAACGTCAGCACCTATGACAACTCGATCACCGTCATGCAGATCCCGCGCGACACGATGATCACGACCGGCGTCGCGACGAACAAGATCAACGCCCAGTATTCAAACTTTGTAAGCAATGCGTACCACTCCGGCGACCGCAACTCCTACCGCACGGCCCTCGACAACTACGCGCGCCTGCTCGAAAAGAGCCTCTGCATCAAGATCCACAACGCGGTCATGGTAACGGTCGAAGGTTTGGTTGACATCGTGGACGCGTGCGGCGGCGTCGACGTCTACGTCCCCGGCCGGATGTACTACGAGGACCCGTATCAGGATCTCGTGATCGACATTCCCGCGGGCTGGCAGCACCTCGACGGCTATTCCGCCATGGGCTTCGTCCGCTTCCGCTCCGACTATGTCCAGGCCGACCTCGGACGCCTCAACGCGCAGAAGATCTTTATCAGCGCGCTCTATAAGAAGGTCGTCGAGCTGGTCAAGAGCTTCGACGTGGCCACCCTCGCGGCAGTCGCGGGACGCATCCACGACGACGTCTACACCGACATGAGTATCTCGGACATCCAGTTCTACGCCCGCTGCTTCCTCAACATCGGCATGGACCGCGTCCGCATGTTCAACATCCCGGGCGGCATGGAGGCGGGGAACTGGTACTACGTCATCAACCGGGCCGGCACGCGCGCGGCGATCAACGATTATTTCAACATTTATTCCAAGCAGATCGACGATTCGATTTTCGACCGCAACCTCACCTTTTGCTTCAACCAGTACCAGATCTACTGCGACGTTTACTACGCTCCGTCGACGTACTATTACAACAATATCTATGACGCGGCGAGCGTCGATGAGAATTCGATCTACATTCCGTTCAAACAATGATGCAAGGAGGACACCCATGGACAGCGAAACCAAGCTCCCGATCGAGGAGAACCTCACGGCGGACATGCTCCGTGATCCCGAGACCTTAGCCAAATTCATCGTTTCCGTGCTCGACTCCAAGAAGGCGCGGGACATCCGCCTGCTCCACGTGGAGAACCGGACCATCATCGCGGACTATTTCGTCATCGCGACCGGTTCCTCCCGCACCCAGATCCGTTCCTTTGCGGACGAGGTGGAATTCAAGCTTTCGAACTACGGCGTCACGCCGCACCACATCGAAGGCGCGGACACGGGCGTCTGGCTGCTCGAGGACTTCGGCTCCGTCGTCGTCCACATCTTCAGCGGCGAGGGACGCAAGTTCTATAACCTCGACAAGCTCTACGAGGACACCACCGAACACGATATCTCCGCGCTCATCACGGAAGACTGAGCGACTCTTTCATACAAGAAGGGCAGTGTAACATGAAATACGATTTTGCCGCCATCGAGAAAAAATGGCAGGACAAATGGGACGAGGCGGGTATTTTCCGCGCGTCGGACGACCATACGAAGCCGAAATTCTACGCGCTCGTGGAATTCCCGTATCCGAGCGGCGCGGGGATGCACGTCGGGCACATCAAGGCTTACTCCGGCCTCGAGGTGATCTCCCGCAAGAGAAGGATGCAGGGCTATAACGTCCTCTTCCCGATCGGCTTCGACGCCTACGGCCTTCCGACCGAGAACTACGCCATCAAGACGGGCACCCATCCGCGCATCGTCACGGACCGCAACATCGCGAAATTCACCTCCCAGCTGAAGCGCGTCGGCTTCTCCTTCGACTGGTCCCGCGTGGTCGACACCACCGACGAAGGCTATTACAAGTGGACGCAGTGGATCTTCCGCAAGATGTTCGATGCCGGTCTCGTATTCCGTGCGACGACCCTTGTCAACTACTGCCCGCACTGCAAGGTCGTCCTCTCGAACGAGGATTCCCAGGGCGGCAAATGCGATATCTGCCACAGCGAGATCGTCCAGAAGTCCAAGGACGTCTGGTATCTGCGCATCACCGCCTACGCGGACAAGCTGCTCGAAGGGCTCGAGAAGGTCGACTATCTGCCCAATATCAAACTGATGCAGCAGAACTGGATCGGCCGTTCCGAGGGCGCGTTTGCCAATTTCGCCCTGACCGGATGCGACGAGAGCCTGCGCATCTACACGACCCGACCCGACACCATGTTCGGCGTCACCTTCATGGTCATCGCGCCCGAGCATCCGATCATCGAGAAGTACCGCGACCGGATCGCGAACATCGACGCGCTCGACGCCTACCGCGAGGAATGCGCGAAGAAGACCGAATTCGAGCGCACGCAACTCGTGAAGGACAAGACCGGCGTGCGGATCGAAGGCATCGCCGCAGTCAACCCGGCGAACGGACGCGAGATCCCGATCTACATCTCCGACTATGTCATGATGGGCTACGGCACCGGCGCGATCATGGCGGTCCCGGCGCACGACGAACGCGACTACGACTTCGCGAAGAAGTTCGGCATTGAGATCATCGAGGTCATCAAGGGCGGCGATATCGCAAAAGAAGCCTACACCGGCGACGGCGAGATGGTCAACTCCGGATTCCTCAACGGCATCCAGACCAAGAAGGAAGCCATCGCGAAGATGCTCGAATACCTCGAAGAAAAAGGCGTCGGCGAACGCGGCGTTCAGTACAAGATGAAGGACTGGGCGTTCAACCGTCAGCGCTATTGGGGCGAGCCGATCCCGATCGTGCACTGCCCGAAGTGCGGCATGGTGGGCGTTCCGTACGAAGAACTCCCGCTGAAGCTGCCGCCGGTCGAGAACTTCGAGCCCGGTGAAGGTGGGGAGAGCCCGCTTGCGAAGATCGAATCCTTCGTGAACTGCACCTGCCCGAAATGCGGCGGACCAGCCAGACGCGAGACCGATACGATGCCCCAGTGGGCCGGATCCTCGTGGTACTTCCTGCGCTACTGCGACCCGCACAACGAGAACGAGCTCGCCTCGATGGACGCCCTGAAATACTGGATGCCCGTCGACTGGTACAACGGCGGCATGGAGCACGTCACCCGCCACATGATCTACTCGCGCTTCTGGCACCGCTTCCTCTATGACATCGGCGCGGTCCCGTGCGAAGAACCCTACGCGAAGCGCACGGCGCAGGGCCTGATCCTCGGTCCGGACGGCGACAAGATGTCCAAATCGAAGGGCAACGTGGTCGACCCGAACGACGTCGTGGACGTGTACGGCGCGGATGTGCTGCGCGTGTACGTCCTCTTCATGGGCGATTATGCCTCCGCGGCCCCGTGGAGCGAGAGTTCGGTCAAGGGCTGCAAGCGCTTCCTCGACCGCGTCGCCGCCTTAAACGAGATCGTCTCCGGCAGGGAAAATCCGAAGCTCGAGGTGATGTTCCACAAGACCGTCAAGAAGGTCACGGAAGACATCGACGAGATGAAGTTCAACACCGCCATCGCCGCGCTGATGACCCTGCTCAACGAGATCACGGACGCCGGGAGCCTGACGAAGGAACAGCTTATGACCTTCGTGAAGCTGCTGAATCCCTTCGCGCCGCACCTCACCGAGGAGATTTGGGAATCTCTCGGCGGACATGGATTTTTGGCCGAGACCGCATGGCCCGAGTGGGACGAGGCGAAGACGGTCGACGACGAGATCGAGATCGCCGTGCAGATCTCGGGCAAGCTCAAGGGCACGATCCTCATCCCGAAGGACATCTCGAAGGACGACGCCATCGCCGCGGCCAAGGCGGACGAGAAGATCGCCGGCCTGCTCGCGGGCAAACAGATCGTCAAGGAGATCTACGTCCCCGGCAAAATCGTCAACATCGTCGCGAAATAAATCGCGTTTTCCCCTGCGAATTTCCGGAAAAGGCTTGACAAAAACTTTCGGTTCGTGTATAATATCAAAGAGGTAAACGAATTTGTTGCCTTTGCTGAAAGCGAAGGGAGGGATATAGAGTGGCAGAAGTCAGAGTGAAGGAAGGCGAATCTCTGGACAGCGCGCTGAAGCGTTTCAAGAGACAGTGCCAGCGTTCCGGCATCCAGGCTGAACTCCGCAAGAGAGAAGCGTACGAGAAGCCGAGCGTCAAGAGAAAGAAGAAGTCCGAAGCTGCAAGAAAGCGCAAGTACAAATAAGCCGGACACCTTTCTGGGAAACCGAAGAATCCGAAGAGAACCGCGTCGATCGATCCGGTTCTCTTTTTCATCACGGAGGGAAAGATGATCATTCTCATGCGTCACGGCGAGGACGATCCCACGCGCCTCGGCGGCTGGAGCGACGCGGGACTGACTCGGGAAGGCCGTCGGCAGGCGAAAGAAGCGGCAGTACGTCTCGCCGCGGAATACCCGGGGATACGCCGCGTCGTCGCGAGCGACCTGCCGAGAGCACGGGAGACCGCAGAAATCGTCGGGGCCGTCCTCGGGCTGGACGTCATGCCCGATCCCGCGTTCCGGGAGATCAACAACGGCGAAATGGCCGGGCTGCCAAAGGAAGAGGCGCGAGAGAGATACCCCGGGATCTGGTACGCCGCGCTCGGATTCGACGAGCCCTATCCCGGCGGCGAGAGTCCGCGCATGTTCGCGGAGCGCATCCGGGCAGCCTGGCAGGCGTTCAAAGAGAAGACGGCGCCGCAGGACGGTGACACGCTTCTCGTCACCCATTGGGGCGTCATCAATGTCATTCTGTGCGCGGAAAACGGCGTGGAATACACGAACAAGGCAAAGCCCTACCCAACGGACCACGCACAGTGGCAAATCGTACCGTAAACAAAAAGGACTGTTTCGGCAGTCCTTTTTCATCCTCAGCTTTTATAGCAATACCGCACATACCCGGTCCAGGAGACCGTGACGCCGAGTTCGCGGCAGAGTGCGGCGAATCCGCTCTCGTCGTGATCCGTGTCCCATCCGGCGATGGCCTCGCTGTCGATCCGGCGGAATCCGGCGAGCACCGTCTCCTCGTAGAGATCCTCGAACGCCTCGGGGAATTCCGCCCGCAGCCTCAACCGCGCCGCCTCGGGAAGCGCGTCGAACGTATCGCGCGAGACAAAGCCGCTGTATGTGACGAAGACGCCGTCGGGCCGGAGCACGCGGTGGATCTGACGCAATGCGCGCCGCCGGTCCCCGATGCAGTTGGCGACCCCGCCCGCGTCCGAAACGACGGAGAAGGCGTTGTCCGGGAAGGGCAGGGCAGTGAAGTCGCATGCCGCGAACCAGAGATTCGGCGATCCGGTCTCCGCGTCGAGAAACCTGCGCCATTCTTCCACGACGGTGGGGCAGAGATCGGAGACGACGACCGACGCGTTCGGATCGGCCCGCAGGATGAAGGGCCTGAAGCCTCCGCCCGGTCCCGCGCCGACCTCGAGGATCAGCCCGCCGCGCATCGCGATCCGCCGACCGATCGGGAGGAAGGGATGCTCCCGCGCCGCCTGCGAAGCGCGCCAGTTCCGCGCGATCCAACCCTCCCGCTTCAGCGCGTCGGCAAAGCCCTGCCGCTCGGGTGCTTCCTCCCGCGGGACGAAGTAGTGCACCCCGTCCGCGTATTCTCCGCCGATCTGCATGGCCGCGATGGGATCGGCGTCTTCGAGCAGCTCGTTGACCGTCATCCCGAAGAGATGCGAAAGAGAGAGCAGAAGCTCTACGTCCGGGATCGCCGCGCCGACCTCCCATTTCGAGACCGCCTGCGCCGTCACGCCGAGTTTGTCCGCGAGTTCCGACTGCGAGAGAGCGAGCCTGCGCCGCGCCATCGCGACCCGCTTGCCGAAATGTCCTTTGTGTATCATGCCGTCCTCCGGTGTTTGGATTGTACGTCTATTATACCACGCATTTTTCTGCGGCGCAAGCGAAGCGTAAGCGGGCCGGCGGGCAAAAAATCAACCGGCAGTTGGTGCAAAAGAATAGGAATCCGTCCAAGCGGATTCCTACCAAAACTTTTCACTTTTCTCTCTTCACTTTTCTCTCACGCCAGCGTATATCGCCCTTCCATCGCGCGGCGGAGCGTCACCTCGTCCGCGTATTCGAGATCGCCGCCGACCGGGACGCCGTTCGCGATGCGCGTGACCTTCACGCCGAACGGGGCAATCAGCTTCGCCACGTACATCGCCGTCGCCTCGCCCTCGACCGTCGGATTGGTCGCGAGGATCACCTCGTCCACCGGATGTTCCGGATCGCCGAGCCGTGCAAGGAGATCCTTGATCGTCAGCCGGTCCGGCGTCACGCCGCGCATCGGGGAGATCGTCCCGTGCAGCACGTGATATACGCCGCCGTACTGCCGCGTCTTCTCGATCGCGAGGAGCGCCCGCGGATCCTCCACCACGCAGATCGTGCGGTGATCGCGGTTCTCGTTCTGACAGATCGGGCAGATCTCGTCCGTCGTGATGTTCTGGCAGACCGCGCATTTTTTGATCTCGGTCTTGGCCGCGAGAATGGCGCGCGCGAATTCCGCCGCTTCCTCGTCCGAGAAATTCAGGACGCAGAAGGCGTACCGCGCCGCGGATTTTTTGCCTACGCCGTCGAGGCGGCGGAACATGTCCGTCAGCCGCTCGAGGGGTTCGAGTACCTCCGCCATCAGAACGGCCCCGGAACGCCGGGCATGTTCAGATTGCCCGTCAGCTTGCCCATCTGCTCGTTGTTCGTCGCGTTGACCTTCTTGATCGCCTCGTTGACGCCCGCGGTCAGGATGTCGGCGAGGGTCTCGATGTCGTCGGGATCCACGATCTCCGGCTGAATGTCGATCGAGAGGATCTCGAGCTTGCCGTTGATCTTCACGGTGACCATGCCGCCGCCGGCTTTGATCTCATATTCGCGGGAATCGAGGTCTTCCTGCAGGGCGGCCATGTCCTCCTGCATCTTCTGGGCCTGCTTGATCATGGACTGCATATTGGGTGCGCCGCCGACGACGCCCTTCGGGAGTTTTGCTTTCATGGTGGTACCTCAGCTTTATGATTATGATTTTGGATTCGTGGGGATGTCCGCGCGGGCCGTCAGAAACCGGCGAGCTCGTCGACGGGCAGTTTTTTCGCCTTGGGCTTCGCGCCGACCGTGATCTCCATGAGTGCACCCGCGTCGGTCAGCCCGCAGGCAAAGAGCGCGGCGCGGATCGAGGCGGCGTTCTGGGGTGAGGAGAGGATCATCTTGCCCATCTCGTTCGCCGTGCGGATCAGGACCTGTCTGCGGTCTGCGGAGACGAGGCATTCGCTGTCCCCGAGATACGCCCGGCAGGATTCGGGGAGCTTGTCCGCCGCTTCGGTGAGATCGACCTCCTGCATCCCGGCGTCCTTCTTTACGGGCTCGGGCGCGGGTTCGGGGGATCGGACTTCGGGTGCCGGTTCGTCCTTCGCGGGCGGATCGGGCAGACTGATCGGCTCGGGCGGAATCTCGGCCGGTACGCCGGACGCCAGCTTTGCGACCCGGTCCTCGAGCTGCGCGATCCGGGCGAGGAGGGCGGCGGGGGAAGAGTTCAGCGAGGCGTCGGCCATACGGATGAGGGCGAGCTCGGCAGAGAGGCGCTTGGTCTGCGGCAGGCGCGCCATCTCGCGCTGGGCCTCGTCGAGGACGGTGAAATGCCATGTGATGGTCTCGGCAGGGAAGCGTCTGGCCGCGTCGAGCAGCAGCCGCATCTCGGGCTCGGTGTAGTCGAGGTACGCGCCGCGCGCCTCCTCGGGCAGGTTCTTCACGACGAGCATGTCCCGCCAGAAGCCCGTGAGCTCCGACCAGTAGACGGCGATGTCCTTCGAGGAATTCTCGACGACGGAGACGATCTTGAAGATCGACGACAGATCGTGGCGCGCGACGGCGCAGGCGGTCTTGTACTGCGTCTCGGTCCCGGACAGGCCGAGGACCTCGGACACGCGCTCGAGGGTGACCTCCGCCCCGCCCGCCGCCGTCAGCTCAAAGAGCGAGATCGCGTCGCGCATCCCGCCCTGCGCCTGTTTGGCGAGCAGGAGCGCGGCATCCGGCGTCAGGGGGATCTCTTCTTTTCCGGCGATGTATAAGAGCCGCTCGGCGATGACGTCCGCCTTGATGCGCCGGAAATCGAACCGCTGGCAGCGCGAGACGATGGTCGCGGGGAGCTTGTGGAATTCGGTCGTGGCGAGGATGAAGACGACGTGCTCCGGGGGCTCTTCGAGGGTCTTTAAGAGCGCGTTGAACGCGCCGGAGGAGAGCCTGTGCACCTCGTCGATGATGTAGACCGTCTTTGTGAGGGCCGCCGGGACGTAGGAGATGGCCTCATGGATGTCGCGGATGTAGTCGACGCCCGTATTGGACGCCGCGTCCATTTCGAGCACATCGGGCGCGGTCCCGGCGTCGATGGACTGACAGGCCCAGCATTCGCCGCAGGGATTGCCCCGCA
>JAFZPN010000119.1 GCA_017550315.1 Clostridia bacterium
CCGGCGTCGGTATGAAGGCCGACGGGGACACGCTGGCACCGGATAACGGTCCGATCCTCATCATCGTGATCTCCGAGCTCGACAAGAAAGGAGATTACACCGTCCGGTATACCTTTGAGGAGTACCGGCAGTACCGTGAGGAACATCTCTTCGATTTCTTCCCGCGCGGAAAGTTCGGTCTGCTCCGAATGGACAATGTGGAAACCGCCGTCACGGAGCTTATCCGGGAATACGAATCGAAACACTGAGTAAAACCAACCCAAAAGGGACCTCCCAATCCAAAACGGGAAGTCCCTTTCTCATTTCCGGCGATTTGTTTATCCGAGCTCGCACGCGCCGTCGGCGGAGAACGCGATCTTGGCGCGGTAGAAGGCCTTCATCGCGTCGATCATGTACTTCGTGTCCGCCGTGCCGCCCGTCTCGTAGGACGAATGCATCGCGAGCTGCGCCAGTCCGATGTCGACGGTCGTCATCGCGACGTGGGTGTTCGCGATCGACCCGAGCGTCCCGCCGCCCGCCAGATCGCTCCGGTTGGCGAAGCGCTGCGTCAGCACCCCGGCTCTCTTGCGGATCTCGCAGAAGATCGCCGAGGAAAGCGCGTCGGTGGTGTATTTCTGCGCGGCGTTCGCCTTCACGACGACGCCTTCGTTCATGTGCGGGACGTTCAGCCCGTCGGAAAATTCCGGATGGTTCGGGTGCTTCGCGTGGCCGTTGTCCGCCGAGACCATGAACGACGACGCGAACGCCTGCTTGAGGGAGAATCCGAAGGCGTCGGCGATCCGCTCGAGCGTGTCGAACAAAAACTGCGAGCCCGCGCCCTGCTTCGTCGCCGAGCCGGTCTCCTCATTGTCGAAGGATCCCCAGACCGGGATCATGCGGCATTCCCCGGCACATACCGCGTCGAGGAAGCCTTCGAGGGTCGTATAGGCGCACTGCAGGTTGTCGATCCGCGGAGTGGAATAGAACTCCCCGTCCGCGCCCCAGATCGTGCCGGGCGTGCGGTTGTAAAGATAGAGGTCCGCCGAGAGGATCGACGTTTCCTCCGTGCCCAGCTCTTCCGCGAGGATGCGGCGGAGCGCGCCCTTCTGCTCCTTTGCCGCGAAGAGGGGCATGAGGTCGACGGCGGGATTGAAGTTGTAGCCGGAATTGATGTTGCGGTTCATGTGGATCGCGACGTTCGGGATGAGGACAAGATCGCGGTCGATCTTCACGAGCTTCGCCTCGACCCGTCCGCCGTCCGAGATCACCGCGCGTCCGGCGAGGGAGAGCGGGCGGTCCATCCACGAGGAGGCGATCATGCCGCCGTATCCCTCGACGTTGAGCTTGACATACTTGCCGAAGGCGTCCGTCTCGGATTCCGCCTTGAGTTTATACGTCGGGCTGTCGGTGTGGCTCGCCGCGAGCAGGAACGCGCTGTCCGCGTCTTGGGGCAGGGCGAAGGCGAGGATCGAGGACTGGTTGCGGGTCACGTAATACTTTCCGCCCTTCGCGAGGTCCCAGGCGTCGCACTCGTTCAGCCGGGCGAATCCGGCCTCCTCCAGCATCCCGGCGGCGGTATGCACCGCGTGGAAAGCCGTCGGACTGTCCTTGATAAAGGCGATGAGCTTCTCGGTCGCCTGGATGTTCTCCTGTGTCATATTCGGTCTCCTGTGTGTTGTCCGGTATCCGGAAAACTCAGTCTCCCCCCGCGAAGGTCTTCGCGATTTTTTCGAGGGACTTGTTCCAGACCTTCTGGCTGGATTTCAGGGAGGACATGTAGTCCGTCTTGTTCGCGGTCACGTAGTCGCGCATGTTGCCGAGGAGCTGCAGCCCCATCTGCTGGAACATGAAGCCGAGGTCGCAGTAATACGAGGAGCGGATGATCTCGAGGCATGCGAGCGATTCCTCGTCGCGGATCGTCTTGCCGTCGATACACACGTCCATGTAGGCGGGCATCACGTCGCGGAAGGAGAGGTACGCCATCTCCTCAGTGATCCGTCCGACCATCTCCGCGTTCTCCGCCACGGTGAGCGGGAAGCAGGACATGGAGCCGATGTTCGCCTGGACGTGAACGGCGTAGTTCTCCTGCGCGTCGTTGTACTTCGGCATGGGAACGACGCCGAAATCGGATTCGGACGCGCGCATGCGCTCCACGCACTTGATGTTTCCGACCCAGAAGAGGGCGCGGTCTTCCGTGATCGCGTGCTCGGTCCAGTATTCGCGGGCTTCGGTGGCGGTAGACGTCCGGTCGACGAGGAAGGTCCCGGTCTGTTCGGAGCAGACAAGCTTGATGCCGTCCATGATGTCCGCCATCTGTTCGGTATAGACGTTCAGAACCGGCATGTCGTCCTCATCCTTCGTGATGAGCTGATAACCCGTGCCGCTGATGAAGCAGTCGATGCAGAAGTTGTTCGCGATGAGCCCGAGGGCGTCGTCCTTCGTGATCTTGCCGTCGCCGTCGAGGTCGTGGGTGATGACGTTGATCATCTCACAGGCCTTGTCGAAGGTCCAGTTCCCGTTCAGAACGATCTCGTAGAGATCCTCGAGACCGTAGTTCTGGTGGACCACCTTATTGAAGATCATGCAGGGCGTCGCGCCGTAGGCATGGATGTTGATGTCGGAGAAGACGAAGTAGTTCTTGTGATGGATGGAACTCCCCTCGAGCATCAGGGAATTCCAGTACGGCGCGCTCATGTCGACGACCGGAAGCTCCGAGATTTCGAGCAGTCCGCCCTTCGATGCCATCTGAACGCAGTACTGCGCGTTGTTGTCGACATAGGAATAGGCGTTGTCTCCCGCCGAGACGGACGCGATGACCGCCGACGATACGGAGCTGTCCCCGCCGCCGTCGATGTACTGCGTGGTGATGTTGTACTTCTCGCAGAGCGCGACGTTGCGGTTGAATTTTGCGTCGTTTACGATCTCGCCGGTCAGCTCTTCGCAGGTGAAATCCTTGTTCGGCTCGAGGTCGTTGCCGTAGTTATAGAGGACTGTGAACGCCGCGCCCTCGTAATCGACGGCTTCGAGCTGCGGATCGTATTTTGTACGGTCCTCCTTCTGCGCTTCCTCGGTCTCCGCCGCGGGAGCCTCCGCCGTGACGGCATCCGCTGTTCCCGGTCCGTCCGTGCCTTCCTCCGCCTGAGGCGCACTGCAGGAGACGAGGAGCAGGAGCACGGCGAGCATGAACGCTGACAGTCTTCTGATCTTCATGGTAGAACCTATCCTTTCCTCAAAATGAATGCGCGGATGCGCGAAATAACGGGATCTGCCGGCCCTCATGCCCCGATGTCGCAGAGCGGGAGGATCTCATAGCCCACGGCGCGGACCCAGTCGATGAACTCGGCGAGGATCGCGGCGTTGGTCACGGATTCCCCGTGAAGCAGGTAGACCGCCCCGGGATGCAGGGAGCCCTTCACCGCCGCGATGCCGTCCTCATAGGAGGGCTGGGCTTCCGGGTTGTAATCGTCGTAGGCAAAGGACCACATCACCGTGCGGTAGCCGAGCTTCGCCTCGACCGCCAGGAGCCATTCGTTGACCGATCCCTCCGGCGGACGGAAATAGAGCATGTCCGGCGCGTCCGGGAACGCGGCTTTGTAGGCGTCCTCGCAGAGCTGCATCTCCCCGACCACCTCGGCGATCGTGAGGGACGTCATGTCGTAGTGGTGATAGGTGTGGTTCCCGACGAGGTGTCCTTCGTCGAGCATCCGGCCCACCAGTTCGGGGTTGTTCTCGACGTATGTGCCCGTGATGAAGAACGTGCCGGGCGCTTTTTTGTCGCGCAGCGCGTCGAGGATGCCTGCGGTCGCGCCGGTTTCATAGCCGCAGTCGAAGGTCAGGTAGATGACCTTCCGGCTCTCGTCCCCGCGGTAGATCGCGCCGTATTCCGCGAGCGTCTCGAGGGTCGATTTCGCGCGGTCCGCCGTGGATCCCTCCGCCGCCCAGTGATAGGTGACAGTCCCCGTCGCCTCGTCATAACTCACGCGGCCGGGGAACCAGTTATCCTTGTCCGGCGGCTGATTGCTGTCGGCGAAGCGCTCCTTCGGGATCTGATCGGCCTCGATCAGCGTATCCATGCCGGAGGTGTTCCGCGCGGGGATCTCGTAGACATAATACCCGTTCACGACCGTCCAGACGAGCTTGCCGAACGGCGATTGGGAGTCGGGATTTTCAAGCGGCAGGAAGACCGGCGTCGTATCGGTGACGGCCGGCTCGGTCCCGGCGTCGGTCTCCGCATCGGTCTGCCGGACGCGCCCGACGCCGCCCGTTTCAGAAGGCGGATCCGCCGCGAGCTTTTTTGCGCAGGCCGCGAGCATGAGCCCCGCCAAAAGGGCCGCCGCAAGCCGCAGTTTCGTTTTCATCGTCTCTCCTTCCGTCGGTCGTCGTCGATTGCTTCTCTGCTTCTAAAATTCTTTATTACGGATTCGCCGAACGCTCCGCCGCCGCGAGGACCTTCAAAAGCGTCAGACGGTCCCGAACATACGGCGCGTACCGGAGCGACTTTGCGAGGAATGCGGGCGAATCGTCCAGTCCGATCTCGCCAGGGGTGAGCGGCGTTCCCGCGCGGCGCAGGAGGTCCTCGATCGCTTCCGCGGACGGCAGCAGCTTTTCCGCCTCATGCAGGGCGCGGTCCGTGTCCGCCGTCAGCCGGATCCTTGTCAGACTGGACGAAGAGGGCGTGCCGTCCGGGAGATTCTCGCGCAGGATGCCGTCCGTGAGATCCCGGAACACCGGCGCGAGCGCGGCGCGGTCCATGACCCGGACGGGATCGATGGCCGCGATCTTCTCATAATCCAGTCCGTCTGCGAGCGCGCGGTGATACGTCCGGGCGACAGCGAGCAGCCCCACCGCCACCTGTTCCCCGTGCAGGCCGTCGTTCGTCTCATTGAGGCGGTGCATCTCCCAGAGATGGGACATGTGATGCTCCGCGCCGGAAGCGGGCCGGGAATTGCCGGAGAGCTGGATCGCGAGGCCGGAGATCTGCAGGGCGTTCATCACCTTCGTGCAGTACGCCTCCTCGCCGATTGCTGCCCGGTTCCCGATCGCCTCCACGAGCGCCTCGATCGCTTCGGTCTCGAGCGCGACGAGCTCCTCGCAGAGGTATTCCCCGGTGAGGATCTGCCCGACGCGCCAGTCGAAGAGCGAGGTGTACTTCCCGAGCACATCCCCGACGCCAGACGCCGTCAGCCGTGCGGGGGCAAAGGCAAAGACCGCCGGATTTGCAAACGACGCGATCGGAGGGGAGGACGGAAAGGTCAGCTTCTGTCCGTGCCACGTCATCGCGGCGACGCCGGACACGAATCCGTCGACCGACGCCGCGGTGGGATAGGAGAGGAACGGCAGGCCGCGTTCATGGGCGACGTAGCGCGTGATGTCGTGCACCGAGCCCGATCCGCATGCGATGAGCACATCCGGCCTCTCTGCCGATACAGCCTCGCCGATCTTCGCGCACCAGATCTCCGTGGCGTGCGCGTGACCGTCGACCACCGCGCGCTTCACCGGGAACGGGAGCCGGGAGATGAACTTCTCCGTGTTCTCATCCGCGATGACGAGGGGATTCTGCCAGCCCTTCCGGGCGATGTATTCCTTCATCTGCTCTTCCGCGTCCGGCGCGACGACGCATTCCTCGGTGAGGAGCGTGTGACGGCGTCCGCAGGGGCAGGACTGCATGATTTTCAGGACGTGTTCAAACATGGGTTCTTCCTCGCTTAGAAGAGGTCTGTGGTTCTATGTACGCGATGCGGCGCATAGGAATGGAGCGAAATACAATCCCGATTTGAGTAGGAGGTCCGTATGTTCGTCTGTACCGTCCGCGCGAGCACGCTGAAATTCTTCGGGGTGATCGCCGTCTCGCTCGCCATTCTCTGCGCCGTGGTCCTCTCGGTCCCGGAGTACGTCCCCGTCTCCACCAAAGCCATCACGGCCGCGGCGGAGCAATACCGCTACAAAGGACTCAAGTCCAAGGACGACGCCGTCTCCTTCCTCGCGCAGTTCGGCTGGGAGGTCGATCCCGAGCCGCTCGAGGTCACGAAGATCCGCATCCCGGAGGAGTTCGACAAAGTCATGAAGTCCTACAACGAGCTCCAGCGGGGACAGGGCCTCGATCTCGCGAAATACCGGGGCAAGGAAGTCACGCGCTACACCTTCCGGGTGACGAATTACCCGGATTACAAGGGGGACGTCATGGCCAATGTCATCGTCTGGCATAACCGCGCCGTCGGCGGGGATATCTGTTCCTCCGACGTGACGGGCTTCATCCACGGCTTCGAGCGTCCCGCCAAGTCCTGACGTCACGCCTCGAACGTGAAGCGCTCCCACGGGAGATCGGCCGGGGCCTTTTCCGTGAGGATCCGGTCGACGTGCATGAGGAGCGGGAACGCATCCGGATCGATCTCTCCCCGCTCCGCCCGGATCCGGACCGCGCGCGCCACCCGGACGGCGACGACAAGGGATTCGAGCGTCACGCCCGCGAGCTCCGCCCTCGCCTCGTCGATGTCGAGTCCGCGCCCGAGCAGGATCCCGACAAGGCGCGTCCGCCCGCCGTAGACCGTGACGTAGAGGTCGCCCGCGCCGACGCAAAGGTTGTCGAGCGTCCCCGCGCCCTGGAGCTCAAGCAGCTTCGCCATCTCCCGCACGGCCTGTCCGAAGACCGCCGCCTGGGAATTGTAGTGCAGCTCCGAGTCGATCCCGAAGGCGCGCTGGTTCAGCCCGATCGTCAGCGCGATCCCGAGGGCATAGCCGTTTTTCAGGGCGACCGCGCTCTCGATGCCGACGACGTCGGTGGAGAGGCTGATGTGGTAGTAGTCCGTCTGCATGATCTCACGGAGGCGGCGGAGCGTTTCCCTGTCGTGCCCGCAGAACGCCACCTCGGTCTGATCGTGCGCGACGAGCTCGTAGCTTGTGCAGGGACCGCCCACCGCGTTGAGGTTGGGGTGCCGTCCCATCGCCGCAAGCCGTTCGGCCCAGACCGCGGGATACGGGAGCAGCCGTCCGTCCGGGGTGTCGAGAAGGCCCTTCGTCACGGTGAGGATCGGGATCTCTTCGGGAATCTTCGGCAGGACGAATTCGCCGAACCAGTCGACGCCGAAGCTCGAGACCCCGCCGATGACGAGATCCGCGCCCCGGACCGCCTCCTCCATTTCCTCGATCTGATAATACCGGACCCCGGCGGGGAAATCCTTCGTGAATTTCGGGTGCCGGCCCGTTTCGCGGCAGGCGTCGATGATCTCGCGGTCGAGATGCGTGCCGACGAGGCGGACCTCATGTCCGTTTTCCCTTGCCGGGAACGCGAGCGCCGAGCCCATCATGCCGGAGCCGATGATCGTTACAGTCGCCATGGAATCCTCCCCCGCCTCAGTCGTGCAGACCCTTCTGCCGGAGGTAGTCCATCGCCCACGCGGGATCGTTCGAGGTGAAAAGGACCGCGCCGTTCGCGATGGATTCGTCATAGGCCTCGGGCGTGTCCTTCGGATAGAAGACCCAGGGCTCGACGCCGTACGCGCGCGCGAAATCGAACATCTGCTTCGGAACGACCTCGGCGCCCTTCCACGTGCTGAACAGGCAGACGCAGTAGGCGTAGTCATAGACAAGGCGCTTCTGGCCCTTCCCCATCAGCTCCTGCGGATGGTAGGCGTGAATGCGGACGCGCTCGCCGTACTTCTCCGCGATCCATTCGTTGAGCTCGCCGCTCCACGTGTTGACGACGCTGCGCTCCGTGACGCCGAAGCGGTCCATCATCACGATCGCGCGCTCGGCAGATTCGTAGGCGAAGGAACCCCACATCGCGGGATAGTCCTTCAGCTCCACGTTGAGCATGACGTCAGGGTGTTCCGCCATGAACGAGAGGAATTCTTCAAAAGTCGGGACCCGCTCGCCGCGGAATTCTTCGCCCTTCCACGCGCCGGCGTCGAGGGCCTTGATTTCTTCGAGCGTGAGGTCGTGCAGATACCCCTGCCCGTCGGTGGTGCGGTCGACCTTGTGGTCATGCATCACGACGAGTTCCCCGTCCTTCGTCATGTGGACGTCGAGCTCGATCATGTCGGGACCCAGCGCGACGGCCGAGCGGAAGGATGCCATCGTGTTTTCGGGGCAATATTTTGCGTTGCCGCGGTGTCCGGCGACGGATATGATATTCCGGTAAGGCAGTTTTTCCATGAAAAAATCTCCTCGCTGTGCGATCCCGATGCAGAGGAATCGCCTTCCTCTGTATTGTATCACAGACGGGAGAATTTTTCAATGAATTTTTTATACTTTTTCAGGTCAACCGTTCAAAGAAAATATTATTCATTGCTATGAGTAACATAAAGGATAAAAGCCAGTATCTCTTTTGTTTCCTGCTCGCTGTATTGCATTGTCAGACTCGACGAAATCCCTTGATCCACCATGGAGGGAAGAAGGAGCAAGCCGTATTTTTTTACATTCTCATCTGAAAAGTCTGCAACATCATGAGCCTCTCTCACGAAATCCTCAAATTTTTCCATCCATGCGATTGCATCCTGATGTCGGTTTGTCGGCGCAAGGAATTCGATTCCGAGAATCTCTGTAATTGCATTCATCAAAACAGAATTGATACAGTCAACCTCGTTGATTCTGCTGTAGATTTCGATGAGCCGTGAAGTGCCGAGAAGTCGGAGTTCCTCCAATCCTTCCTTATATTCCACATTATAAGAAGCCGAAAGCAAATCGGGATTATTACCTATATACTGTTCTTTTCCGACGAGATATTTATAAACAGCCGCTGTAATCGTGTTATTGCTGTCTGCGTTTATCTCCATCCACTCGTCAAGCGAGATATTTTGATTATTGACCGATATTGCTGACTTACGATCGGTTCTCGGAATGTATGTTTGCCTTTTTTCGTCCCAGATTAACTTATCGGCATTGTAATACTCGCCTGTATCCGGGTTCCATACAATACCCTCCGGAGTGTCAACACCTTCCGGTTCATTATCTTCAATTCTTTCTTGGACACTTCTTTGCTTGTCGTTTTGTCTGTCGGTAATGATGGACGCCGAGAACAGCAGCGCAGTTATCACCAATATAACAACAGAACTAATAATCCAAATTCTTGCTTTCATTCTGTTTTACTTTACCATAATCAATCTGAACCATAATCAATCTGAAAACGTATTCACGATCACAGATTCGTTTTTCACTTCATCACGCGTTCCCACTCCGCCTCGCGGAAGCCGACGAGGACCGCGTCGTCCGTCACGAGGATCGGGCGCTTCACGAGCATCCCGTCGGAGGAGAGCAGGGCAATCTGTTCCTCCTCGCTCATCGACGGAAGACGGTCCTTGAGGCAGAGGGACTTATAGAGCAGCCCGCTCGTGTTGAAGAACTTCCTGAGCGCAAGACCGCTCGCCTTCTGCCAGCGCACGATCTCCTCCGCCGTCGGGGGTTCTTCCTTGATGTGCCGGTCCCGGTAGACCGCACCGTGCGCATCGAGCCACTTCTTTGCCTTCTGGCAGGTCGTGCACTTCGGATATTCGATGAACAGCATGTCAGACTCCTTTCATGATCCGGCCGATCCCGCGCGCGATCCGGGCCGGTACGTCCTGGAAATGGCCGCCGGGATTGAGTTCAAAGACGGCGGGGATCCCTTTGTCCGCAAGGATCCGGGCGGCGCGGCGCGTCTCGTCTTCAACCGCCCTCATCCGGGCGTTCTTCGTGATCTTCTCGCGGTCCCCGACGGAGAGATACACCCCGTCAAGATGTGCCGGCTGTCCGCACAGCCAGTCAGAAAAGCCCTCGTACCAGAGGGATCCGGACACGGACGCGCAGGCGGTGAAGAGATCGCTCCCGCACGCCGCCCACAGCGCGAAGAGTCCGGCGAGCGAATACCCCGCGATCATCCGGCGGCGGTATGCTTTTCCCTGCTCGACTGCCGGGATGAGGGTCCCGCGGAGCAGCGCGAGATGTTCTTCCGCATGACCGCCGAAATCGCGTCCGCCGCGGAACACCTTCGGCGCAGGCCACGGAGAGAGCGCGTCGTCCCAGTCGATCCCGCCGACGGCAGCGAGGTCCGCGGACAGGCCCTCCGCCGCGAGCAGTTCGCGCACATGACACGCCGTGACGAAATCCTCGTGCGCGTAGACGATCGTATCGGCTTTCCCTTCTGCGGGATGCAGGACCCGCACGGTCGTCTCTCCGAAGCGGAAGGTGTCCGTGTGACCGGCAAAAGCGCGGAGCCGCTCGAGGATGACGGTGTCAGCCGGGCAGAAATCGAGGGAATCCGTCTCCTCCGCCGTGATCCACTTCATCGCCGCGTGCTCGACGAGGGCGGGTTCCCCGGACCGGATGCGGGCCTCGAAGAGCGTCAGGTGCACCGTGAGGTCGGGGTACTCATGCGTCACGTCCATGAATTCGTCCCCGACGTCGAGGGTCACGGCGAGTTCCTCCCGGCATTCCCGCACGAGGGCTTCCCGCTTTGTTTCGCCGTCCTCGACCTTTCCCCCGGCGAATTCCCAGAGAAGGCCGCGCCGCTTGTTCGCGGGACGCTGGCAGACGAGAAAGCGATCCCCCTGCCAGATCAGGGCGGCGACGACTTCGGTGATGCTTCCGTCACTCATAATGCCTGAATTTCCTTGTAGATTTCCTGCATCTCCCGGTCGATGGCGGCGATCTCGTCCGCGCAGGCCAGCATGCGGTCGCCGATGCCCGCCGGGATGGCCTTGGCGTTCTTGTAGCGCAGATCGTGTTCGAGGCTCGCCCAGAAGTCCATTGCCACGGTGCGGAGCTGGACCTCGGCCTTGACCATTTCCGTGCGCTCGGAGAGATAGATCGGGAGCTCGATGTCGAGGTGCAAGCTGCGGTAGCCGTTGTAGTTCGGCTCGCGGATGTAGTCCTGCTCGCGGATCAGGCGGATGTCCGTCTGTCTGAGGAGCATGTCCGCGACGGAATAGACGTCGTCGATGTAGCAGCAGACGACCCGCACGCCCGCAATGTCGTTGACGTTCTCCCGCGCGGATTCCGGGGTGACTTCCTTGCCGCGCGCGAGAAGCTTGTTCACGATGCTCGCCGTGGATTTGACGCGGGATTCGATATGGTGGATCGGCGAACGCTCGTATTTGACCCGGAACTCGTCGTTCAGGATCTCGAATTTGATGGTGAGCTGGCGGATGGCGGCATTGTAGAGATGCTCCAGCTCCGCGAGCTCGCGGTAATCCTCGAAGAGGCGGCCGGTGTCGATGGACCCTCCGGCTGCCAGCTCCATCGGGATCGGATCGGGATGGTTCACGGTGTACTCCTTCTCTTCCGCAAAAATCCGCCGTCGGTTGAGGCGGCGGAAATGCGGCGGTTCACGGTCAATCTACGAAATTCGCCTTGAGATATGCGGCGGACTGGCGGACGGAATCGAACGGGTCGCCCGGCCAGCTGTCCTGCTCGACGACGTAATACTTCACGCCGGCCTTCTTCGCCGCGGCGAGGATGCCCTCCCACCAGAGATTGCCGTTGCCGATCTCGGTGATATAGGGACCGTTCTCATTTCTTCCCATGTCCTTGAGGTGCAGAATGTCGATGCGTCCCGCGAGTTTTTCGATCCAGTACCGTACGTCGCCGCCGCCGTGCTGGACCCAGTAGGTATCGAGCACGAAGGAGGTTCCGACGGGATCGAGTCCCTCGACGAGCATGTCCATGACGGTCTTTCCGTTTTTCAGCCGGATGAACTCGTTGCTGTGGTTGTGATAGGTGAATTTGAAGCCGTGGGGGCGGATGTTCGCGGCGACGGTGTTCGCCTGTTCGATGAAGCGGGAGACCTCGTCGGGATCGGTCGCGTGGAAGCCGCCGATGCCCATGAGGTGCGTGCCGAGGGCTTCGTGGTTCTTCATGGCTTCATCCGGATGACGGAGCATCAGGCCGAAGTCGTCGTGCGTACCGCAGATTTCGATGCCCTCCTCGCGGGCGATCCTGCCGAATTCCTCATACGGGATCGCGCAGCCCGCCGTCTGTCCGTACGTATAGCCCATCTCGCGGATGCGGCGGAAGCTCATGCGGATGTTTTCCGCCGTGTCCATGGTTGGGCGGATGGTGAAAAGCTGGAGGCCGATGGAGTCGATCATGGTTCGGTTGTCCTTTCTTTTGATTCCGGTTTCATTATACCCGGTCTCGGGCAGGATTGCAAGCGGTCCGGCGGATTTTCGTCGGTTTTGACCAAAGAGATTTGTGCGTTTTGCGCGGCGGCATCGGAGAGTCCCGGACGCGGCGCCCTTTTTCAAAGGAAGTTTACAATTTTCCGTTGATTTTTTGCGTCAGACTCATTGCAATCCGGCACGCCGTGTGGTATAATTTTGTTTATCCGAATAGGGAAACGTTTGTTTTCCGAAAAACATTCACCGAAAGGAACCCATCATGAAGAGAATCCTGTCCTGCATCCTCGCCGCTCTCTTCCTCCTGGCCTCCGTCGCAGCCTGCTCCAACAACAGTGCGAACGCAGACAACGATGCGAAGAATACGACGAACACCCAAACCCCGACCGCCGATCTGACGGAAGAGGCCGAAGAAACCGCGCGCTTCCTCGACTCCATGCCCGAGACCATGGACTTCGGCGGCCGCGGCCTGAACTTCCTTCTGACCGAAGGCTCGAACGGCAACATCACCGAGCTGTCCCTCTGGGCGGAAGAAGACACGGGCGAAGTGGTTGACACCGCCGTCTATCAGCGCAACCTCGTCGTCACCGACCGTCTCAACATCGCCATCAACCAGCCGGAAATGAGCACCGACTGGAGCGGCAGCGCCGGCACCATCCGCAATATGGTCAAGGCCGGTTCCGCCGACTATGACGTATTCGGCGCGTATCAGTACTACGGCATCGTGCTCGGCTCCGAAGGCGTGCTGATGAACCTGAACAACAAGGAAAACTTCCCCTACAACGATTTTGACCGCGAATACTGGGGCACCGGCTACATCAAGAACATGAGCTACGACGGCGAGAAGTACTACTGGGCGACCGGTGACCTTGCGCTCCGCTATACCGGCGGTATGTACGTCATCTACGTCAACTCCACGATCTTCAACAACTACTATCCGGACATCAACCTCTATTCCGTGGTGGACGAAGGCGACTGGACAATGGACAAAGTCTCCGAACTCGCCACCGTCGCCTACATCGACCTCAACGCCAACGGCTCCCGGGACAGCAAGGACCAGTACGGCTTCGTGACCCAGTCCAACGACCTGACCGACGGCGTGGCAGCGGGCTGCATGGTCGACTTCTCGACCCGCGACGACGAAGGCCATCCCGTCATCTCCCTCGACAACGAGTGGACCTACAAGTTCTGGGACAAGTACTACGCTCTCATGTTCAACAATGAGGCCTGCATGCTCAACCCCGTCGGCACGGATGACTCCGTTGCCATCATGACCGCTTTCAGCGAAGGCCAGTTCATGATGACCGACAACAAGCTCTATCAGTCCCCGATCTACCTCCGCGACATGGAAGACGACTTCATGATCCTTCCGATGCCCAAGCTGGATGAGACGCAGCCTCACTACAACACGAGAATCCACGACTCCTGCACGCTCTTCGGCGTACCGGTTTCCGTCGGCGGCACGGACTGCATCTCCGCAGCTCTCGAAGCGCTGTCCTCCGAGTCCTTCAAGGAAGTCACGCCCGCTTACTATGAGATCGCGCTGAAGGTGAAGTTCACCCGCGACTCCGACTCCGGCCGTATGATCGAGCTCTGCCACGAGAACGTCACGATCGACTTCGCGGCGCAGTGGTCCAACAAGCTCGGCGACATCAACCACTTCTTCCGCGGACGCGCGGATGCGAAGGATGAAGCCATCGCTTCCACCATCGCGAAGAACGCGAAGATCTGGAACAAATCCATGGACAAACTCGTCACGGCGTTCGATGGTCTGGA
Organism: Clostridia bacterium; assembly: GCA_017550315.1. Classification (GTDB taxonomy): domain Bacteria; phylum Bacillota; class Clostridia; order Oscillospirales; family CAG-272; genus UMGS1696. Next base: position 13,842 of record JAFZPN010000119.1, read on the forward strand.
ATAAGCCCGAAAAACCAAATAGAAAATCGGAGCCGTCGCATTAACGATGCGGCGGCTCCTTTATTGTATCTTGCGGTTCTTTCACCACTCGGCTGTTCTTTTCACACCACCCTCCACCCTCGACGAGGGGGGGAACACTGTTTATTTACTCCCTCAGCCGAGGGAGCCGAGGCGTGGAGGTTTTGTTCGGTGTACTGCTTGCTCTCGCTTCGTTTGTTTCGCGAAGGCAGAATCAAGCACAGCGGCTTTTTGTTTCTATCTTCCGCTTGCCGCCCAGAGCTTCACGATCCCGCATAGGATCGCGACGACTTTTTCCATGCCCTCGACGGTGCAGTGCTCGTACGGTCCATGGAAGGCGTATCCGCCCGTTCCGAGGTTCGGACACGGCAGTCCCATGAACGAGAGCCTTGCGCCGTCCGTTCCGCCGCGGATCGGATCGTGGATCGGTTCGAGACCCGCCTGCCGCGTCGCCTCGTCCGCGATCTCCACGACGCGGAACACCGGGCGGATCATCTCCTCCATGTTCCGGTAGGAATCGCGGATCGTCAGCTTGACCGTGCCGGGCCCGTATTTCTCGTTGATGAGCTTTTCGATGTGACAGAGCGTCGCCTTCCGCGCGTCGAACATCGGGGCGGCGTGGTCGCGGACGATATAGTGCAGCTCGGCGGATTCGCAGTCGCCGCGCATGTCGGTGAGATGGAAGAAGCCTTCGTAGCCCTCCGTATGCCGCGGCGTATCCCCGGCGGGCAGCATCGCGTTTATCTCCATCGCCACGAGGGAGGCGTTGATCATGCGGTTCTTCGCCTCGCCCGGATGGATGTTGTAGCCGCGGATCTCGAAGGCGGCGGAGCAGGCGTTGAAGTTCTCGTAGACCACCTCGCCCTCCCGCGATCCGTCGACCGTGTAGGCATAGTCCGCCGCAAACCGCGCGAGATCAAAGGTATCGGCGGAGGTCCCGACCTCCTCGTCCGGGGTGAACGCGATTGAGATCGGCCCGTGCGGGAGGCTCTCCCGTAAAATCGTCTCCATCGCGCAGAGGATCTCCGTCACACCCGCCTTGTCGTCCGCGCCAAGCAGGGTCGTCCCGTCCGTCGTGAGAAGGGTACGTCCGGCGAGGGTTTTCAGGTGCGGGAAGTTCTTCTCCGTGATCGTGCGGCCGCTTTCGCCGAGGACCACGTCGCCGCCGTCGTAGTGTTCATGGATCTGTACGTTCATCGGGCCGTCCGCGAAATCCGGGGAGGTGTCGAGGTGCGCGATGAAGCCGATCCGAGGACAGTTCTCATGACCGGGCGTCGCCGGGATGTGGCCGTAGACGTAGCAGTGCTCGTCGACGTGCGCGTCCGCGATGCCGATCGCCTGCATGTCCGCGGCGAGCCGGTGCGCGAGGACGAATTCGTGCTCCGCCGTCGGGACGGTGGAGGAATGCTCATCGGAGGCGGTGGGGATGTTCACATAGCTGAGAAAACGTTCGAGAAGCGTCATATTTCTATATCCTTTTATTCCCGTTATTTTCGCACGATCGTGACGCCGGCGGGCGCCTTGCAGGACGCGCCGGATTTCGTGATCTCGACCTCGATGTCTCCTAAGGGAGTCGGATAGGTGCCGTGCGCCCAGTCGAGGCCGGAGAGATGCGGATCGAAAAGCATGTCGCGGCAGCCGGGCGTGAGGACCTTCAGACCGAGCACATTCGCCGCGAGATACGGCGCGGGACCGGACGCCCATCCGTGGCAGAGGCTGTGGCGGAGCTTGACATAGCAGTGCGCGCCGAAGTCGCCGTGGATGTCGATGCCGCCCGCCGGGACGATTCTGTCGATGCCCGTGGCGCCTTCCGCCCAGTCGACGCTGAAATCTTCCCAGAATGTCGTCGCGCCGAGTTCGAGCATCTTGCCCCAGTAACCGCGCATGATGTCGAGGGCCGCTTCGTATTCGCCCGCCGCGCCGACCGCCGTGAGGGTGTAATACCCGAGGAAGGTGGAGAGGCCGCGCGGACCGTCCTTCGCGATGCAGGTGCGGAAGGCTTCCTTCGGATCGACCAGTCCGCCGAGGGCAAGAAGCGCCGCGGGCTGTTTCCAGCCGTCATAGGCCGGGACGTGCGCGAGGAGCTTGTCCGCCGCGAGGAAGCACTTCTCCGCCGTGTCGCTCTCGCCGAGGGTCTTCATCATCTCGCCGCCTGCTAAGAGCGCCATGCGGAACAGACCCTGGAGTCCCGCGTGCATCGCATCCGGATAGCTTGCGGTCGGCCAGTCGAAGAAGCGTCCGCCGGGCAGGATCTCGGAGCCGTTTTCATCCACATACCCGACGTAGCGCTCGAGCATTTCGCGGATGTAGTCCTTCTGTTCGGCGAGGTAGGCGTAATTCCCCGTGCCGCGGTACCACTCCCAGTGGCACATCATCCACCAGAGATTGTAGGAGGACAGGCCGTTCATCGACGCGTCGGTCGGGGTGACGTCGCGCACGAGATCGAGGGACTTCGGGACCACGTCGTTCTCGCCGAAGACCGCGAGGATCGTGGCAAGCTCGGTGTTCATGTCGCCCGCCCAGACG
>JAFZPN010000120.1 GCA_017550315.1 Clostridia bacterium
AGTCAACGAACAGCTCGTCGTCGAACTTTATTCCAAGTAATAGCCGTCCGTGGGAGACTCGCCGAAAGGCCGGATTCCTATGGGCAGACTTGGTTCCGATAGCAAAGCAGTCTCACACGATTTTGCAGAAATCAACGATTGGATTCTTATTGTGGATTTGGCAAAGATAACAGACGGAGGGTTATGATTTAATGTTAGAAATCGAAAAGCCGAACATTGCGACGATCAACCTGAGCGATGACGGAAGAAACGGAAAGTTCATCATCGAGCCCCTGGAAAGAGGCTATGGGATTACCCTCGGAAATTCGCTGCGCAGAGTCCTTCTCAGCTCTCTGCCGGGCGTCGCTGTCACCAGCATCAAGATCGACGGCGTGCTTCACGAAATGACCACCATTCCGGGCGTCAAGGAAGACGTTCCCGAAATCGTTCTGAACGTGAAGGGCATCACCGCGAAGCTGCATACGGAAGGGCCGAAGATGGTCGTCATCGACACCACCGGCGCTTGCGATATCACCGCGGGCGATATCAAGGCCGACGCCGATATCGAGATCCTGAACCCCGATTTCCACATTGCGACCGTAGAGAACAACGTCCGGTTCTATATGGAACTGGTGTTCGATCAGGGCCGCGGGTATGTCTCTCAGGAGCGCAACAAGCAGCTTTATCAGCAGAACAATCAGGGGATGACCGCGCCCGTGGGAACAATCTTCACGGACTCGATCTACACGCCTGTTTACAATGTGAACTACACGGTGGAGAACACGCGCGTCGGCTCGTCCACGGACTATGACAAGCTCACGCTGGAAGTTCTCACAAACGGTGTCATTTTGGCGAAGGAAGCCATTTCTCTGGGCGCCAAGATTCTCAACGAACATCTCAATTTGTTCGTCGATCTGTCCGACGAAGCAAAGAACGCGGAGATCATGGTAGAACGCGAGGAGACCATCAAGGAGAAGGTCCTTGAGATGACCATTGAGGAACTTGACATGTCGGTCCGCAGCTTCAACTGCTTGAAGCGCGCCGGCATCGATACGGTGGAAGACCTCATCGAGAAGACGGAAGAAGACATGATGAAGGTCCGCAACCTTGGTAAGAAATCGCTCGAAGAAGTGATCCAGAAGCTGCATTCTCTCGGTCTCGACCTGAAGAAGGAAGACGAATGAGAGAGTCCGGATGTGCCGGATATGACATTCAAAGCTAACGAACAACAGTATAGAAGACTCGCAAAGGAGGACATGGAACATGCCCCGCAACAGAAAACTCGGCAGACCGACCGCGCACAGAAACGCGATGCTCCGCGGGATGGTGACCTATCTCATCGAAAACGGCGCCATTGAGACGACCGTGACCCGTGCGAAGGAAGTGCGTTCCGTCGCCGAAAAGATGATTACCCTTGGCAAGAAGAACACGCTGGCGACCCGTCGCGCGGCGCTCGCATACATCACGAAGGAAGATGTTGTGAAGAAGCTGTTTGACGAAGTCGCGCCGAAGTACGCGGACCGCAGCGGCGGTTACACGCAGATCTTCAAGCTCGGCCCGAGACGCGGTGACGGCGCGGAAATGGCGCTGATCCGTCTGATCGACGAGAAAGCGGAATAAAGGAACAAGCGAAGACCGCGCTGAAAAAGTGCGGTCTTCTTTCTGTCTGCGCGCGTGTTTTCCCCGTCACGCGCGCTTTTCTATGCTCTTTTGCCTGCGCGCCTGCGGGCGAGGCGCGGGAGGAGAACGGGTGAGGAGCGCTGCGCGCGTGAAATTCCCGGCGGGGAGTGAAGTTCCTCCGGTGCGAGCACCGCAGGAGTGAATTTGCCGCTTCGCGGCAGTTTTCAGCGCAGGCAATGTGTGCGGGCGCCGCTTGTTTTTTTCTCTTTCTTATTGATTTTGCACAACTTCTATGCTAAAATAAAGAAAAACAACCCCAACCGGACGGGCGGCGGATCCCGGATCCTATGGCAGCCCGGACGGCTTTGGTGGGGGGAAGGAGCATCCCATGTCTGTTATCCGCATCGGTTCCGTCGGCCTCGGGGGGATCTCCGGCGGCGTCCATGTGCCCGGGATCGAGCGATCCCCCGATCTCACCCTCGCCGCGGTCTGCGACATCGATCCCGTGCGCCTGAAGGAGCGTGCCGACCGCTACGGCGTGCCCGAAAACCGCCGCTTTACCGATTACCGCGATCTCATCGCCTGTCCCGACGTCGACGTCGTCGATATTTCCACGCCGAACAACGTGCACCGGGAGATCGCCGAAGCCGCCGCGCGGGCCGGGAAGTCCTACGGCGTTGAAAAGCCCATGACGATGGACACCGCCGAGGCCGAGTCCCTCGCGCGTGTCACGCATGAAGCGGGCGTGAAGAGCATGATCTACTTCTCCTACCGCTACAAGGCCGCGGCGCGGTATCTGCGCTCCCTCGTGGCCGGCGGGCGGTTCGGACGCGTGCACCACGTGAACATGCAGTATTATCAGGCGTGGGGCCTCGCGGAAAAGAACTGCTCCCTCGTGTGGCGGTACGTCAAGTCCGTCGCGGCGTCGGGCGCGCTCGGCGATCTCGGATGCCACGGGCTCGACCTCGTGTCCTTCGTGACCGGCGCGCAGTATGAATCCGTCTCCGCCCATCTCGGGACCATTGTGACCGAGCGCCGCCTTCCCGACGGATCCGGCATGGGGACGGTGGACGTCGACGACTTTTCGAACATCCTCGCCGAAATGTCCGGCGGCATTTCCGCCTCCTTCCAGATCTCCCGCTTCGCGTACGGGCGCGGCAATTATCAGCGCATGGAGGTCTACGGGGAGCACGGCGCGCTGGTGTATCACCTCGACCGCATCCCCGGCGTCGACGAGCTCGAGATCTGCGACGCCTCGACCGGCGGGAAATACGTGTCCGTCCCGATCCCGGACGAGTTCCGCGTCGATCAGATGCAGGCCTTTGCCGATCTCTTGAACGGCACGGGCGACGGGCTCGACGCCACGGTCGACGACGGCGTGACGAACGAGATCCTCCTCGACGGCATTCTCAAGTCCGACGCCGAAAAGCGGTGGGTGACGCTGTAAGGCGGAATCTTGAAACCAACGCAAACGCAAAGGTTAAGGGAGGTCATCATGCTGTCAAAGAAAGGACTGTGCGCCATGCTCCTCTGTGCCGCGGCGATCTTCGGGGCCCTCTTCGGCGGATGCCGCAAGAAGCCCGCGGATGACGACGAGGTGCCCATTGAAGGCGGCAACACCACGTACGTCGACGAGAACGCACCGAAGGAGATCGCATCGAAGGATCTCGTCGAGTTTCTTGCCCCGGTCTATCTGGCCACCCGGTACCGCGGCGACGAGGAGCGCGACTTTGAATTTGCGATCACGCCGGACGGGGAGGGCAAGGCCGTTGCCGAAGAGCGGATCACCGAGATCCGGTGCCCCGCGGACAAAAAGCTCACCGGGGCCATCGCCGACATCATCGCGAAGCACGATCTCGCGAAGCAGAACGGCGTCTACGACGTCACGGCAGGCCTCCCGCCGGAGTATCAGGAACGCACCTTCCGCGCCGTCTATGCCTCCGGCGAGGTCCTCACCTTCACCGTCAACAACGATCCGTATGCCGAATGGGCCGAGGAGATCTATGACGTCTTTGCCGCGTGGTTCTCCGAGCACGGCGTCGAAACCCTCTACCCGGACGAGGAGACCTCGCTCATCACGAGCTTCTCCCTCGAATTCGCCGACGGCCGCCGTTATTACTGGTACACGGAGGTGAACGTCAGCGAGGATCAGGCGATCGACGGCGAGACCTACCTGCTCAGCCGCTACGTCGACGGGCTGATCTTCGACTCCGACAAGGTGCGCCTCTTCCCGGACGACTATTACGAGCGGCTCACCGAGATCGTCGGCGCCACGGATCTTTTGCGGAAGTTCGCGTTCAGTTATTACGACCGCGAGGCGGACAACTGGGGCAACCACGACGAAGGGTATTACGGCTGGGGAGACAAGACCACCGCGGATGGGGAAGAGGACTCCGAAAAAATGGAGCTCATTTTGAATATCGAATACGAGAGCGGGAACTGGGTCGACATCGAAACCCGGAAGGCGAGCGAGATCGAGGCCATGCGTCCGCTGATCAACGCGCTCACGAAATACCTCGATTCGCTGTTCTGAATCTGAAAATTTATCCTCAAAAAGGAGAAATACCATGAAAATCACAGTCTGGAACGAATTCGCACACGAGAAGTCCGATCCGGCGGTCAAAGCGATCTACCCGGACGGCATCCACGCGGTCATCGCGAAATTCCTCCGCGAAGCGGGCTATGAAGTCCGCACCGCCACCCTCGACGATCCGGAATGCGGCCTCACGGACGAAGTCCTCGACGACACCGACGTGCTCTTCTGGTGGGGTCACATGCGCCACGGGGACGTCCCGGACAGCGTGGTGAGCCGCGTCTACCGGCACGTCATCGGCGGCATGGGCATGTGCGTCCTCCACTCCGGCCATGCGTCGAAGATCTTCCAGCGCCTCATGGGGACGCCCTCCGGCGAGCTGAAATGGCGCGAATCCGGCGACAAGGAGATCCTGTGGGTCATCGAGCAGGGCCATCCGATCACGAAGGGGATCGGCGAGAAGATCATCCTCGAGCATGAGGAGACCTACGGCGAGCACTTCCTCGTCCCGCAGCCCGACGAGCTGGTCTTCATCAGCTGGTTCACCGGCGGCGAAGTCTTCCGCTCCGGATGCGTCTATAAGCGGGGCCGCGGCAAGATCTTCTACTTCCGCCCGGGCCATGAGTCCGTCCCGACCTATCACAACCCCGAAGTACAAAAGGTCCTCATCAACGCCGCCGCGTACGTCTATACCCCGAAGGCCGAAGCGCC
>JAFZPN010000121.1 GCA_017550315.1 Clostridia bacterium
CGCCTGAAACACGCTCGTTATGATTTTCTCCGGGATCATCCGGATTTCCGGGAAATCCTCAGAAAAGCCGAAGCAGCATGTGCGATGGAATAGGACAGTCCCAACACAGACGAAAGCCGCAGGAGCGATCCCGCGGCTTTTTTGTTATTTCCAGAGGGTTTCAAATAGGTAGTCGGAAATCTTCGACGAATCCCGCCAGAGTGCGTAAACCCTGGAATCCTCGAACAGCAAGGACAACACCCGGAACAGGACCAAAACGAACTGCGCGTAATCCGTCGAAAAGTAATACTCCTCCACAGAACCGTTATACCATGACGAATCGATCAGGTGCAGGGATGTAAGCGTATCCAGAACGTTCAAAACTTCCTCTTCTCCGAGCGCGCATGCCGCGGCGATTTCCTGAACGGTGAAAACCCGGAGGCGATCCGATCCCCAGTCTTTTTTCTCGGGATCCTGTGCTGACGCATACCGTTCCAGAGACGTCCGGTACAGATAGGCGAATACCTTCATAACCGTCTTGTCCGCCAGCTTTCTCATGACCGAAAGAAGTTCAGCGCGCTCGAAGATCGTCCGGCTGTCCAGCGTCCGGTAGGTGTTCTCGATAAAGGAAAAATCTTTCGAGATGAAGACCGCCCCCGCGGTATCCGATACGCAGCTGAGCACTTGCTGGCCGAGGTCCGGTCCGCACGGCATCCGCGCGCCGGCTTGCTTGACGAAATAGGTTTTCAGCATCTCCCGCGCCGCTTCCGGAAAATCGTCCGCCCGGACCTTCGCAGGTATCTCTTCTTCGATCCCGTACAGCGCGTCGAGCGTCACGCCGAGGGCGTCGGCAATCCCGGGCAGGAGCATGACGTCTGGCATCGTCGTTTCATTCTCCCATTTGCTCACCGCCTGATTGGTGACGCCGAGCCGCGCGCCGAGTTCCTCCTGCGTGAAACCGCGCTTTTTTCTGAATTCTGCAATGTTTTTCCCGATGCTCATGACCGCACCGCCTTTCTTTGAAGTGATTCTATTATACCATGAAGCCGGTCGGAATGGAAGAGATCGTTTTTCGATTCACCCGCGGAGTTCTGTCGGAAAATCTCCGTTTGGTTGGAAAGAGGGCGGGAGTCGTTTTCGGCATAAGCGAAAAATCCCCTCATATACTGGACTGGGACTGACAACCATTCCGGAGGGGAACATGAGATTCGATTCCTATGAGCGGAGCGCGGCGCTCGGTCAGTACATCGCGGAAAACCGCGCAACGGTGCGGGAGACGGCTGCCCAGTTCGGCGTCAGCAAATCGACCGTGCACAAGGATGTGACGGAAAAACTGAGGAGGGACAATCCCGCCCTCTATGCCGCGGTCGCGGAGATTTTGGCGCAGAACAAGGCGGAGCGGCACCTGCGCGGCGGCGAGGCGACACGGCAGAAATACCTGCATCTGCGCGGACAGAGTGCGGAAAAATGACGTCCCGTATTGCTTTTGCCCCGTCTTTGTGCTATAATCCAGAGGAAACCAAGCATTCTCGGAGGTGCGCATGGAACTCTGGAAAACGGGAAAATGGATCTGGGCGGAGGGTTACGATTCGCCGAACACCTACATCGACGCGGCGGTGACGATCCCGGTCCGCGAGGGACAGAAGATCGTGATGGCGATCTCGGCGGATACGAATTACGCCTTTGAAGCGGGCGGACAGCTCTTCTTCGGGCAATACGCGGACTATCCCTTCGATAAAGTGTATGACCTCTTGGATCTGACGGCAAGCCTCACGCCGGGCAATAACCCGGTCACGATCCGCGTCTGGCATCAGGGCGACGACAGCTCCACGGCGCGGGGCGAGGCTGCCGGGCTGATCTTTGAGATCTTCGCGGACGGCGTGTGCGTCGCGGCGAGCGGGGAAGATACCCTTGTCCGTCCGGTGAACGGCTACGCGATGGGACCGGGCGTCGAGCACGTCTCCGGGCAGCTCGGGTATTCGTTCCGGTTTGACGCGCGCATCGACGAGGCAGAATTCGGGCCGTGCGTGATTGCTGACAAGTCGCTCCCGATACGCGAACGCCCGATCAAAAAGCTGATCCTCGGGGACGACGAGCCCGCGGTCATGACGGTGAGCGGGACCTATACGGAGGCTCCGGACGCGGAGAAGCTCTCCCTCGGACAGCGGATGCAGTTCGCGGCCCTGCGCTTCGGCCGACACGACCTGACGCGGCGGCTGCCGAACAAGGACGGGATCGCGCTCGATGCCGGGGAGGACGACGGGATCTTCTTCCTCGTCGACACGGGACGGGAAAACGCCGGGCTTTTATCTCTCGATCTCGACGTCGAAGAGGACGCAGAGATCCTTATTGGCTGGGGCGAGCACCTCGACGATCTGCGGGTGCGGACGATCATCGGCGGACGGAATTTCGCGGCGTCCTACCATGCGCGCGCCGGGCGGAACCGCTTCGTGCATCCGTTCCGCCGCCTCGGGATGCGCTATCTCGAAGTGCATGTCAAAGCGAAGTCCGCCCGGATCCATTACGCCGGGATCAAAACGACCGATTATCCGCTCGCGCATGAGACGGAGTTCACCTGCGCGGACAGTCTGCACAACGCGATCTACGCGGTCTCGAAGCGGACGCTCCGGATGTGCATGCACGAGCACTACGAGGACTGTCCGTGGCGGGAACAGGCGCTTTACACGATGGATTCGCGCAATCAGATGCTGTGCGGATACTACGCGTTCCGGGAAACGGAATTCCCGAAGGCGTCCCTGCGTCTGATGGCGCAGTCGATCCGCGAGGACAACATGCTCGAGCTCTGTTCGCCGGCGCGGGTGTCGATTACCATTCCGGCATTCTCGGCGATCTTCCTCACGCAGGTCTACGAATATCTTCTGTTCTCGGGCGACAGGGATTTCGTCGGGGAGATCGTCCCGGTGCTGCGCCGGATCGCGGACGAGTTCATCCGTCGGCGCGACGCGGAAAACGGACTGATCCCGTGCTTCACGGAGCAGAAATACTGGAACTTTTATGAATGGCAGTCGGGGCTGGACGGCTCGATCGCCGGATCGGTGCGGGAGGAAGACGTCACGTTCGACGCGCCGCTCTGCGCCTTCGTATCGTTCGGTCTGCGCGCGTTGTCGATGATCCTCGGCAATCTCGGCGACCGTGAGGCGGCAGAGTATTACTTCGAGGAGCACCGCACGCTGAACGAGGCCGTCGACCTGTGGTTCTGGGACGAGGAACGCGGGGTTTATGCGACATACATCAAGCGTTCTACCGGGGAGAAATTCCACTACGCGGAGCTGACCAACGCACTGATCGCCTACACGGACGCGGCAAAGGGTGAGCGCCTGAACTCTGTACTTGTCAACCTGGCAGGGAAGGGTCTTTTGCCCGTGACGCTCAGCCACAGCATCTTCAAGTACGAGGCGCTCATGAAGCAGAAGGATCGGTATGCGCGGACGGTCTTTTCGGATATCGCCTCGCTCTGGGGATACATGCTGCACGAAAACGCGACGACGTTCTGGGAGACGATCGACGGTGCGCGGGATTTCGGTAACGCCGGAAGCCTGTGCCATGGATGGTCGGCGATCCCGATCGTGCTGTATCACCGTTACGCGCTGACGATGGACGGATCACAGACGGGCCTGTATGAATGCAGGACACGGGAACGGGAATAATCCGGGGAACGGATGGAATTTGACGAATCCGCCTCGCAAAGGGCCGGATGGTTTGTCACAGTTCAACATTGACAAGCCATTCGGTTTTTTGTTATAATATCGGTAAGAGGGATGACGCACGCCGGTCCCGTTTCTTTCTCAGGCAGGAATGGACGGGGGAAGGGCTGACCCGGCACGAAAGGAAGCCGGATTTACCTGTGGAAGGCTCTATCGAAGATTATACAAAATGCATATTTTGTATAATTTAGGGAAGTCCGAAAAGCCGATGCAGCCCCCTGAGCCGTGCTGAGCCGTACATCCCGTTTTCCTGATCCCAACAACCATCCGGAGGTATCCCATGGAATCCACCCGCAAAAAAACAAGAAGACTGACGGCCATCGCGTTTCTCTCCGCGCTGATCGTCGTTCTTCAGCTTCTCACGTATTTCATTAAAGCCGGTCCGTTCAATATGTCCTTCGTTCTGATTCCGATCGTTCTCGGCGGCATGCTCTACGGTCCCAGCGCCGGCGCATTCCTCGGCGGCGTGTTCGGCGTCGTCGTCGTTGTCTGCTCCATGACCGGTCTCGATCCGGGCGGCTATATGGTCTTCTCGGCCAATCCCTTCCTGTGCATCGTCCTGTGCATGCTCAAAGGCATCGCGGCCGGCTGGGTCTCCGCGCTCGTCTTCAAGGCGCTCGACGGACGCATCAACCACCGCGCGGCCATCGCGATTGCCGCCGGCGTCGCGCCGATCTGCAACACCGGCATTTTCATCGTCGGCATGCTCCTGTTCTTCAAGGACATCCTGACCGCATGGGCCGGCGGCACGGATCTACTCGTCTACATCATCACCGGTATCGTGGGCGTCAACTTTGTCGTTGAATTCCTACTCAACGTCATCGTCGCTCCGATTCTGGTCCCGCCGGTTGAAGACGCCGTCAAGAAGACCAAATAATCTGTTGGCCTACATTCTACAAATTTAATAATACAACACGGACTGTTTTTCGCAGTCCGTGTCTCTTTTTTCCCGGTTGATCACTCGAATTCGTATCCGAGGTCCTTCATGTCACCCTCGAAGAAGTCGAACATATGGACGCCGTCGTCTGTCTTGTAGCGGCCCACGGAATCCGGACGCATCTCGATCTTTGCGATCGGAATGCCGAGGAAATCCGAAATCCGGGCGACGGTGTTGTCCTGATCGAAGACCATATCCTCGAACCGAACGTACAGCGCATGTTCCGGTTCCGGCGTGGAGCGGACGATTTCCCGCTGATACAGCCAGCTCACCGCGCGGTCATGCCGGACATCGCCGGTCTTCTCGTACGGGATGCCGAAATCGCCGAGATCGTCGGTCAGGTGCGCGCCGAGGATGCAGTCGCGCGGATCGCGGACCCAGAAGATGTAGCGGATTTCCGGAAACATGCGGACAATCCACGGATAGACGAGCGTCGTCTCGGGGATCTTCCAGCCCTTGTATTCCGCGTCGGAAGACAGGACGCTGTGGAGATATTCCTCGATGAGAGTCTTGAATTCCCCGGGGATCTCGCAGGTGTGGACGCGCGAGAAATCCCAGCGGTTGTTCCCTTCGTAGGTCACATATTTCGCGAAGACGCGGCAGGCGTCGTACATCTTCCCCGGCGGCAGAAGATCGCCGGAGACATTGAGCGGCTCGCCCATATAGACGCCGCTGGCGGAGAGCGTGTGGGAAATGGAGCGGGTACCGCTGTGACCCCGCCCGATGACGGTGATGAGCATGATTCACCTCGGAAGATGGATTTTCAC
>JAFZPN010000122.1 GCA_017550315.1 Clostridia bacterium
CGCAACACCCCGTTGAGCTTTGATTAAAGAGCAGCCTTTGCCGTATCGGCGAGAGCAGCGAACCCTTCCTTGTCGGAGACGGCGATCTCAGCGAGCATCTTGCGGTTGAGGTCTACGCCGGCGAGCTTCAGACCGTGCATAAAGGTCGAGTAGTTCATGCCGTTGACCTTGGCCTGCGCGGAAATGCGGGCGATCCAGAGGGAACGGAATTCTCTCTTCTTCTGCTTGCGGCCGATATACGCGTAGTTGCCGCTCTTCATGACGGCCTGCTTCGCCATCTTGAAGTGCTTGGACTTCGCGCCCCAGTAACCCTTCGCTGCCTTTAAGACTTTATTTCTTCTTTTGCGCGTCATCATCGCGCCTTTTACACGTGCCATGATTCTGTATCCTTTCTGTCACTTCGTTCAGTCTTTGTTGATGAGTCTCTTGACGTTGGCAGTCATTGCGGGGCTGAGGATCTGGCTGCTTCTGAGGTGTCTCTTTCTCTTCTGGGTCTTCTGACCGAGGTTGTGGCGATGGTCGGAGTGGAACACCTTGACCTTGCCGGTTCCGGTGACGGAATATCTCTTCGCAGAGGCTTTATGCGTCTTGATCTTTCCCATTTTTTCTGAGTCCTTTCGAGTGATGGTTTTGTTGGTCATGCTTGAAGTGCGTTTTTTCGACCCGGAGAGCGGCCGACGCGCGATCACTTAGCCGTATTCTTGACGGGCACAATGAACATCGTGAGCTGTCTGCCGTCGAGCGAGGGCTTTTTGTCTACCGTGCCGACTTCGCGGACTGCTTCCTCGAATCTTGCGAGCATATCGCGACCGAGCTCCTGATGGGCGATCTCGCGTCCCTTGAAACGGAGACTGACCCGGACCTTGTTGCCGTCCTGAAGGAATTTGATCGCGCGGTTCGCCTTGGTCTCGAAATCGTGGGTGTCGATCCGGCAGGAAAGCTGGACCTCCTTGACCTCGACGGTCTGCTGCTTCTTCTTGGCTTCCTTCTCCTTTTTGTCGGCCTCGTAACGGTACTTGCCGTAATCCATGGCGCGGCATACGGGCGGTTGTGCGGTCGGAGCGATCATGACAAGGTCAAAACCGCGGTCGTAGGCGTACGTCTTGGCATCGTTCAGGCTCATGATGCCGAGCTGACCGTTGTTTTCGTCGATCATGCGTACTTCCTTCGCTCTGATGTCGTCATTGATGATAAGTTCTTTCGCGCTAATGGCTATACACCTCCATAGTGTTAAAAAAATCGCACGGAGAGCTTTCTCCGCACGAAAAAATCACCTTGTGCTGTATGAACCCTGTCGTGCTCTCTGCAGCAGGGTGAGAACGGAGAAAGTTCTGCTTATTTGTACTTCGTTATTATACACCCGATCGGCTCCGTTGTCAAGCGTTTTCCCCCGTTTTTTTCCATCAATTTTGTATGGCAGTGGCGGCTCTCTTCTGTTCGCTATGACGAATCCGCGGGAATATACTTCAAAAGAGGAAACTTTTCCTTGCTTTTTCCCGGCCGCTGTGTTACAATACACAGGCAAACAACGGAAGGAGATCTCCCAACTATTTATGAAGCAGCATCGCATCCGGGATTATCTCATGATGACGGCGGGCACGATCCTCTTGACCGTCGGCGTGTATTTCTTCAAGATCCCGAACGGGTTCTCGACGGGCGGCGTCAGCGGCATCGGCACCCTGCTCGGCAAGATCACTCCCGTCTCCCCGGCCACCTGGATCAGCATCCTCAACGTCGTCCTGCTCCTCATCGGATTCGCCGTCCTCGGCAAAGAGACCGGTCTGCGCACGGTGTACTGTTCCCTCCTCTTCTCCGGCCTGACGCAGGCGCTTGAGTTTCTCCTCCCGCTTGACCGTCCGCTGACGGATCAGCCGTTTCTCGAACTCGCCTACGCGATGCTTCTGACGGCGAGCGGCTCCGCGCTCATCTTTCATTCGCAGGGCTCCTCCGGCGGGACCGACATCGTCGCGCTGATCCTCAAGAAATTCACCTCGCTCAACGTGGGCACGGCGCTGCTCTGTGTCGACTTCCTCATCGCGGTCTGCGCGTTCTTCGTCTTTGACGTGAAGACGGGGCTCTTCTCACTGGCCGGACTGTTCGCGAAGGCGTTCCTCGTGGACAGCGTCATTGAAAACCTCAACGCGTGCAAGTACTTCGTCGTCATCACGACGCGGGCGTATGCGGACGAGATCAGCAGTTTCATTCTCACCTCGCTCGGGCACGGCGCGACGGTCGAATACGGGCAGGGCGCGTTCACGCACGAGGACAAGATCATTCTGCACACGGTATGCCGCCGCAGTGAAGCGGTGACGCTTCAGCGCAGGATCAAGGAGCTAGACCCGTCGGCGTTCATCATTATCACGACGAGCAGCGAGATCATCGGGCGGGGATTCCGCGGGGGACTTTGAAAGAAGAATCGAACCGGACGGTTTCGGCTGCTCCGGTTCTTTTTCTATTCTCAATATTCCGATTGCAGTGCGTTTGTCCAAAGGGCTTTCCGGTCGCCCTTTGGAATCCTTCGGTTGTTCCGCTCCTTTTTCTGTTCACAATATTCCGATTGCAGCGCGTTTGTCCAAAGGGCTTTCCGGTCGCCCTTTGGAAACCTTCGGTTGTTCCGCTCCTTTTTCTGTTCACAATATTCCGATTGCAGGGCGTTTGCCCAAAGGGCTTTCCGGTCGCCCTTTGGAATCCTTCGGTTTGCAGTGCGTTTGTCCAAAGGGCTTTCCGGTCGCCCTTTGGAATCCTTCGGCGGAAACCTTCGGCTATCATAACGGCTATAACAACGGCTATAATAACTGCGGGAGGACGTCGGCGACGGATTCTCGGATGAGGAAGTCGGCGTCGCAGTCGTAGGGGGTTTCGTCGAAGTTGACGATGGCGAGGATCCTCGATTTCCTTCGTCCGGCGAGACGCGTGAACCGTGTGACGAGCGAGGATGCCGGATAGACCGTCAGGGACGATCCGCCGACGAGGAGCAGATCCGCCTCCTCGACCTCGCGCCTGGCTTCCTCGAACGCCTGCTGCGGGAGGAATTCGCCGTAGAGCACGACGTCCGGACGGACCACGCCCCCGCAGGTCTCGCAGCGCGGGATGCCCTTCGTCTCGGCGATAAAATCCCGCTCGACGGGGCGGCCGCACTTCGAGCAGTAGGACCGGGCGCACGAGCCGTGCAGTTCGAGTACTTTTTTGCTGCCGGCAGCCTGATGCAATCCGTCGATGTTCTGCGTGATGACGGCGTGGAGCCTGCCGCGCTTTTCCAGCTCCGCGAGGGCGAGGTGCGCCGGATTCGGCTTCGCGTCCGGGTAGAGGATCTTCTCGCGGTAATAGGCGAAGAATCTTTCGGGCTCCTTCGCAAGGCATTCGTCGCTCAGAAGATATTCCGGGGATTCCTCCTCGCTCACGGTATAGAGGCCGGATGCGCCGCGGAAATCGGGGATCCCGCTGGCCGTAGACATGCCCGCGCCGCCGAAAAAGACCGCGTGCTCCGCTTGATCAAAGGCTTCTTTGAGGCGTCTGATTTCGTCGTTCATGCTCTCCTCCTTATTCGTGGCGATAGATGTCGCGGTCGAGCGCATAGATCTTCTGCGAGAACGTCCCAGGTGCGAGGCCTTCGAGGGATTCGCGGTAGATCTCCATGCGGCTGTCGATGAGGTCGATGAGGGAGAGCAGATCGGCTTCCGCACACCGCGGTTTTACGGCCGCGCCGAATTCCGGCTCCCCGTGATGGCTGAGGATCATGTGGCAGAGGAGCATCGTCTTCTCCTCCGGCACGCCGAGGCCCTCCGCCGTGCGTCTCACCGCGTCCGCGCCCATGACGAGATGCCCGAGCAGCTTGCCGCGCGCCGAATATTCCGTCACGAGTCCGAGCTCCGAGAAGGCGAACTCCTCGGTCTTTGCGATGTCGTGCAGCAGGGTCCCCGCGAGGAGCAGATCGCGGCTCACCGTCTCGGGATACAGCCCGGCGAGGAAGTCCGCGATCCGGAGCATGGTCGCCGTGTGCATGAGCAGGCCGCCGAGAAAGCTGTGGTGGACGCTCTTCGCGGCGGGGATCACGGCGAAGGCATCCCCGCGCTCCGCGAGCAAGGCCGACGCGATCCCCCGGTAGTCCTCGTCCCGGATCGAATCGACGAGACGGCGCACCTCGCGCATCGCGTCCTCCCGGTCGATCGGGGCGGTCGGGACGAGATCGGCGACGTTATAGACGTCCGCGGCACTCGTGCGCCGGATCCTCGCGACGGTGATCTGCGGCGCGCCTTTATAGTCCGAGATCTCGCCGCGGACCTTCACGACATGCCCGGCATCGTCCGCGCCGACGGGTCCGGCGTATTCCCAGCTTTTGAGCTCGATCGTGCCGCTTTTGTCCTCGAGCGTGCCGGTGAGGAAGGGCTTGCCCGCCTGCGTCATCTTGACGGACCCCTCCTTGAAGATATAAAACCCTTCGACGCTCATGCCCGCCTTCATCTCGCTGATCGGCAGATTGTATTCCATCTTCGTGCCTCCGTATGTTTCCTGATAGTTCCATTATACCCGATTTCAGCGCGGATTGCAAGAGGGCGGACCGATCCGGCGAAAAAGAACGAAGGGAGCGAATTGAACGAATTGAAAACAAATCGTAAACCCGGCGTGATAGGGCTTGTAATTACGTCTTCGATAGGATAAAATAAAGGCAATTCATCCGAAGGAGATTGATTATGGAACTCATCCTGAAAAAGATCGGCGGCGATGAGCTTGCCGAAAAGAAAAATCTCATCATGATCGTCCTCGCGGCCTTCGCCGTGATCGTGGCCGTCGCGGCCGTGACCGTCATCCTCGCGGAGGTCGTCGCGAAGAAGAAGCGCAAGCCGCAGATCGACGTCCTTGACGAGCTCGACATGGACGAGGACGGCACCGTGGACGCCTATCTCGTCGACACCACCGGCGACGGCCAGGCGGATTCCGTTTACATCGACACGGACGGCAACGGCGCGATCGACACGATCGTCTCCGACACCGACGACGACGGCGAGCCTGACACCGTATTTGAGGCCTGAATCCCCGTCAAAGCAGAACACCGCTCCCCCTTCATCGGAGGAACGGTGTTTTTTCGTTTCATTTTTAGCCCACGGCGGCCTCGAACTGCGCGCCCCAGAGTTTGGAGTAAAAGCCCTCCTGCGCGAGCAGCTCGTCGTGCGTGCCTTTCTCGACGATCCGGCCCGCGTTCATCACGAGGATGATGTCGGCCTCGCGGATCGTGGACAGGCGGTGGGCGACGATGAAGCTCGTGCGGCCCCGCATCATGGCGGCGAAGGCATTCTGGATCTTGAGCTCGGTGCGCGTGTCGATCGAGGAGGTCGCCTCGTCGAGGATGAGCATGGGCGGGATCGCGAGCATCACACGGGCAATGCAGAGAAGCTGCCGCTGACCCGCGGAGAGCGCGCCGCCGTCGTCGCTGATGACCGTGTCGTAGCCCTGCGGCAGACGCCGGATGAAGCTGTGCGCGTGGGCGGCTTTCGCGGCGGCGACGACCTCGTCCTCCGTCGCTTCCCTGCCCATTTTGATGTTGTCGCGGACGGTGCCCTTCATGATCCACGTGTCCTGCAGGACCATACCGTAGACGCCGTGGAGCGAATCACGCTTCGCGTCCCGCACGTCATGCCCGTCGACCCGGATCGCGCCGCCCCGCACGTCGTAGAAGCGCATGAGAAGATTGATGATCGTGGTCTTGCCGCAGCCCGTCGGACCGACGATGGCCACGCGCTCGCCCGGCTCGACCGTGAGATTGAGATCCCGGATCAGCTCGCGCTCGGGCGTATAGGAGAAATCGACGTGTTCCGCCGTGACCTGTCCGGACGATCCCGTGAGATCGACGGCTCCTGTCTTGTCCGTCGGCCCCCGGCCCTCGTCGATGAGCGAGAAGATCCGCTCGGCGCAGGCGAGGGCGTTCTGCAGTTCCGTGATGACGCCGGAGATCTCGTTGAAGGGCTTGGTGTACTGGTTCGCGTAGGCGAGGAAGCTCGTGAGCCCCCCGACCGTCATCCCGCCGCCGATCACGGCGAAAGCCCCGGTGAGCGCGACCGCCGCGTAGACGACGTTGTTGATGAACCGCGTCGACGGATTGGTGATCGAGGAGAAGAAGATCGCGCGGAGCGAGCATTTCTCCAGCCTACCGTTGATTTCATCGAACTCGTCGAGACAGTCCGCCTCCTTCGAAAACGCGCGCACCACGGGCTGATTCCCGATGACCTCGTTGATCTGCGCCGTGAGCTCGCCGCGCGTGTCGGACTGGAGGCGGAACATGTCGTAGGTCCGCTTCGCGATGAAGGACGCCATGAAGAGCGAGAGCGGCGTGAGGACCACCACGACGAGCGTGATGAGCGGGTGGATCGTCAGCATGAAGACGAGGGTGCAGAGGATCGTCGCGATCCCGGTGAAGAACTGCGTGAAGCCGAGGAGCAGGCCGTCCGCAAACGCATCGACATCCGCGATGACCCGGCTGACCGTGCCGCCGTGCGGATGGGAATCGATGTAGGAGAGCAGCAGGTGCGTGAGCGTATCAAAGGCGTCGCGCCGCACGTCCGCGATCACGCGGTAGGTGATGCGGTTGTTCAGGGAATTCATGACCCACTGCAGAATCCCGACGAGACCCGCCGCGATCGCGATCTTCACGAGGCATTCGGCGATCCCGTCGAAATCCACCTGTCCGGGGCCGATCATGCAGTCGATCGCGCGGCCGCAGAGGATCGGGATCCAGAGGGAGAGGACCACCGTCGCGGCGGCGAAGAGGATCGTCAGCACAAAGAGCGGGAGGGAGCGGTGCAGATAGGAGAGCAGCCGCCGCCAGGTTTCGCGGCGAACGGGGGCTTTTTTCTTCTGTGCCATGTCACGCCTCCTTCTTGTACTGGGACTCGTAGATCTCGCGGTAGACCGGGCAGGAGGAGAGGAGCTCCTCGTGACGTCCGATCCCGGCGACGCGCCCGTCGTCGAGGACCACGATCTTGTCGGCGTGCCGGATCGACGAGGTGCGCTGGGAGACGATGATCGTCGTCGGGCGGTAGTCGAGGGCGGCGAGAGATTTGCGCAGGGCCGCGTCCGTCGCGAAGTCGAGAGCGGAGGCGCTGTCGTCGAGGATCAGGATCTCGGGACGCCTCACGAGCGCGCGGGCGATGGTGAGCCGCTGCCGCTGTCCGCCGGAGAAATTGCGGCCTCCCTGCTCCACCGCGGAATCGAGGCCGTCCTCTTTGGAGGCGACGACGTCCTTTGCCTGGGCGTCCCGGAGCGCGGCGTCGATGCCCTCCTCGTCCGCGTCGGAAGCTCCCCAGGATAGATTCGAGCGGATCGTCCCGTGGAAGAGCGACGCGCGCTGGAGAACATAGCCGATCTTCCCGCGCAGAACATCCGCCGGATAGGCGCGCACGTCGACGCCGTTGACGAGGACCTCGCCCGCGGTCGCGTCATAGAAGCGCGGGATCAGAGCGATAAGCGAGGTCTTGCCGGAGCCCGTGCCGCCGATGACGCCGACGGTCTCCCCGCGCTCGATCCGGAAATCCATGTCCGTTAGCGATTCCTCGCCCGCGCCGTACCGGAGGGATACCCCGCGGAACTCGACGGCGGGCGCGTCCGGGATCTCGGCGGGAGCGGAAGACGGGAAACTCATGCCGGGCTCCGTCCCGAGGACCTCCTCGACGCGCTTCATGCAGGAAACGGCCTTCGAGATCGAGATGATGAGATTCGCGAATTTGACGAGCTCCACGAGGATCTGCGTCATGTAATTATATAGTGCGACCGTCTGGCCCGTCGTCAAGACCCCCGCGTTCACCCGGATGCCGGATGTGCGCAGTAGCAGGATGATCCCGACGTTGAGGATCACGAAGGTCAGGGGATTCATGAGGGCGGAGATGCGGCCGGCCGTGAGCTGGCGGCGGTAGAGCGTGTCGCTGTGGGAGGCGAATTTCTCCCGCTCGCCGGATTCCATGCGGAAGGCCCGGATCACGCGCGCGCCGGAGAGGTTTTCCCGCGTCGTGCCGGTGAGTGCGTCGAGCTCGGACTGGACCTTTTTATAGGCCGGGACGGACGTGGCCATGATGACGGTCACGACCGCGCCGAGGATCGCGATGACGGCGAGGAAGATCAGCGCCGCGCGGCGGTCGATCGTGAACGCCATGATCATCGCGCCGAAGACGACGAAGGGGGAGCGCAGAAGGAGCCGCAGCGCGAGGTTGAGGCCGCTCTGCACGGTATTCAGGTCCCCGGTCAGGCGGGTGATGAGCGTCGGGATGCCGATCCGGTCGAGATCGGAGAAGGAGAGCGCTTCGATGTGCGCGTAGAGGGCATGACGGAGCTTTGTCGCGCATCCGACGGACGCCTTCGCCGCGAAATACTGCGCCGTGATTGAGCAGACGATGCCGATGAGGCCGAGCGCGATAAGAATGCCGAAGCCCCGCACGACCGCGCCCCCGTCCGCCGACGAGATGCCCCGGTCGACGATGTCCGCGACGACGAGCGGCACAAAGAGCTCGAACATGGCTTCGAGGAGCTTGAAGAGCGGCCCGAGCACGGATTCGAGCGCATAGGTGCGGAGCTGTTTAAACAGTGTTTTCACAGTTTCCTCCCGCGGGTTCGTTTTTGTCCGGTCCCACAAAAAGAGGCAGGTTCTTTTGGTGAATCTGCATCTTTCCAAAGGGCGGAAAATACGGTATAATGCGAGTATAGCGATATTATACCATATCTTTTTGATCGTTGCAAGGAGTTTGTCATGACTGTGATCGAAAATCTGACCTATTCCCTCTCCGTCGATGAACATGCGGTCGGCGTGATTCTCGACGGCTGCGAGGTCGCGCGCCTCGACGTCCGCTCCGCCGTCCACGGCATGAACGACGCTTTTGAGACCGTCCGCGACGAAGAACCCGATCTTCCGGCGCTCGTCGAGACCCGGGAGGAAGGAGGTGCCAAAATCTTTGTCTGGCGCGGGAAGAGCTCGCTCTGGGAGGAGAAGACCTACACCCTCCGGGCCGATCCGCTGCGCTTTACCTATCATGTCGCCGTGAAGGGCCGGGGCCGGGTGGACAGCGTCGAATACTTCTCGGGCAACGCCGCCGAGCCGGGACACGGGAGCGCGTACGAATTCCAGTACGGCTTTAACCCCTGCGAATCCTGGTACAACAAAGAGGATTATTACTTCAAGGCCTCGACGCCCTGCCACCGCTGGTCCGTGCTCATGGTCCCGCCGATGTTCTGCTATGCCTTCCGCTGCCCCGCTCTCTCCCGGCAGCTCGCCCTCGGACTGGTCGCCGAGTGCGGGGAGCACAACTTCAACGCCTTCGATTACCTCCCCCGTCAGAGCGGATGGCAGAGCCGGTTCTCGCTCATGACCGACCAGTACGGCCACACGGCGGTCGACGGGACATGGGAAGCGCCCTATATCGTCGGATACGGCGCGGTGGACGAATTCGACGCGATGAAGAAGTATGCGAAATACTACTTCCACACCGGGATCGCCGAGACGAAGAAGGCCGCTGTCCCGCCGAAGTTCTGGCACGGTCCCGTCGCGTGCGGCTGGATCCAGCAGTTCTCTGACAACGGCCTCCCGCAGAAGGGCTCGTGGGGCGCGTGCGAAGCGGTCTATACCGATTACCTCGACCGGCTGCACAAGGCGGGGCTGTATCCCCGCTGCCTCATCATCGACGACAAGTGGCAGAGCGCATACTGCACGGACGTCGCCGATCCCGCGAAGTGGCCCGATCTGCGGGGCTTCGTCGATCGCTGCCGGGCAGAGGGGATCCACACGATGCTGTGGTTCAAGATCTTCGATCCGGAAGGACTGCCCGACGAGGCGACCGTCACGACGGAGGCAGGCGAGCGGCGCGTGGATGTCTCCCATCCCGTTTTTCTGAAAGTTCTCGACGATGCGCTTGAGCGGATCTTCTATTCCGCTCCCGGGTGCTACGACTGCGACGGCATCAAGATCGACTACGCCTTCCAGATCCCGATCGGGAGGAAGTTTAAGACCTATTCCGGCAAGTACGGCGTCGAATATCTTTACGAATTCATGAAACACATCTACGATCGGGCAAAGGCGATCAAGCCGGAGGCGATAATCAACTGCTCGCCCTGCCATCCGTACTTCGCGCACATCTGCGACCACGCGCGCCTGCACGACTACAATCCCGACAACCGCAACTGCAAGGAAGACCTCGAAATGCGGGCGAAGATGTACCGCATCGCGATGCCGGACACCCTGATCGACACGGACAACGCGGGCTTCAACACGCGGCGCGACACCATGCGCTGGATGCTCGATCAGCCGGAGACGGGCGTGCCGGATCTCTACTGCATCTCGCCGCTTCCGGGCGGATTCGCGTTCCGGAACGAGGACCTTGCCGCCCTTGCGCAGGTCTGGCGGGAATATACCGACCGCATCGACCGGGCATACGGAGAGTAAAGATTCTGTTCACTCCCTCCGGGAGAGGCGGGTATGTGTCTCGCAAGATACCGCACCATCAATCGCAATTCTTCATTCTTCATTCTTAATTCGTTCATTCTCCAAAGGAGGACACCATCATGAAGCGTCTTGACGGCTACATGGCCGGGTGCAATCTCGGTCACTGGATCTCCCAGTACGGGAGAAAAGGCGCCGAGCACCATTCGACCTACATCACCGCGCCCGACTTCACGCGCATGGCATCCTGGGGCATCGATCACGTCCGCCTCCCCGTCGACTACTATCTCTTCGAGCGGGACGAGGAACCGGGCGTTTACCGCGAAGAAGGCCTCGCCTACATCGACAGCGCGATCCGCTGGGCGAAGGAGGCCGGGCTGAACCTCGTGCTGGACCTGCATCACGCGCCCGGATTCTTCTTCAGAAACGGCGCGAAAAACGATCTCTTCACGAGCCCCGCGAGCCGGAAACGCTTCCAGGATATCTGGACCTTCTTCGCGCGGCGGTATGCCGGGGAGGGCGACAATCTGCGCTTTGAGCTTCTGAACGAGCTCGTATGGGACGACTCCGGCCCGTGGAACGAACTCTGGCAGGATACCGCCGCGCGGATCCACGCGATCACGCCGGAGAGAAAGATCATCGTCGGGCCGAACCGCTGGAACTCGGTGTTTGAACTGAAAAACCTCTCGGTGTCGCCGAACCCGAACATCCTCTATACCTTCCACATGTACGAGCCCTTCCTCTTCACGCATCAGCGGGCGTCGTGGGTGGAACAGAACCGGAATTACACGAAGCCCGTGACCTATCCCTTCTCCTTCGACGATCACCGCGCGTATTACGGCGACACCGTCCCCTACGGCATGGAGCGCGGGGGGACGGTCGACAGGGACTATCTCGAAAAGATCCTGCAGCCCGCGGTCGAATTCATCGAGAAGAACGACCGGCCGCTCTATCTCGGCGAATACGGCGTGATCGCGAACGCGGACGTCGACTCGATGGTGAACTGGTACCGCGACGTCGCCGACCTCTGCCTCGCGCATGGGATCGGACGCGCGGTGTGGAGCTACCGGGGATTCGCGAAGGTCACGAACGAGAACAACGAGATCGTCGACGGGCGCATCATCGAAGCGATCGCGAGAAAGTGAGGATTTCCATGGAAAAACAGACCTACCGCTACGATCTGCACGTGCACACCTACGAGGGCAGCGCATGCGCGAGAAGCTCCGGGGCGGAGATGGCGGACTTTTATAAGTCCCTCGGATACGCCGGGATCGTCGTCACGGACCATTTCTGGGCGGGCAATACGCGCGTCGACCGCAGCCTGCCGTGGGACGAGTGGCTCGCCGGATTCTGCAAGGGATTCGAGGCGGCGAAGCGGCGCGGGGACGAGATCGGTCTCGACGTTTTCTACGGCTGGGAGTACTCGTTTTACGGCACGGACTATCTCACCTACGGTCTCGACAACGACTGGGCCGTACTCCATCCGGAGATGAAGTCCATGGACATCGTCGATTATCTGAACCTCGTGCGGGACGCAGGCGGGTACGTCATCCACGCGCATCCCTTCATGGAGGCGCATTACATCCCGTACATCCGGCTCCTGCCCCGCCAGGTCGACGCGGTCGAGGTGATCAACGCGCCGAAGCCGCAGGCCATGAACGACCGGGCGATGGAATACTGCAAGGGGTATGACCTCACGATGACGGCGGGCTCGGACTGCCACAGCACGGACGCGAAGCACCTCGCCGGGATCGAAGTCGACCGCCGCCTCACCTCGATCCATGATCTCATCGACGTCCTGCGAAACCGGGAGCACCGGCTGTTCCGGATCGACCGGGAGTAAGAAATCCGACAAACCATCCACCGAGATACGATAAAGGAGGTACGCCATGTCAAAACGCAGGATCAAACGCGCATTCTCTCTCCTTCTCGCGCTGCTCTTGCTGCTTCCCTTCGCTTCGTGCAGCAATGCGCCGGCCGAAGAGGCTGAGACCCCCAAGGAGGACGTCCGGCCGGGCGTCACCGAGGTCGAGGAAACCGACAGCAAGACGCCGAACTGGGACAAGGTGGAGAAGCCCGATCTCGGCGGCATCAGCATCGACATCATCCAGTGTCCGCCAAGCGCCAACTACTACGACGCGCTCGACTGGGACGAGATGACCGGCGACAAGCTCAGCGATGCGATCTACGACCGGAACCGGTTCGTGGAGGGGCAGCTGAACATGACCTTGAACGTCCTCAAGGAGGACGGCGCCGGAAACAAGCTGATGCAGTCCGCCATAGCCGGCTCGGGGGACTACGACCTCGGCTTCGATCTGATCCAGTCCTACGGCGGCGGGCTTCTCCAGAAGGGGCTGCTCCGCTCCTACAACACGATCCGGACCATCGATCTGACCGAACCGTGGTGGGATCAGGCCGCGCTCGAGACCACGACGGTCAAGGGACAGAGCTTCTTCGGACTGCTCGATTTCTCCTTCGACATGCTGGAATCGCTGACCGTGCTGTTCTATAACGGCGAGCTCATCACCGAGTATCAGCTCGACGACCCGTACGAGCTGTTTTTAGAGGAGAAATGGACCATTGACCGCATGGTCGCCATGATGGAGGTCGCCTCCGTCGACGTGAACAACGACGGGAAATACAGCATCAAGACCGACAGCTTCGGGCTCGCGGGGCGCGAATACTGGTTCCAGCCGATGATCTTCACCTCGGGCCTTGAGCTGGTGTCGTGGAACGATCAGGACGGGCAGTTCGTCATGCACCTCGGCGAGGAGCGCTTCATCACCGTGGCGGAAGCGATCGGGAATATCTATGTGAAGGGCAATCCGCTGGTGGACTATTCCGACTATGACGCGGGACGCATCGCTTTTAAGGAAGGCCGGGCCCTGTTCTATTCGCGTCTGCTCGGGGACTACAACAATCTGCGCACCAACGAGGACGATTACGGCGTGATCGGGTTCCCGCGGTACGATTACGATTACACCGGCGGCGAGTCGCGGTATTTCGTCCAGAATCCGGACGCGCTGTTCCTGCCGGTCGTCGTCGGAGATGACAACGGGGACGGAAAAGGCGATTACGACGAGATCGGGTACTTTCTCCAGGCGGTCGGGTCGTATTCGCGCGACGTGACCAAGGAGGTCTACGTCGAGAACGCGGTCATCGGAAAAGGGATGCGGGACCAGAACTCCGCCGAGGCGGTCCGCTACATGATGGCGCATCTGGGCTACGACCTCAACCAGTATTACGGGCTCACGAGCATCCTGCAGGGATACGGCGACTCGATCATGGCCAACGCGAACTACGCCTCGAAGGCAAAAGCGCTGGAGAAGCAGTTCGCCAAGCTCACGGGCAAGATCGTCGAGGCGATCGAGAAAGCGGTCGAAAAGCAGGCGGAGTATATGGGGTGAGGCATTGATTCGCTTTCATGAGAGATATTGCCTCTGTTCTTGACACCGTTATCACGATGTATCCGGATTATTTGTCTTTCAAACATGAAAGGATCGTGCCACTTGACGCGGTCCTTTTACATGCTGTTTGGAAAGCATGTTGACATGAATTTCATTTTCTGTTATAATAACGATATACTGAACTTAACCTTTTTCTGTGAGGTATCACGATGAGCGCCCGATCCGTACCCCGTCTGACAGCGATCCTTCTGTTTCTGACGCTTCTTCTCCCCGGCTGCTCCAAGAAACACGAGGAAGCCGCCCTGCCCGCGCCCGACATCGAAGAGGCCGAATCCGGTCCCTCCGTGGTGTTTCTGCGCGATGAAGAAGATCCCGATCTGATCACCGGGATCTGGGTCGGCAAAGAATATCTCCTTCCGGCGGAATCCATGCTGAACGGGTATGATCTCGACCTCGAAACCGGGATCCTGACCGCTGCCGCTTCCCGTTTTGAATATCCGGAAAACGAGAACGATCCGGTCAAAGCGATTCGCTCGATCTGCCGGCTCATGCCGGACGGTTCCTCGGAACTCTGGACGGATTCGCCGGATACCGGGGAGGATTACGTCGGTTTTCTCGCTTTCCGCGGGAATGCGTTTTACTGGTCTCAGGAGACCGGGACGAGCCTGACAGTCCATCGCCGCGGCGCCTCCGGGGAAGAAACTGTCACGGATCCCGGATCGTTTTTCCGGAATGCCGTCTATACGCCGACCGTGTCCTGCCTCGATCGCTCGGGTCACATCATCGTGACCGCAGGGGACGAACTTGTTCTTCTCGACGACAACCTCGCATTCCTTTCGCACGTTGATTTGCCGGGTGAGGTTTCGGCCGTGCGTCTCTCTCCGGACGGATCGGCTGTGGTGTATGCCGCCGTCGGCAAGCGCGAGATCATGCCGCAGGAGCATTTTGACACCGTCGATCTTCCGCTCACCGAGGACGGGCGGCTGATCCTCTTCGGCGCGGCGGTTCTCGATCCCGAAACGAGGACGCTCGGCGAATTCCGTCAGCTTCCCGAGGACGCGACGCTCCGGGCCAAACGAGGCAACGGGGAGAGCGGCAGCCATTCAATTCTTCATCCCGCTTCGCCCTCATGGGATTTCTGCTACACCGGGCAGGACGGCGTATACGGCGCTTCCTGGGACGAAACCGGGAACCTCTCGGCAGAAAAGATCTTCGACTGGGCAAACTCCGACATCACGAAAGGCGACTATACCCTTTTGCGTGTTTATGACGCTGACACGATGCTTTTCCGCGGTCCGCGAACCGATCGGGGCGAAGAGCGGCTTGTCCTCTTCCGCCATGCCGACGATGTTCGTCTCTCGGAAATGATCACCCTGACCGTCGCGCACACGGTCGATATCTCCGCGCAGATGCAGACAAAGATCGCCGATTTCAACCGCACTCACCCCGGCGTCAAGGTCATCCTGAAGGATTACCGCCCTTACGACGACAAGAGCACGCCGACGAAGAACGAAGGTGCGGAAAAGCTCGCGTTTGAATTGAGCCTCGGAGAGGCCGGAGCGGATATAGTGATCGCCGGAGGACGGGCCGATTCCGCTGAGACCGGCGTCATCCTTCAAAACGGTCTGTACCGCGATCTCACGCCCTTCCTCGATGCCGATCCCGCGGTGAACCGGGACAACCTCTTCGGCGCGGTCCCGCGGCTCTATCAGACGGCGGAGGGAAACATCTGGGGCCTGACGGACTCCCTGTCGGTCAATACCCTGATCGGCTCGCGAAAGACGCTCGGTACGGAGTCCGGGCATCTCTCCGCATGGACGATGAGCGACATGCTCGATCTCGCCGAATCGCTCCCGGAGGATACCGCGCTCACAGCCGGATTATACTGGGGCGGGCTCGGTACGCTGCACATCAGGGATCTGCTCGGTCCGGAGGGATGGGGTGCCTACCTCGACTGGGAAAGCGGCACCTGCTCCTTCGACAGCCCGGAATTCGTGCGCTTTCTCACCTTCCTCCGATCGCTTCCCAAGGATATTGAAGATTTCAGGCTAAACGCGCCGGACGGAAAACTTGACAACAACGACAATATCGGCCACACCGCTCTCTACCGCTCCGGCCGGCTTGCGCTCAGTATCTCGTTCTTCCCCGCGATCACCTCGTTTCCCGATGTCGTCCGGGATTTCGGCTCCGACGACTGGGTCGCCGTGGGCTATCCGGATTCCGGCACAAACGCAGTCCCCGGCAAATCCATCATGCTTCTGGAAACATGCGCGGAACCGGAGCTCGCGTGGGAACTCCTCGCCGACCTCGTGCGTCTGAAATCGTCGGACGGTTTCGTCGTCAAGATCCCCGTGCTGAAAAGCGATTTCAGCAGCGTTCTCGATAAGATGAAAGACTATGTCACCGCCGTTTACGATGACGGATCATCCCGCTTCTGGATGCATGCCGACGA
>JAFZPN010000123.1 GCA_017550315.1 Clostridia bacterium
GTACTGGATCCCACCATCTCCGGCTCTCTTCGACGCGGCACCCGGTCGCCCGGGACACCTACTCGTTCCGTCATCGCCTTTCTTTATTGCCTTTATTATACCCGTTTTTTCCCCGTTTTGTCAAGGGGAAGAATCCGCAAAAATCACCGAAAACTCTTGCAAATCCCCTCCGGGTATGGTAAAATGAAACAAAATCAGAGCCCGGCGCGTCCCGGGTCTTCCGAAACCGTCCCGATCAGAAAGGATTCTGTCATGACAAAGCGCAAAGACTGGCCTCTTGCCCTCTCCGTCGGTCCCGCCGCGATGAACGGGGAGACCTTCGATGCCCTCAGAGAAGCGGGCATCCGCGAACTCGAACTCTCCTCCGGCGCGATCGATCCCTTCTATGACGTCCTCGACTTTCCGCACAAGGCGAAAGCCATCGCGGCGGAAGCGAAGGCGCACGGGGTGACGATCTCCTCGGTACACCTGCCGTTCGCTCCGTTCTCGAAAATCGATCCCGCGTCCCCGGATCCGGCGGTGCGGGCATACATCCTCGCGATGCAGACCGAACTCATGAACGCCGCGGGCGAGGCCGGGATCGGGAAGGCGATCATCCACCCGTCGGGCGAGCCGTACCGCGAGGAAGAACGCGCGGAGCGGATGAAATGCGCCGTCGACGTCATCGGGACGCTGACCGAGCGGGCGACTGCCGCCGGGGTCACGCTCTGCCTCGAGAACCTGCCGCGCACCTGTCTCTGCCGCACGTCGGACGAGATGCTCGTCTTCTTATCCGCGATCCCGGATCTCTGCGTAGTGTTCGACACGAATCACAGCCTCACCGAGGACAATGTCCACTACATCCGCGCCGTCGGGGAGAAGATCGTCAGCCTGCACGTCTCGGACTACGACTTCATCGACGAGAAGCACTGGCTCCCGCTCAAAGGCAAGAACGACTGGGCCGGGATCGTCGCCGCGCTCGAAGAGGTCGGCTATGCGGGCCGGTTCCTCTATGAGCTCGGCGCCGGAAACACCTATGCAGAGATCGCGGAAAACTACCGTACCCTCCTCGCCTGAGGAGAACGGATGCAAAGGAAGGAGAACCGAATCATGCTGCTTCATCAGCCATGGCTGCGCTACGGCCGGGACATTCAGGTCGAATACGAACAGTGCGTCCGTGAGGGGCGTGACGTCGCGAAATACGAGGCCGCGGTGAAGGGCTTCTGCGCGCTCGACAACGACACCCTCTTTGAGAACGAAGCCGCCGTCACCGCGCTTGCCACCAAACTGGCCGCCGCCCCGATCCGCGCGGATTTCCCCTTTGAGGAGCCCTCGGACCTCGGGGCCATCCTCGCAGCCTCCCCCTCCGCCGTCTGTGCCCCCGTCCTGCCGGATCTGCCGGACGACGAGGCCCTGCTCGACAAGCTGAGCGGCGCGTGGATCGGACGGATCGCGGGATGCCTGCTCGGCAAACCCGTCGAAGGATGGCGGCGCGACCTGCTCCTTCCCGTCCTGAAGGCGACGGACAACTATCCGATGCACAAGTACATCACGAAGAAGGAGTTCTCCGAGGAGCTCATCAAAGAATACCGCCTCTGGACCGGTGCATGCTTCGCGGACAACGTGCACTACGCTTCCCCGGTCGACGACGACACGAACTACACGACCTTCGCCCTCAAGCTCGTCAGGACCTACGGACGGGACTTCACCCCCTCGGACGTCGCGGAAGCATGGCTCTCGTGGATCCCGTGCTTTGCGACCTGCACGGCGGAGCGCGTGGCGTACCGCAACATCGCCTCCGGCCTCTTCCCGCCTGAGACGGCGACGTACAAGAACCCCTACCGCGAGTGGATCGGGGCGCAGATCCGCGGCGATTTCTTCGGGTACATCAATCCCGGCGATCCCCGGACCGCGGCGGAGATGGCCTTCCGCGACGCGTCGATCTCCCATGTGAAGAACGGCATCTACGGAGAGATGTACATCGCCGCCATGATCGCGGCCGCGGCGGTCGAGAACGACATCCGCACGATCATCGAGACGGGCCTTGCGTATATTCCGGCAAAGTCCCGGCTCACGGCGGACGTACGCCATGTGATCGCGCTGTATGACGCCGGTAAATCCGCCGCGGAGATCATCGAAGAGATCCACGCGCAGTACAACGAACACTCCGCGAACGACTGGTGCTACACCAACTCGAACGCGATGATCGTCACGATGGCCCTGCTCTCGGGCGGCGGGGAATTCGGCACCTCGATCTGCCTCGCGGTCCAGACGGCGTTCGACACGGACTGCAACGGCGCGACGGTCGGCTCGATCCTCGGGATCCGCAACGGTGAGGGGGGGATCGATCCCTACTGGTACGCTCCGTTCGAGAAGCGGCTCTACACGTCCATCGAGGGCTACAACACGGTCGAGGTCGACGAGCTCGCAAAAATCACTCTCGGGCTCGTGAAGCGGTGATGGCCTGTCAAACGATCGAGACGCCTATCGGGATCCTCACCGCGGAGATCGACAGGGGACGGATCACAAGGCTCGGCGTCTTTCCGGCGGGAGAGTCCGATCCGAAGGCGGATGAGCTTGTGCTCGCAGATCGGCTGCGGGACGAGCTGGACGCGTATTTTCACGGGGAGCGGAGGACGTTTTCGCTCCCCCTTTCCCTGTCCGGCACGGCGTTTCAGCGGAAGGTGTGGGAGGAGATCAAAAAAATCCCCTTCGGAGAGACATGCTCCTACGGGGAGATCGCGCGGCGGATCGGGCATCCCGGCGCATCCCGGGCGGTGGGATCGGCGTGCCGCGCCAATCCGGTCCTCGTCCTCGTTCCCTGTCACCGGGTGACGGCGGCGGACACACCGGGCGGCTATGTGCTCGGCGGCGCGGCGAAGGCATTCTTACTCACTCTTGAGGCTCGGCGGGGCGGATGACGGGCTGGGCTTCGTCGATCTTGCTCTCGACTTTTGAGAGGATGCCGTCGAAAGAGGTGAGCTGCTCCGGCGTGAACTGCTCCTCGACCTCGCGGACATATTCCCTCACGCCGTCCTCGTACAGGCCGATGTAGTTGTAATACTTCTCAGTGAGGCGGAGGCGGAATTCGCGCTTGTCGTCCTCCGATGCTTCCTTGACGATGTAGCCCTTCTGGATGAGCGAGGCGACCTTGTAGGACGCGCCCGGACGGGAGATGCCGAGGAAATCCGCGAATTCGCTGACGGTCGGCGCGCCGAGGGAATGGATGACCTCCACGGCGAAGACCTCCATCGCGGTGAGCGATCCTTCGCGCTCCTTGATGATCGAAAAGAGCCTCCGGTAGAACTGCAGGTGGATTTTGTCGGTGATGCGTATGATGTGTTCTTCCAGCATGAAGGGCTCCTCCGGACGCTCGATGTGATAGGGGCATTGTATCACGTCCGACGACGGGAGTCATCCGCATTTCATGAAAAATTATTGAATTTTTATATCGATGTGCGTCCCGACGGAAAAACAGCCCGAAATGGGCGGTAATTTCGGCAGTTTCTTTCGGAATTGGTCTTTACAAAGAAGAAAATCTATGTTATAATGTACAGTGGATTGCCCGTTACCCGGTCTCCGGAACATGGCCTTCCGGGAGTTCTTTCCCACAAGGAAGACGTTTTCACCCGCCGGTCGCTGAGCTTCGGGAATCCTAAAAAACACAATGGTGAAAGGAAACACACCCATGATCACGAAGGAAAAGAAGCAGGAAATCATCGAGCAGTACAAGGTTCACGAAGGCGACACCGGTTCTCCGGAAGTCCAGATCGCGATCCTCACCTACCGCATCCAGACCCTCACCGAGCACCTCAAGGAAAACAAGAAGGACAACCACTCCCGCCGCGGTCTGAACAAGATGGTCGGCCACAGACGCAGCCTTCTCCGTTACCTCCAGGACAATGACATCGAGCGCTACCGCGCCATCGTCGAAAAGCTCGGCCTGAGAAGATAACCGCTTCTCACCCCGCGTACGCGACACACGTGTGCTGCGGCGGATGTTTCCCCATCGAAGCGTTCCGCCGCGGCATCTTGCTGTCTCCGCCCCGCACCGAACCGCCCGGATCAGCAATTAAACAGATGCCCGACCGTCGGACCGCTGTTTAAATGCTGAGCTGAAGCGGTGCGGCGAATGTGAAACCGAAAATCATATCTTTATACGAAAGGCAGAAATCATGTTCGAGAAGTACAAGACGTTTTCCTACGACTTCGCCGGAAGACCGCTCGTCATCGAGACCGGCAAGATGGCAGGCCTCGCGAACGGCTCCGCCCTCATCCGCTACGGCGACACCGCCATTCTGGCCTGCGCCACCGCTTCCGCCAAGCCGCGCGACGGCATCGACTTCCTCCCCCTGTCCATCGACTTTGAAGAGAGACTGTACGCCGTCGGCCGCATCCCCGGCTCCTATCTCAGAAGAGAAGGCAGACCTTCCGAAAAGGCCATCCTGACCGCGCGCGTCATCGACCGCCCGATCCGTCCCCTGTTCCCGAAGGATCTGCGCAACGACGTCGTCCTCTCCCTGCTTGTTCTGGCAGTGGATCAGGATTCCTCCCCCGAGATCGCGGGCATGATCGGCGCGTCCGTCGCCCTCGCCATCTCCGATATTCCGTGGAACGGCCCGATCGGCGGCGTCTTCATGGGTCTGACCGAGGAAGAAGGCCTCATCATCAACCCGACCGCCGAACAGCGCGACCGCAGCTCCCTTGAGCTCACCGTCGCCGGCACGAAGGAAAAGGTCGTCATGATCGAAGCGGGCGCCGCCGAGGTCTCCGACGACATGATGTACGACGCCATCATGAAGGCGCACGAGGAAATCAAGAAGCTCGTCGCGTTTATCGACACCGTCGTCGCCGAGGTCGGCAAGCCGAAGTTTGAATACCCCTCCATGGAGCTCGATCACGACATGTTCGACGAGATCTTCGCGTACTGCGAAAAGGACGTCATGAACGCGCTCGACACGGATGACAAGAACATCCGCGACGAAAGAATGCAGCCCATCGAGGACGACATTCTCGAGAAGTTCTCCGAGAAGTACGAAGGCCTCGATGTCATGCTCCCCGAGCTCATCTACAAGATCCAGAAGAAGATCGTCCGCCGCTGGCTCCTCGAGGACAAGAAGCGCGTCGACGGCAGACAGATGGATCAGATCCGTCCCCTCGCCGCCGAGGTTCACCTCTTCGACCGCGACCACGGTTCCGGCATGTTCACCCGCGGCCAGACCCAGGTCCTGACCATCGCGACCCTCGGCTCCATCGCCGACGTCCAGATGCTCGACGGCATCTCCGAGGAAGAAACGAAGCGGTATATGCACCATTACAACATGCCCGGTTATTCCGTCGGCGAAGCGAAGGCTTCCCGCAGCCCGGGCAGACGGGAAATCGGTCACGGCGCTCTCGCAGAACGCGCGCTGATCCCGGTGCTCCCGTCCGTGGAGGAGTTCCCCTACGCCATCCGCTGCGTCTCCGAGGTCATCAGCTCCAACGGCTCGACCTCCCAGGCTTCCGTATGCGGCTCCACCCTCGCTCTCATGGACGCGGGCGTTCCGATCAAGGCTCCCGTCGCCGGTATCTCCTGCGGTCTGATCACCGCCGAGGACGGCAGCTGGACCACGATGATCGACATCCAGGGTCTCGAAGACTTCTACGGCGACATGGACTTCAAGGTCGCGGGCACGCACAAGGGCATCACCGCGATCCAGATGGACCTCAAGATCGACGGCCTGACGCCCGAGATCATCAAGGAAGCGCTTGCCGTGACCCACAAGGGCCGCGATTATATCATCGACGAGGTTCTCCTCAAGGCCATCCCCGAACCGCGTCCGGAGGTTTCCGAATACGCGCCGAAGATGATCTCCATGAAGATCCCGGTCGAGAAGATCTCCGAAGTCATCGGCACCAAGGGCAAGGTCATTCAGAGCATCCAGGCCGACACCGGCGCGAAGATCGACATCGAGGACGACGGTTCCGTGTTCATCTCCGGCATCGAAAAGGCCGGCATCGAAGCCGCCCAGAAGATCATTCAGGGCATCATCTTCGAGCCCGAGATCGGCGCGGTTTACGAAGGCGTCGTGACCCGTGTCATCCCGATCGGCGCGTTCGTCGAGTTCGCCCCGAAGAAGGAAGGCATGGTCCACATCTCCAAGCTGGACAAGAAGCGCACCGAGCGCGTCGAGGACGTCTGCAACGTCGGCGACCGCATTAAGGTGAAGTTCCTCGGCCAGGACGAGAAGGGCCGCTACAACCTCTCCCGCAGAGACGCGCTGGACGACTGAATCTAATCATAATACGAAAAGGACTGCTGCGATGTGCGGCAGTCCTTTTGCATGGGTTTGGATATACGGTTCATTCCGCGGAGGTCAGCTCCGGCCGGGGGACCGTTTTGAGGCGGAACCAGAAATTGCTGCCCTCGCTGACGCGGCTCTTGACACCGAACTGCGCGCCGTGCAGAAGCAAAATGCTCCGCACGATCGAGAGGCCGAGGCCCGTTCCCATGTTCGCGCGCTTGTGGAAATCGTTTGCCTTGTAATACCGTTCCCAGACGAGGGGGAGATCCTCCTCCGCGATGCCGATGCCCGTGTCGATGACCTCGACGAGGACTTCTTCCCCGTCGACCGTCTGCCGGATCACGACCGTCTTGTCGTCCCCGGTGTAGTTCACGGCGTTGTTGATGAGGTTATATACCACCTGCAGCAGACGCGATTCGTCCCCGTTTACCCAGACGTCCCGGTCCGCTTCAAAGCGGATGACATAGCCGTCGTGTTCGCGGAGCTTCTGATACCGCTCGAGCGTGCGGCGGATGACGGCGGTGAAATTGAACGGCGCGGCGTTCAGTTTCTGCGTCCCGTTCTGGTATTTCGAGACCTCGAGCATGTCCGTCACGAGGTTGGTCAGGCGGTCGCACTCGTCCAGCACGATCTGGAAGTTCTCCGGCGTCGCCTCGCCCGGCAGGTCGCGCATGACCTCGGTATAGCCTGCGATCATGGTGAGCGGCGTGCGCAGGTCGTGCGAGACGTTCGCAATCAGATCCTTCTGCATGCGGTCGAGCTTTGAGAGCTCATAGGCAGCGCGGTTGAGGGTCGCCGAGAGGTTTTCGGTCTCCGCGCTCCCTTCCCCGTCGAAGTTGACGCCGTAGTCGCCCATCGCGAGCTTTGACGCCTCCTCGCTCATCTTGCGGATCGGCTTGGACACGCGCGAGGCAAGGACCGTCGCGAGCACGATCGAGAGGATCACGAGGATCACGGTGATCCAGATGAGCTGGGTGTGCAGCGTGCGGACCGTCGCGTCGAGGGGCACGAGCTCGGAGTCGATCAGGATGAGCAGATTCGTCCCGTCCTCCGGCACGATACGGATCGAGATGACATCCTCGTCCTCGAAGCGGTCCCGGCTCCGGCGCTTTCCCCTTTCTTCGTCCGCCGATTCGCGGTTTCCGCCGTAGAGATCGCTCATGGAGAGCGTCACGGTGGCCGAACCGCCCGCATCCTGCGCATCGCTGTACAGCTGCGTGATAAACGTGCTCGACTGGACGTTGTGGATCAGGCAGAGGGCGTGGTTGTGCGCGACGGCGATGGGTGTGCCGCTCGGGCCCCAGTCGTTGTCCGTCACGCGGTAGACCGTCAGACATACGTCATACCGCAGCGCGACGGACCCGATCTCGGTCTGATAATCCCCGTCGTCCTCCGCGCTCAGCGCAGCGGCTTCTGCGGCGCATTTGTCGATGTCGCGGAGCTTCAGGGAGCGGTAGATATCGTCGAGCAGGACCGTCTCGAACAGCCAGAGCACCACGAGGACCGCCGCCGTGAAGAGAAGAAAAGCGACGATCAGCCGTCCGCGGAGACTGATGCCGCGCTTTTCCTTAACGTTCCGCATCGAACCGGTACCCAACGCCGCGGAGCGTCACGATGAAGTCCGCGTATCGGCCGAGGCTCTTGCGCAGGAGCTTGATGTGCGTATCGAGGGTCCGGTCGTCGCCGAAATAGTCGTAGCCCCAGACCTCGGTGATGAGCTTCTCGCGGGTCAGGGCGATGTTCTTGTTGCGGATCATATAGAAGAACAGATCGTATTCCTTCGGCGTCATATCCGCGCGCTGTCCGTCGACGTAGACGATGCGGGCCGTCAGATCCGCGCGCAGGCCGCCGTCCGCGAACTCGACGATCTCGTTCTTCGACTCCTCGGGCTCCTCTTCCTTCGGCGCGGATGCTTTGGCCGCCGCGCGCTTCATGACGGCGTTGACGCGGAGCATCAATTCCTTCGGGGAGAAGGGCTTGACCACGTAGTCGTCGATCCCGAGCTCGAAGCCGTTGATCTTGTCGTACTCTTCCCCGCGGGCGGAGAGCATGATGATCGGGATGTCGGAGAACTTGCGGATCTCGCGGCAGGCGGAGAACCCGTCGAGCTCCGGCATCATGATGTCGATGATCATGAGATCAAACTGCTCTTCGCGGCAGAGACGGATCGCCTCCATCCCGTCCGCGGCTTCGGTGATCGAATGGCCTTCGTAGACCGCGTACTTCGCGATCAGCTTGCGGATCATCTCTTCGTCGTCCACGACAAGAATGTGATACATGGGAGTACCTCCGTGATATGCCAACAGGAGGGGAACGCGTGTACCCCTCCTATTGTGTTGTCAATTATTCAAAATCGGAATTGATCGGATGGGAACGGATGGCTTAGTTGTTCCCGCCGAAGAAATCGTTCAAGGAACCCTGCACGTCCGCTGCGCCGAAGCTGCCGGACTGGTCAGCCGTCGGAACGCGCTCGTAAAGGGTGGCTTCGACTTCCATGAGCTTGTTGTTGCGGTAGAGCTGGACCTTGATCTTGTCGCCGACCGCGTGCTTGTAGATGATGGCTTTGACATCCTCGCTCGCGGTGATCTCTTCGCCGTCCACCGCGATGATGCGGTCGCCGACCTGGAACACTTTATCGTTCATGCCCTCTTCCACTGCCGTGACGTAGAGGCCGGAGCGGATGCTGTAGAAGGAGAAGAAGCTGTTGGAGGAGACGCTGTCAAGGCTGATGCCGAGCATCGGCTTGCCGGAGACATAACCCTTCGTGAGAAGCTCTTCGGAGATCTTCAGGGCCTGGTTGATCGGGATCGCGAAGCCGAGGCCTTCGATCTCTTCACCGTAGGACTTGCAGTTGACGATGCCGACGAGCTCGCCCTTCATGTTGAACATGCCGCCGCCGGAGTTGCCTGGGTTGACGGCCGCGTTGGTCTGGATCAGGTACATGGTCACGCCGCCGATCTCGATCTCGCGCTGGGTCGCGGAGACGATGCCGTTCGAGACGGAACCGCCGAGCTCGCCGAGCGGATTGCCGACGACGATGAGTTCTTCGCCGACGGTCAGACGGTCGCTGTCGCCGCAGCGCGCGGGCGTGAGGCCTGTCGCGGCGATCTTCAGAATCGCGATATCCTCGTCGGAATCATAGGTAACGACCTCTGCCGGGAATTCCTCGCCGTTCGTAAGGCGGACGGTGATGGTCTCCGCCGGTTTGCCGGTGCTTTCGTTGACGATGACATGGGCGTTGGTGATGAGGTAGCCGTCTTCGGAGATGATGACGCCGGAGCCCGCGCCGCTCGCGTTGTACTGCCAGTAGCCGCGGACCGTGAACTCGGTATTGATCTCGACGACGGAATCCTTCACGAGGGCCGCGACCTGCGCATAGGTGAGATCGCTGCCGGCGGTGGTGGAGGTGGAAGTCGTGACGTTGTCGACGTCGACAGACTTGTAGATCACGACGGAGTCACCGCTCGTCGGGGCGGCGGCCGGGTTCTTCTGCGCGGTGTCCGTCGCTTCGGTGACGGTCACGTTGTTCTTCGCGGTGAGCCGGTTGCCGAGGACCGTACCGCCGAAGCCCGCGAGTCCCGAGAG
Organism: Clostridia bacterium; assembly: GCA_017550315.1. Taxonomy (GTDB): domain Bacteria; phylum Bacillota; class Clostridia; order Oscillospirales; family CAG-272; genus UMGS1696. The sequence goes on from JAFZPN010000123.1 coordinate 9,849, forward strand.
GATCACGGCGCAGGCACAGATGATCGCCACGGCTTTTACGGAGCCGGACTTCTTCGTCTTCTGTTTCGGAGCGGGCGTGTAGGCGATCTGCGCGGTCTGCGGATCGGCTGTTGCGCCGTAGGCGTTGTAGCTGCGGTTCTGGGGATTGTAACCGTTCGCGGCAGGGGAATAGGCATTGCCGGTGCTGCCGTTCGCCGGGCGGTACGCGGTGTACTGCGGGTTCGTATTCTGGTATCTCTGGTACGCCTGATTCGGCGCTGTCCCGGCGGCGTTATAGGGGTTCTGCTGCTGCGGTCTGTACGTGCCGTTCGGATACGGGCTGTATGTGCCCTGCGCGCTCTGCGGCGCCGGACGGACGGGCTGCGGCTGCGCGTTGCGGATGGGCTGCGGATTGCTCGCCTCCTGCGCGTGACGGAGGATATCCTCGACGTCGTCCGTGGTATTCTCGACGGTCTCGGCCGTCTCACGGGCGGCGCTCACGATCTGCTCGTTCGTTTCAAGTGCGTCGCTCGGTTCGGTTGCTTCGGTCGTTTCGGTTGTTTCGGTCGTTTCGTTCTGAACGTTCCCGTTCTCGTTCATCGTGTTCTCAAATTCAAAGTCTTTCATATCCGTTCCTTTCTGCCGCGGGGTTCGCGCGGTCTCTTTTTTTCTTTACGCGCCTATTATATCTCCCCAATGTGACAGTTTTTTGAAGACTTGCGGAAGGTTCGATGAAGGATGCGGAAAGTTTGTGTGGGAAACGGTTCTATCCGAGGAAAATCGTGACGATGAAGCCGCCCGCATTGGTGCCGGAGACCTCGTAATCATAGCCGCGCACGACCTTGAACGACGTCGAGGAGCCCGATTCCTTCGGGACGAAATAGATCAGCCAGCCGTTGGTCGTCGGTAGTCCGTCCGCGGCCTCCGCGTCATAGACGTCGCCGGACTGCGTAATGTAAAGCAGCGTCCCCTCGGCGGAGTAGTTTTGAATATTTTCGATATACTCCTCGAGGCACCAGTTCTTCGCTTCGCAGACATGGGAATGCGGGAGGCCGACATAGCGGAAGTGCCACGGTTCGTTCGCGATGCCCGTGATGTCGCTCTTGTTCTCGGGATAGCGGAGGATGAAGCCGAAGTCCGAGGCGTACGAGGCGATCCACGTTCCGTTGGGGTAGTCGGGGATCGGGACGTTGCGTCCGTCGTCGGTATAGAAAGTGAGGTCGCACGCGAGGCCGGTATGGTGTTCGCTCTCGCCCGGATAGGCCACATAGGCGCGGACATAGTCTTCGCCCTGCGTCGACAGGTAGTACTCCCGGATGTCCTGCTGTTCGGCGATCGTGCGGTGACCGCTGTTGAGGAGCAGTTCATGCGAGCCCGTCTCTTCCGCGAAGGTCGAGGCGAGCTTGACAAACGCGTCGAGAGCGACGGGCGCGAGAGAAAGCGACGACGAGGAGACCTTGAAATCCCCGTTCTTCGCGTCAAACGCGTTTTTCACCTCGACCGTGTCAGCCTTTTCAAAAGGATGGGTCTGGTTCACGAGAATGAGTGTCCCCTCGTCGAGCATGGTATTCGGCACGGTCTGGGTATCGTAGAGCGTGAGGTTGACAGCGTTCGGATCGGGCGCGGGCGTGTCGGGCGGGAGCTCTTCGTTCTCCGCCTCTGCCGGCCTATCCGTCGAGATCGAATACTCTTCCGCCGCCGCGGGATCCTCCAAAGCTGTCGGCGTATCCTCCGCTGCAGCCGGATCCTGCGCCGCGGTGCCGGTATTTGCAAGCGTATCGGCGCCGATCTCGGTCACGTACGGCACGTCGGCAAGCGCGGTGACGGTCGTCTGGTCCGGTTCCGCGGGCGCGTTCTTCGCGTTCTTCGTGATCTGCCAGATCGATACGCCCACGATGATCGCGGCGAGAAGGAGGAAGAGGATCAACCCGCCGTTCGGTTTGGAGTCGCGGTGCGCGCGGTCACGGGACGCCTGGCTCTGCTGGGTCACGGGGCGATCCGCCTGCTGCCGGGGATCGTTCACCATCGCGGCGCGCTGACGGTGGCCCTGTACGTTTCCCTGCGGGACGTTCCGCTGTCCGGCCGGTCTCCTCTGCGGATTCGCGGCGCCGGGATTCTCCGCCCGTCTCTGCGCGGCTGCGCGTCTGGCGGCGTCGATGCGCCGGCGTTCCTCTTCGGTGAGGGCGCGCCTCTGCTGCTGACCGCCGTTCGGATTCGTGCGCTGTTCCGCGGGCTGCGTCCGTGTCGGCGTGTTGTTGTAACGATTGTAGTTGGAAGGAGCGGAATTCGACGAATTCCTGTTATCCGGATGCTGATTCACGATGATACCGCCTTTTTGCGTTTCCATGGGTTCCGTTCGGATGATGCTTCGGTATTTATATTATAGTGGATTTCTGCGGGGAAATCAAGTACGGCGCGCGGAAAAATGACGGAATGCGCGGGATTTTTCGGGAAAAACTGCGCAGTGCGGGCGAAGGTGCATAAGAATAACGGGCAAATTCCCCGGATTTTTGTTCTTTTCCCTCTTTACAAATGATTTTCCCTGTGGTATAATAATGTCACCTCTGCCAGAGGGTTCTTTTTTGTGCGTTCTTCCCCTTCTTTCATCGGTCAGGGAAAACGCCGGGGGATCTCCCGCCCCTTCCGCAGAGGGAGGTACGATACGGGCCGCGCGCGGTTCATCCGGACCGTGCTGGTCGGTCTAATTTTTCAAGGAGGTGCCGATATGAGAGTGAAGATTACTCTTGCCTGCAGCGAATGCAAACAGCGTAACTACGACACAAAGAAAAACAAGAAGAACGACCCCGACAGACTCGAACTCAAAAAGTATTGCCGTTTCTGCCGTAAGCACACCATCCACAGAGAAACGAAGTAATCATCAAGGAGCTTTTTGAAGATGGCTGAAAACGAAAACAAGACCACCACCGAAAAGACGGCGGATAAAGCTCCCAAAAAGTCGGACAAACCGTCCTTCTTCCAGAGAGCCAAAGCCTGGCTGAAAACCGTCCGCGCAGAGTGCAAGAAGGTCACCTGGGCGAACTGGGAATCCGTGAAGCAGAACTCGATCGTCGTCATCGTCGTGACCATCGTGTTCGCGATTTTCCTCGGGATTCTCGACTATGCGTTCTCCAATGCGATCGTCGGACTGAGCCGCGTTCTCTGAGTACGAGAGGGGAGCGCGCGTTCCCCGTCAACCGTCAGAAGAAGGAGGTTATCTGATCCATGAGCGATATCAATGAGATGAACGAAGGCCTGAAATGGTATGTCGCACACACCTACTCGGGCTATGAAAACAAAGTCAAAACCAACCTCGAAAAGATCATCGAAAACCGCGGTCTGCACGATATGATCACCGATATCCGCATCCCGACCGAGGTCGTCGTCGAATCCGACGGCGGTCACGAGAAGGAAGTAGAGTCGAAGATCTTCCCGTCCTATGTCCTCGTCAAGATGGTCATGACCGATGAAACCTGGCATGTCGTGCGCAACATCCGCGGCGTTACCGGCTTCGTGGGCCCGGGATCCAAGCCCGTTCCGCTCACCGAAGAGGAAGCAGCCGCCATCATCCGGGACGAGCCCGAGACCGTCGCCGCGTCCGCGTTCTCCGTGGGCGATACGGTGAACATCATCGACGGCGTCTTCCGGGGTTACAGCGGACGTCTCACCGCCCTCAACGAGGAGACCGGCGAGGCCACCGTCATCGTATCCACCGTCGGCCGCGACATTCCCGTCAACCTCGACCGCAAATACGTCGAGCGCGCGAAATAAGCACTCCGCGCACAGGAGCCGGGCGCAGCTCCTTATCATCCAGCGCCGCACAGTGGGAGGGATGCAAATTTTCTCAAGGCGTCCCGTTTGATACCACTCAGGAGGTTTTTTACAATGGCAAAGAAAGTTATTGGCTACATCAAGCTGCAGCTTCCCGCCGGTAAAGCGACTCCCCAGCCGCCGGTCGGCCCTGCCCTCGGCGCATACGGCGTCGCCATCCCGAACTTCACGAAAGAGTTCAACGAAAGAACGAAGAACGACATCGGCCTGATCATCCCCGTTGTCATCACCGTTTACGCGGACCGTTCCTTCACATTCATCACCAAGACCCCGCCGGCTCCCGTTCTCATCAAGAAGGCCTGCGGCATCGAAACCGCTTCCCCGACCCCCAACAAGCAGAAGGTCGCCACGATCACCAAGGATCAGATCCGTCAGATCGCCGAGACCAAGATGAAGGACCTCAACGCAGGTTCCATCGAAGCCGCCATGAGCATGATCGCCGGTACCGCCCGCTCCATGGGTGTGACCGTTGCTGACTGAGGAGGTACGGAAGCATGTTTAAGAGCAAGAAATACAAGGACAGCGTCAAGCTGATCGAAAAGTCCAAGCTGTATGATCCCGCCGAGGCGATGGGTCTCGTCTGCCAGACTTCCAACGCGAAGTTCGACGAAACGATCGAAGTTCACGTCCGTCTGGGCGTCGACTCCCGTCACGCTGACCAGCAGGTCCGCGGCGCCATCGTTCTCCCCCACGGTACCGGCAAGACCGTGCGCGTCCTCGTCTTCGCGAAGGGCGACCGTGCGGATCAGGCCAGAGCCGCCGGTGCGGAATTCGTCGGCGACGCCGATCTCGTCGAGAAGATCCAGAAGGAAAACTGGTTCGACTATGACGTCGTGATTGCGACCCCGGATATGATGGGCACCATCGGCCGTCTCGGCCGTGTCCTCGGTCCGAAGGGTCTCATGCCGAACCCGAAGGCCGGCACCGTCACCATGGACGTGGCTAAGGCCGTTCAGGAAGCCAAGGCCGGTAAGATCGAATACCGTCTTGACAAGACCAACATCATCCACTGCCCGATCGGCAAGGCCTCCTTCGGCGCGGAAAAGCTGGGCGAGAACTTCGACACCCTGCTCGGCGCGATCATCAAGGCTAAGCCGGCCGCTGCCAAGGGTCAGTACATCAAGAGCTGCGTCCTCGCGGCGACGATGGGCCCCGGCATCAAGGTCAATCCGAGCAGAATCGGCTGAGCATCTTGACACAAAGAAAGACTGCTGCATCACCTGCGGCAGTTTTTTTATTTTCCGGCTTATGCGGACAAAAAGAAAGCCCCGCGCGGGAGCTTTCCTTATGTTCTTATTTCACCAGTTTCGCGAGCGCGGCGGCAAACTCTTCCGCCGACATTTTGTGCGGCTGCTCCACCGTGCGGATGCCCATGTCGCGGGCGCGGTCTTCGATGTTGTTCACCGCCGACGGGCCGGGATACGCCTTGCTCTTCGGGTCGAAATACGAGGTCGCGATGATCGCGCGGCGGGAGAAATCGCCTCCGAAGCGGTCCGCCACCGCTGCCACCTTATACAGCTCGTCCACACTGACGTCACCGTTCTTGCACGAGATGAACACCGGGGTCACGCCGCGGGTCAGGATGACGTCGATCTCGTTCTTCGTACCGTTCGACACGCCGTCCCAGTCGAGGATGACGCCGGTCTCCCCGGAGTCAAAGAGAGGATGCCCGTTTTCCACCACGCTCATCGCGGTCTTGAGGGTCATGTATTCCAGCACCGAGCCGGATTTTGTCAGACACTCCCGCACGATCTTGTTCTTATAGCGGAAGAGGAAAACGCCGCCCTCTCCGAAGGGATCGAGGTGGATGAGGCCCTTGCGGCACAGATTCTTGAAGAAGACCGGATCCAGTTTGTTCTTGCCCTTGCCGAACGCGGTCTCGGGGATCGAATAGAGGCCGTCGCCCGCCGCGTACTTGCTGACGTCGGTGGAAAAGCGGTTGACCACCACGTTCCACGCCGCGCAGTCTTCGATGCTGAGCTCCCAGAGGGCGTCGATGTCCGCGGCCTCCGCGCTGCCGGGCAGGACGGGATCGTTGCGCGAGGTGATCTTTCCGCCGTGGAGGGTGACGATCTCGTCAACCGAGAGGCAGAGGGGATTCTCGCCCGTCGCGGAGAAATCCATTTGTTCCCGCGCCACGACGAGCTTCCCGTTCTTTCCCCGGCGGACGAGGAAGAAGGATGCCATGCGCGTGAGCGGCGAACACCGGAAGGCGAGGAGGCGTCTTCCCTGCCCGGCTCTCGCGCCGAGGATGATCCCGACGGAGAGGAGCAAGGTCTCGTCTCCGCCGGAGATGTCGACGATGCAGATCTCGCCAGACTCGTCGGAGCATTCGTCGAGGATCGCGTCGATGGCGCTCAGGGTGGAATCGAGATCGTTCTTCGCCGCGCTCCGGCAGGACAGCTCGGTCGGAATCCCGCGTCCGCGCAGGATCTCCTCGTACATCGGAAGCTGACGCGTGATGCGCCGCATGTCCGTGCCGAGGTAGACGGTCCGGTCCGGCCGGAGAGCCAGCGTTGCCAGAAGGTTCTCTACCGGGGACCGGTCAAATAGCTCAATGAGTGTTGTCATGATTGCTCCTGATGTGTTTTGTTACGGCGTCGCCGCACCGTCCGCACCGGCGTTCTCCATCCGGACCGCCGTCTCGAGCGCGACCTCGATCATCTGCGTGAAGGTGGTCTGCCTCTCGTTGGGCCGCGTCTCCTCCCCGGTGAGCATGTGGTCGGAGATGGTGCAGAGCGCGAGCGCGCGTTTCCCCGTTCTCGCCGCGATGGTGTATAAGCCGGCCGCTTCCATCTCCGCCGCGAGAACGCCCATCTTCTTCCAAGAGGCGGTCACTTCCTCGCCGCGTTCGGCATAAAAGAGGTCGGTCGAGAAGAGATTCCCGATGTGATAGCGGAATCCGCGCGCTTTGGCAACGTCCACGGCGGCTGAGAGAAGCTCCCACGAGGCGATCGGCGCGAACGTTCCGTTCAAACCGAACTGGGAGGCAAAGGCGGAATCCGTGCAGGCGCCCATCCCGAAGACGAGATCGCGCAGGTGCACGCTTTCCTGCATCGCGCCCGCCGATCCGACGCGCAGGATGTTTTCGACGCCGTAGAAACGGTAGAGTTCGTAGGCATAAATCCCGACCGAGGGGATGCCCATGCCGCTCGCCATGACGGACACGGGGATGCCGCGGTAGGTGCCGGTGTAGCCCTGAATGCCGCGGACGTTGTTCACGAGCCGCGCATCCGTGAGAAAGTTCTCCGCGATGAACTGCGCGCGCAGGGGATCGCCCGGCATGAGGACAGTTTTGGCAAAATCGCCGAGGTTGGCAGTATTGTGAGGGGTTGACATGATGTCCTCCGGTTATTGGGATGCGGCCTCTTCCGCCTTGACGATCTTCACGATGCGGGAGGTGCCGAGACGGTCCGCTCCGAGGGCGAGAAACCGCTCTGCGTCGGCAATCGAGGAGATCCCGCCCGCGGCTTTGATTTTGAGGCCGTTTTTGACGTGCGCGGCGAAGAGGGCGATGTCCTCAAAGGTCGCGCCGCCCTTCGAGAATCCGGTCGAGGTTTTGATGTAGTCCGCGCCGGAATCCGAGACGATATCGCACATTTTGATCTTCTCTTCCTCCGTGAGGAGGCAGGTCTCGATGATGACCTTCAGGATCTTACCCGGGCTCACCTGATCCATCGCCGCCCGGACGCCGCGGATCTCTTCGAGCAGATCGTCATACCGGCGATCCTTGAGCCAGCCGATGTTGATGACCATATCGACCTCGTCCGCACCGTTCGTGACGGCGTCTGCTGCCTCGAAGAATTTCGACGCGCTCGTGGAATACCCGTTCGGAAAGCCGATGACCGTGCAGATCGGAACGCGCCCCGCCGCATATTCCGCCGCCTGTTTCACCTAGGAGGCCGGGATGCACACGGAGGCGGTATGATACGCGATCCCGTCGTCGACGATCGCCCGGATCCGGTCCCAGGTCGCGTCCTGCGCGAGGAGGGTGTGATCGACGTGAGAGAGAATGTCTTTGATTTCCATGGTTCCTCCGCTCAGCCCGGTTCGCCCGCTTCCCAGCGTCTCCGAACCTCATCGAAGACCTCGTCGGGAATGTTGATCTGTTCGTGAACATTGTTCGAGACGAGCATGTCGCCCGCGCTCTCCGGGAAGGTGCAGAAGGTGTCGTTCCGCCATGCGTCGCGCTCATCCTTGTTGCGCAGGTTCGGGAGCTTGATCGGCTGGTTGCCCATCACGATGGAGCGGTAGCCGAGCGTGCCGGGGATGCACATGTCAACCGCGTCGTACACGCCGATCGCGCGCTCATGCGCCTCTTCGTCCCCGAGGATCGAGCGGATGAAGTAGTACGTCGTGAAGAAGTCGCCGCCGCCGTGGCCGCTGTTTTCCGTTCCGGCCACGATGGGAGCGGGCGTGTAGACCTTGTGCTCGCCGCGTCCGTTCTCGCCGGGTTTTTCGGTGTAGACCGCGATCTGACCGTTGCCGAGATCCTGCACGCCGCCGAGATCGCCGTTGAGCTGGTAGTTCGAGTGGCGGGTCGACTTGATGTTGAAGTGCAGGGATTTGAGCATCGCGCCGTTTTCGAGCGTGACGATCTCCATGCCGAGCGAGCCGGATGCCGTGCCGAGGTTGCGCATGAACGGCATGTTCGGCGTCTCAAACGCGGACACCTGCACCGGGCGAAGCCCCGTCATGTAGAGGATCGGGCCGATGGAGTGCGTGCAGTAGAACGTCGAGGGCATCATATTGCGCCAGTGGTTCCGCTCGCCGTAGGTGATCTGCGGCCAGATGGAGGAGCAGTCGTGGAGGTATTCGCCCTCCGCGTACATCAGCTCGCCGAGCGCGCCGGAGCGGTAGATGTTCCGCATCTCCCAGCGGACCGGAGTATAGCAGTAGTTTTCCGCATAGGTATAGATCTTCCCCGTCTGCTCGACCGTCTCGATGAGCTCGACCGCCTCCGCCATATTGGCAACGGTGAGGCATTCGGTCATGATGTGCCGGCCGCTTTTCAAGAGCTTGATGCCGAATTTGGCGTGTTCGTGCGCATAGTTCGCGCAGACGACCGCGTCCATGTCGTGGTTATAAAAGTCATCAAAGCGCTCGTAGTAGGTGATGTCGTACAGCCCGCAGGCCTCCGCCTCTTTCCGGCACGCGTCGAGGAGCGGCTTGTACTTGTCGCACACCGCCACCAGCTCCGCTTCCTTCGAGTGCAGGATCTGCCGGATCATCGTCATCCCGCGTCCCGCGCCGAACACACCGATCTTGATCTTTGCCATAGTCAGCCTCCTGTCAATTTGCATGGTTTGAGGATCCGGGACAAGCGCCCGGCCTCATTTCTTTTTGTCTCAAAATGTCAAACCAGCGTGAAGGCGCCGTCCACCTGACGGTAGAGCTTCACGTCGGTGTACTGGCCGTTCTCGTTCCTGCCGTGGTGGGAGACGTAGAAATACCCGTCCCCGAGCGCGGCGATCCCCGTATCCCCGCGCGGAAAATCGATCCCGTTCACGCCGTGCTCATCGAGCGTTAGGACGTCGCCGACGGTCTCGGGTTCGACGCCGCGAAGGATCTCCCGCTTCGGCGCGATCCGGGCGTCGCAGGCGAACATCGGCGGATTCGGGAACGCCGGCTTTTTCCCGCGGTAGACGCAGAGGAGGTACTTCTTCGACGCGGGATCGTACTCGAGATTCTGCACGCCGTATTCCGTGTTCCCGGTGTACACGAAGTACTTCGACGCGGGCTTGTCCGGTCCGATGCCGTGCATGTCGTCCTGCGAGAGCGGCGCGGAGAGGGCGTTCAATTCGTCGAGGTCGTATTTCAGGATCACCTGATAGTCGTTGTCCCGGCGCGTCGTGTCGCCGTAGACGCCGTAGGAGACGAAGAGCCAGCGCTTCGCTGCGGGATCGTCCGCCTCGCCGAAGTCCGGACCGGTCGCGGTGCCGTCGATGCCGGAGCAGCCGTGGCGATGCTTCAAAACCGTCCCGTCGGCGAGCTTCACCTCGGCGAGGTAGTCGTCCGTGACTTCGCGCAGAAACGCGCAGCGCATCGCTTCCGAGGCCGGCATGTCCGCGCGGTCGATCCGGTCGACGTCGAAGATCGCCATGTAGAAGCGGTCCGGGATCTCGATCCCGCCGCCGAGCATCTGCACGATCCCGCGTCCGATGGCGTCGTTCTTGTATTCGAGCGATCCGTAGACCCGCCCGTCGTCCGGATTGAACGCGATGCAGCCGAGATGCCCGCAGAGACCCGTCACGGATCCGATGAAATTGCCCGCGAGGTCCGTCTTCACGAAGACCGTCGTGAAGGAGTAGTACAGATAGCCCTTCTCGAGATCGACGGCGATACCCTGACAGTGTCCCGCGGCGTAGGTCCCGGAATACACGTTTTTCGGCAGAAAAGCGAAATCCATGTCCGCACTCACTTCCACAGCGTGACGCCGTCGATGCGGTCGTTCAGACGCTGATTCTCGCATTTGCGGAAGCCGTGCGATGCGAGGAAGTCTTCGGCCTCCTCGAACCAGCAGGTGAGCTTCGCGCGGTAGTGGCAGTCGGAGTTGACCATGATCGAACCGCCCTGCGCGCGGATCTCGTCGAGCAGGAAGGAAGCCGGATACGGCACGGTCCTGAGTCCCCGGGCGATAGCGCCGGTGTTGAGCTCGAAGACGCGGCAGTGCTTCACGATCTCCCGGATCGCTTCGATGGCCGCGTCCCGGTAGCGGGGATCGTCCTCGGGGCAGGTGGAATACTTCGTGGGCAGGTCGAGGTGGCCGACGATGTCCGTCCGGTTGCGGATCACATGCTCGGTCAGGCGCATGTAATAGTCCTTCGTGAAATCGGTGTAGGAACCGCCGTAGAGCTCCCGCACGAGCGCGAGGTGCTGCTCCTTGCCGGAGTCAATCGGGAACGAACGCCCGTGCCGCACGGCTTCGTGAACCGATGCGAGGATGAAATCGTAGTCGAGCGACGGAATGGCGCTTTCTCCGTCGAGCTCGATTCCGGCGTAAACCTTGATCTTGTCGCGATACTCGGCCGCAAGGGAACGGATCTCCCGGAACTGCCGGACGGTGCCCTCCTGCGACATGGAGTAATAGGACTCGAACCAGGCATAGGAGTGGTCGGAGAAGCCGAGGGAGGTGAAGCCGCGGGAGACTGCCTCCTCGATCATCTCGCGGGGCGTGTCGTGTCCGTCGGAATAGCGGGTGTGGGTGTGAAAATTCTGATACTGCATGATGGATTCCTTCGGAGATGAAATGATTGCGTGTCAGTCCCGGGCGAGGGATTCGAGCAGTCCGGGCAGATCGGCGAAGCGGTCGACGGCGTAGTCGTAATTCGTGACCCGGCCGCGGCCCCAGCGTTCGCCGAAGCCGTAGCGGCAGTAGATCAGGGGGATCCCCGCGCCGTGCGCACCGGCCTCATCGCTGACGGTATCGCCGACGTAGACGGGGGAGACGAGACCGCGGCGATCGATCACCGCGCGGATGTTCTCAGCCTTGCCCTGCCCCGTTCGGCCCGAGGATTCGAGGTCCTCGAAGCGGTCCCACAGGCGGTGCGCCGTGAGGAAGGATTCGATGTAACCGTCCTGCGCATTCGAGACGACGAAAAGCCGGTAGCCGTCCTTCGTCAGCCGCGCGAGGGTTTCGGGGACATCCGGATAGAGTTCCCCGCCCCGCACGGGCAGCCACGCGTTCTCGAGCGCGCAGCTCTCGTTCATAAGCGAAAACGCCTCGTCAAACGGCAGATCCGGGAAGAAAACCGCGGCGAGCTCCTCGTTGGTCAGGCCCATGTAGCGGCAGACGGCGTCGCGGTCGAGCGGCATGGCAGGCTTCACGTCCGGGTGACGGCGGAAGACCTCGCGCCAGGTTTCGGCGGTGACGGCGGACGCATCCCAGAGGGTCCCGTCGAGATCAAAGATCAGGCTGTCAAAGCGCGGCATAAAACCTCCCCGGCCGGATGATCGTATTCCTTCACCTTACATTATACCGCACGGATTTTGCACGGTCAAGACGTGGCGCGAAAATTCACGAAAAAGTTGCGGGGCACATGATGCATTAGAGAAAACCGGCCGCCCGGTTTTGACACCGAACGGCCGCATGATTGTGTGTTTTTGAGTATATTATCCTCTCAAGAACACATTAAACTCCTTTTTCAATACTTCCATACCAAGAACAATCCAAACAAAAGTGTGCTTCTTTTTCTTCACACTGCTGACGAAAATACCTGTGGTCGGATCGTAATAACCTGTAGGTTGTTTGTTTGCCATATATGACTGTTCCTTTCAAAGTGAAATTGCATTATCTTGCCAATTCATATGTTTGTTTAAATTTTACCACATTTAATTCCTTTTTTTCAACCCTGTATGAAAATTTCTTTTCGTTTTCGATTCTTTTTTTGATTCGTTTTTTGAGATTGATATATCTGATTTCTCAAAACTAATCAAACAATACGAATAATATAACTTGAAAAGCTGCCGCTTGGGTGCGACAGCTTTTTGACGGATTCACTCTGTTCAGTTTACTCTTGTTTCGGCCTTACCCCTTCCGCATCTCCTCTTCGATCTCCTCGATCGTACGGGGGACGTTTCTGCCGAGGTTTTCGCAGCCGTCCGGCGTGACGAGACAGTTGTCCTCGACCCGGAAGCCGATGCCCCACTCCTCGCAGTAGATCCCGATGTCGACGCAGAACACCATGCCTGGCGCGACCTTCTCCGGACTGATGACGATGTCGTGCGTGTCGAATCCGACGTGGTGTGAGCCGCCGTGCCACATGAGCTTGCCGATGTTCTCGAAGGAATCGACAAGGCCGTAGTCATGGAGGTATGTATAGCAGAACCGCTTGGCCTCGCGGTCGACCTCCTCCATCGGATAGCCGGGCCGGATGAGGCCGAAGAGGTGCTGGGACGTCGCATACGCCGCCTCGTAGAGCTTTTTCTGGCGGTCGGTGAATCTCCCGTTCAGGGGGAAGCCGCGGGAGATGTCGCAGCCGACGAAATCATAGCACGCGCCGACGTCGCAGAGAACCATGTCCCCGTCGTGCGCGGTGCCTTCGTAGGCGTAATAGTGGATGCAGAAATTGTTCTGCCCGGCGGAGATGATCGACGGGAACCCGGGCTCGAGGCAGCCGTTTTTCACGAGCGCGTTGTCGTAAAGCGCTTTGATCTCGTATTCCTTCATGCCGTCGCGGACCCCCTGCATCATCGCGCGGATGCCCTCCCCGGTGATGCGGACCGCTTCGCGCATGGCGTCGATCTCGCAGTCGGCCTTGATCGTGCGCAGTCCGGCGAGGATCGGGCGGCTGTTCTTCACGGTGAGGCCGGGGTGCTCCTCTTTTATCCGGGCGGCAAAGCGGTGCGCTTCGGTCCAGTCGCGGAGGGAGCGGGTCTCATCGATATCGAGCCAAACGGTGCTCACGCGGTCCGACGCGGCCTTCCAGTACGGCTCGAAGTCGGCGGTAAAGGCGATTTCCGTGATCCCGGAGAGGGCGGTCGCCTCGTCGGCCTTCGTGCGGCGTCCGGTCCAGCGCTCTTTCAGAAGATCCGCCGGGAGCAGGAAGAGCTTTTCGGTATAAGTCCCGCCGTCCTTCTCCACCGCGAGGATCAGCCCGGCGTCGCGTGCGATCCCGGTTAGATAGACGAAATTGCGATCGGAGAAGAAGGGATAATCCTCATCCGCGCGTTTCCGGGGCGCAAATCCGGAGAAAAAGAGGGCGAGCGAGCCGTCCGGGAGCGCATCGGCCAGACGGCGTCGGTTGTTCTGATAGAATGCGGCTTTCATGGTCGTTTCCTCTGCTGATTATTTCAAGACTTTCCCCACCGCGTCGCCGATCTTTTCGGCCATGCGGAAGAACCCGAGGTCGTTCGGGTGGCAGCCGTCGACCGTGCAGGAATCGGCGAACGGACCCTCAAAGAGCGTCGCGCCGTCGACAAACTGCACGTTCCGGTCGCCCTTTGCTATGGCGTATTCGTAGGTGTCGATCACGATCTGACGCCGACGCTCGTCCTCCGTGCCGGGATGGAAATCGGGCTTGGTGACGAAGACGATCGGGGTATCGGGCCGCGCTGTGCGATAGATCTCATAAAGCGGCTTATGGGTCGCAGCGAGGTGATTGGCGTTCGGCGCGTTGTGGTCGTAGTCGCAGACGAACACGGAGGCGTCGAGGGAGGCCAGATAGCGGCAGATCGCCTCCTCGCCCTTGGCGTTGCCGGAGAAGCCGAGGTTCACAAAATCCGCGTCGAAGCGGCGGGAGATCATCGCCTGATAGGCGTTGCCGGGTCGGGACGCGCACCCGCCCTGGGTGATGGACGAGCCGTAGTAGACGACCGGGACGGGATGGGTATAGTCCTCCGCCGCCTCGATGTGCGCGTCTCTGTGCAGGCCGATCATCACGTCCTCGACGGGATCGTAGAGGGGCATATTGAGCGTGTAGGTGTGCCACTTCCCGTCCGTCGGGCACCAGCTCTCGTAGCCGTGCTTCCGGTTGCCGGGCATGAGCGAGCCGCGGTAGGCGTAGTCGGGGCCGTCGTTCCGGTAGACGTCGAAGCCGGACTGTCCGAGCATGGTGATGTGCGGCATGGTGGCGTTGTCCGGCATGACGGCGCGCATGGCGATCCACGGCGAATCCGTGCGGAACCGGATGCGTCCGCCCGCCGTATGGTTGTTGAGCCATGCCACGCCTTCGGATACGGACGCGGCGACCTCTGCCGGCATGCGGAGGAAGGGACTTCCCTTTTCCTTTACCGCCAGCCCGTGAATGCGGAACGGTTCTTCCTTCGCGTCGAGCCAGACGATCGGGGACAGCCCCGTCGCGCTCTCGACGGCGAGATTTTTGTCGATGTCGCTGATCTTCATAGTGAATGCCTCCCGGATGTTTTTTCGTCCTCATCATAAGGATTCTCCCATCCGAATGCAGAAAGGGAGAACCCCGCGCAATACAGTTATATCACGCGAAGTTCTCCCTGTCAAGCGTTTTTGCGAAAAGTTACAGACGATTTATCCCGGCGTGTCGCTGCACAAACGCGGTCTCGCGAGGATCAAGGCGTCTTTATTCGTCCTTGTAGAGTTCGAGCGTGCTTTTCAGCTTTGCGAACAGCTTGTCATAGTTCGATCCGTCTTTGCTCGTGATGTATTGTGACATGCTGCTCATGACATATTTCCGGACGACGGGCGGGAGCAGGACAGTATTGGCGATCCGGTCCGCCTGTTCGAGGTAGGCTGCGGCGACCTCGGTCGTTTGGGGATACCAGGAATTCAGAAAGGCATCAATCATTTTTTGCAAGGCGTCCTTTCTGACGGGATCCCCGACCGGAAACGCATTCGACGGCCATCCGTCCGTGCCGGTTTTCGGCGCCTGGACCTCCTCCGACAGCAGGATCTTCACGAACCGCCATGCGTTGAGCTTGTTCTGCGAGGCTTCGGGCGTTACGACATACGTGATCGGCTTCACGCACACGTTGCCGTCTTTGTCCGGAATGCAGAACAGATACGGTGTCTCCCCGTACTGGCTGATGAGCAGAGCGGCATCGTTCAGAATCAGCGACGTTTTGGACGTCGTTTCGTTGATGAACAGGCAATTTCTGTCGTGCACGTCCATCGCACCCGTTCCCCAGTTCAGATCCGTCGGCACGGTCGGGGTACAATAGAGGCGGCACAGGTCAACCATTTCCCGGAAGCGCACCTCGTCGAAGGAGACCTCGTTTTTCTCGTAGTCGATCATACGAAAGCCGCAGCTGTGAAACATATCGTACAGGTAATAATCATTATCGTCGCATCCGTAGTTGAAGAGGCGGCCGTCGGGGTTGTTCTCGTGGTATCGGCGGCATGCCGCGCAGAAACCGTCCCAGGTCCGGAGAGAGTCGGGATCGATGCCGTTTTCTTCGAGCAGCTCGCGGGACGTCATGAAGACCCCCATGCCGATCGAGAGCGGAAGAACATATTGTTTATCGAAGAGTCGCCCACCGCGCAGGATGCCCTCGTAATAATCCGCCGGATCGAATTCGTTGTCGTTTGTCATATACGGCCCGTAATCCATAAAGATCCCCGTCGACATCGTCTTATAGACGTCGGGCAGCAGGGATTCGCCGCCGAAGACGATATCGGGACCGCGGCCCGCCGGCAGTTCCGCGCGCA
>JAFZPN010000124.1 GCA_017550315.1 Clostridia bacterium
AGTGCGACACGTATCATGAAAATCAGGTCGTCCGGGAGCGCGTCATGGACTCCGGCGATCTCGAACGGGAACGCGGCATCACCATCCTCGCGAAGAATACGTCGGTCGTCCGGAACGGCGTGAAGATCAACATCGTCGACACCCCCGGCCACGCGGATTTCGGCGGCGAGGTGGAACGCATTCTGAAAATGGTGAACGGCGTCATCCTCCTCGTGGATGCGGCGGAAGGCCCCATGCCCCAGACGCGCTTCGTGCTCGGCAAGGCCATGGAGCTCGGACACCGAATCATCGTCGTCGTCAATAAGATCGACCGCCCAGACGCGCGCCTCGATGAAGTGCCGGACGAGGTCCTCGAACTCCTGCTCGACCTCGACGCGACCGACGAGCAGCTCGACTCCCCGGTCCTCTTCTGCAGCGGACGGACGGGAAAAGCATCCCTCACGCCCTACGAACCCGGCGAGAATCTCGATCCGCTCTTCGATACGATCCTCGAACATATCCCGGCTCCCGAAGGCGATATCGACGCGCCCCTGCAGCTTCTCGTCTCCTCCATCGACTACAACGATTATGTCGGACGCATCGGCATCGGCCGGATCGAGCGCGGCGTCATCCGTCAAGGCGAGGAAGCCGTCATCGTCAATTATCCCACCCCGGACGCCCCGCCGAAGAAGACCAAGATCGTCTCGCTCTACACGATCGACGGTCTGACCCGCAAGCCCGTCACCGAGGCGAGGATGGGCGACATCGTCTGCTTCTCGGGCGCTTCTGAAATCACGATCGGCGACACCATCACCTCCCCGCTCGATCCCACGCCGCTCGAATTCGTGAAGGTCTCCGAGCCGACGCTCGAAATGACGTTCTCCGTCAACGACAGCCCGTTCGCCGGACGCGAGGGCAAGTTCGTCACTTCCCGCCAGATCCGCGAGCGTCTTTATAAAGAGACCCTCAAGGACGTCTCCCTCCGCGTCGAGGACGGCGAGACCACCGACAGCTTCAAGGTCGCGGGCCGCGGCGAGATGCACCTCTCGATCCTCATCGAGACGATGCGCCGCGAGGGCTACGAGGTCTGCTGCTCCACGCCGCGTGTGATCTACAAGACCATCGACGGCGTGCGCTGCGAGCCGATGGAAAAGGTCACGATCGACGTTCCGGAAGATTCCGTCGGCGCGGTCGTCGAGAAGCTCGGCGCGCGCAAGGGCGAACTTCTCGAAATGGGTCTGCACGGCTCCCGGATGCGCATCGAGTATTCGATCCCCTCGCGCTGTCTCTTCGGCTACCGGTCCGAATTCATGACCGATACCCGCGGCGAGGGCATCATGAACACCATCTTCGACGGCTATCAGCCTTACAAGGGCGAAGTCGTCACCCGGTTCACGGGGTCCCTCGTGGCTTCCGAAGACGGGGAGGCGACCTCCTACGGTCTCTTCAACTCCCAGGACCGCGGCATCATGTTCATCGGCGTGCAGACGCCCGTGTACGAAGGGATGCTCGTCGGCGAGTGCCCGAAGAAGGTCGACATCGCCGTAAACGTCTGCAAGAAGAAGCACCTGACCGCGATCCGTTCCGCCGGCGCCGATGAAGCGCTCCGCCTCGTTCCGCCGAAGGTCTTCTCGCTCGAACAGGCGATCGAATTCATCGCCGAGGACGAGCTGATCGAGGTCACGCCGAAGTCCATCCGTCTGCGCAAGAAGATCCTCAACACCGAGAACCGCCTGAAGGCGCAGGCCGCCGCGCAGAAAGCAAACTGAATACCGGGAGGACCGCCCTCATCGCGGTTCTCCTTTATTTCGTATTTTCGCAAAAAACAGAAAAATCCGGAGAAATTCTCGCAAGTTTTCGGGAAAAGGACTTTACATCCCGCCGTTTTTGCGGTATAATAGATCGGATTGAAATGCCGTTACGGCATATCAGCCGACGTTTGTCTATATTTTATATGGAGGATATACAAGCATGGCAAGAAACAAGCTTTCCATGGATGGCAACACAGCTGCCGCGCATGCGTCATACGCATTCACGGAAGTTGCCGCCATCTACCCGATCACACCGTCTTCCGTGATGGCTGACGTGACCGACACCTGGTCTGCCGGCGGACTGAAGAACATCATGGGCGACACCGTCAAGGTGATCGAGATGCAGTCCGAAGCGGGCGCCGCGGGTGCGGTTCACGGCTCTCTCGCAGCCGGCGCGCTCACCACGACCTACACCGCGTCCCAGGGTCTTCTTCTGATGATCCCGAACATGTACAAGATCGCGGGCGAACTCCTTCCCTGCGTCATTCATGTTTCCGCGCGCTGCGTCGCTTCTCACGCCCTGAACATCTTCGGCGACCATTCCGACGTGTACGCCTGCCGTCAGACCGGCTTCGCGATGATGGCGGAATCCAACCCGCAGGAAGTCATGGACCTCGGCGCGGTCGCGCACCTCGCCACCATCAAGGGCAGAGTTCCGGTTCTGAACTTCTTCGACGGTTTCCGTACCTCCCATGAGATCCAGAAGATCGAAGTGTGGGACTACGACGATCTCGCCTCGATGGTCGACAAGGATGCCATCGCCGCCTTCCGTTCCCGCGCGCTGAATCCGGAACACCCCGTGCTCCGCGGTTCCGCTGAAAACGGCGACATCTTCTTCCAGCACAGAGAAGCCTGCAACAAATACTACGAAGCATTCCCGTCCATCGTCGAAGAATACATGGACAAGGTCAACGAAAAGATCGGCACCGATTACAAGCTCTTCAACTACTACGGCGCGCCGGACGCAGACCGCGTCATCGTCGCCATGGGTTCGATCTGCGACGTCGCGGAAGAAGTCATCGACTATCTGCTCGCAGCCGGTGAGAAGGTCGGCCTCGTGAAGGTCCGCCTGTACCGCCCGTTCGTCGCGCAGAAGCTGGCCGAAGCGATTCCCGCGACCGTCAAGAAGATCGCCGTCCTCGACCGCACCAAGGAGCCCGGCTCCCTCGGCGAACCGCTTTACCTCGACGTCGTCACCTCCCTCGCCGTCACCGGCAGAAGCGACATCAAGGTCGTCGGCGGCCGTTACGGTCTCGGTTCCAAGGATACCCCGCCGCAGTCCGTCTTCGCCGTGTATGAGAACCTCGCAGCGGACGCGCCGAAGGCAAACTTCACCATCGGCATCGTGGACGACGTGACCGGTCTCTCCCTCGAAGAGAAGCCCGCTCCCGAC
>JAFZPN010000125.1 GCA_017550315.1 Clostridia bacterium
ATCGGGGACGGTTTTGCCGCTCTCCCATTGGCTCACAGCCGATTCCGTCACCGCGAGCCGCTCCGCCAGCGCGTCCTGCGTCATGTCGAGGTCGCGCCGCGCCTTGCGGATGTTCTTTCCGATGGTTTCCTGATTCATGGTATTTTCCTTCCCTGTGGTGGAGAATTCCGGAGGGCCCTTCCGTTGTCCCCATTGTATCACAAAAAAGCAGGCCCCGCAAGAGAGCCGTTCTCAGGCCGACTTAAGCGGGGCTTGGATTTTCTGAGGGATTATTGATCCTCCCGGTATTCGAGGATGTCCCCCGGCTGGCAGTCGAGGACTCGGCAGATCTTGTCGAGGGTGTCGAACCGCACCGCCCGGGCGCGTCCGTTTTTCAAAATGGAGAGGTTCGCCTGCGTGATGCCGACCTTCTCCGAGAGCTCCGTGAGGCTCATCTTCCGCTTCGCGAGCATGACGTCCAGATTCACTATAATCATATCGCGCCTCACACCGTCAGATCGTTTTCCTCGCGCAGCAGGGCCGCTTTGAGGATGAGATGGGAGAGCGCGCCTGCGCAGACGGACAGGATGATCCCCGCGGATCCGATAAGGACGGCGAGGATGAACTCCGGTCCGGACGCCGCGCCCCAGCCGAACCCGAACACGGCGATGCCGATCCAGAAGTATACGACGTCCCCGAGAGCGAGGAGCGAGATCGCCTTCATCCGGGAGGCGTTCGCGCGGCAGAAAGAATTGTCCTGCCCGACGGCGTGCGCGATCTGCCATGCGAGCACGAGCGCGAGGAGGATCGGCAGGGCCGTCAGCTCGACGAACACAAGCGCCGGGACATACAGGGCCGCAAGTTCGGCAAAATTGTCCGCCGCTTCCCGCGCGATGGCCGGCACGTACAGGATATAGACGATCGCGCAGCAGAAGAGCGCCAGCACGATCACCGCTTTCAGAAGATTTGCAAAGGTTTTCTGTGTCATGAGATTTCTCCTTTCGGTTTTGTCCGTCCCTATCATAGCACATCCAGAATCGAATGTCAATAGTTTTTTATCGATTTTCGATATATTTTTTCTGTTTGGGTCCATGAGCGGGAGAAAAGATCGGTCGGCGCGGAAATCCGGCATCCCCTTGACAAATCCGCCGGTTTCGTGTATGATAAGCATGTTGAGCAAAGTATTTCATCAAAAGGAAAGGAAACCATGAAAAAACTCATTTCCATTCTTCTCTGCCTCGCCCTGCTCCTGCCCATGGCGGCCGGATGCTCCGAGAGCAAACCCAACGCCGACGGCGGCACCGACACGCCCGACGCCGGAACGAACACCCCCTCCGCGGACGAGGGCGGCGAGGAGGAGACCGAACCCTCCCGCTATGCCGCGAACATCCCCGCCGGCACCGATTACGGCGGCATGACCTTCACGGTCCTGACCTATCCGAACGACGGCGGCATCTGGGGCGACGTCGACTGGAGCGCGGAAGAGATCACCGGCGAAGTCCTCAACGACGCGGTCTATACCCGTATGCAGCAGGTGGACGAGCTGTTGAACGTCAGCGTGACGCCCGCCTACATGAGCGGCTCCGGCGACACGGGGACCCTCACGAACTCCGTGAACTCCGGCGACGGCGCGTATCAGATCGCGACCCTCGCGATGCAGAACTCCTTCAGCGTCGCGCAGAACGGCACGATCCACGAGCTGAACCACTTCGCCTCCCAGGGCACGCTCGACCTCGGCGCGGCGTGGTGGGACCCGAACATCCTCGGCGACCTCCAGATCAAGGGCATGAACTTCTGCCTGACGGGCGACATCGGCACGATGTACAAGAAATCCATCGGCGTCATCATGTTCAACAAGGTCATCCTCGCGGATCATCAGCTCGAGAACCCCTATGAGATCATGCAGGCCGGTAAGTGGACGATCGACAAGATGGTCGAGATGGGCACGCAGGTGTCCAAGGACCTCGACGGCGACGGCAAGATGACGCAGGAAGACCGCTTCGGCCTGATCTGCTTCTGCGACATGATCGCGCTGGCCCTGATCGGCTGCGACGTGGACTTCTTCACGACGAACGCGGACGGCATCCCGGAGAACACCTTCATGTCCGAGCGCGCGGTCTCCGTCATCGAGAAGCTCTCCACGCTGATGTACAATCCGGACATTACCTACTCCTGGTCCCGCGCGGGCGTCGGCGAACAGCCTGCGTTCAAGATGTACCAGAGCGACAAGTCCCTGTTCTACTACGGCGAGCTGCACGCGGTCGCCACGATGCGCGACATGGAATCCGACTTCGGCATCATGCCCATGCCGAAATACGACGAGGCGCAGGACGGCTACCACCACTGCGTGAACCCGAACGTGTGCGCGACCATCGTGATCCCGGCGGACAACCTCGACTACGAGAAGACCGGCTACGTGATGGATGCGCTCGGCGCGGCGTCGAAGAACGAGCTGACCCCGGCGTACTATGACGTCACGCTGCTCGGCAAGGTCTCCCGCGACGAGGAATCGACGGTCTCCCTCGACATCATCATTTCGTCGATCAAGTACGATATCGGCTATCTCGGCGGCTTCGGCATCAGCTCGATGCTGTACACCATGGCCGACAGCTACAACACCGACCTCGCCTCCCAGTACGCGAAGGTCACGAAGATCGTGAACAAGTCCCTCGACAAGATGATGGACAAGTTTGACAATCTCGGGAACTGACGTCGCCCGCTATCCTCCGTGAAAACGAAAACGCTGTCGTTCGCTTTGAGCGGCAGCGTTTTTTGAATTCATCAATATACCGGAGAACATGTTTATGAAAAACGCGAAACTATTCCCGCGGTCTTTTCTTCATCGACGATAAAAGAATAACCTCGCGGCAGTTCTTCATAACGAGACGCATATCTGGCAAAGTTGTCCAGAGAGCGTTCGTTTTTTCTGTTTATATAAAAATGCATCGTGTCGAAATGACAGGACTCAGCAGAAAACAGCGTTTTCAGAAGCCCGCGTATGAGAGAGGGAGCAAATCTGTTGTCAAGCGTTATTTCAAATTCATGAAAGATTAGCTTGTGATTTTGAATTGAATAATGAATGAACCCAACCATCTTTGAATCGCGATACCCAACAACCGCATGAAGGATAGGATTGACGCATAACAAGTTGTTTCGTTTCCATTCATTACGATTCTCCTCCGAATCCATATCCGGCCCGAATAACCAAGATAGATTCTGTGCCATGATATCCAGAAAAGAATCCACCATTTGCGGATCCGCTATGATCTCCGTCGGGGTATAGACATGAAATTCCATAGGAAATCCCATTCTTCATTCTTAATTCTTAATTCATCGTTCGTAATTCTCATTTCCCCAGCGTCGCGTCGACGGCTTTGATGAACGCGGAACGCATCCCGGCTTCCTCGAGCGCGGCGACCCCCCGGATCGTCGTGCCGCCCGGCGAGCAGACCGCATCCTTCAAAGCACCCGGATGCCCCTCTCCGCGCAGGACCATCTCCGCCGCGCCGAGCATCGTCCGGGCCGCCAGTTCATACGCCGCCTGACGCTTCAATCCGTTCTTCACGCCTGCGTCGCCGAGCGCCTCGATCACCATATAGAGGAACGCCGGACCGCATCCCGTGATCGACGTCGCCGCCGGGATCTTCTTCTCCGGCAGCTCGATCACCGCGCCGGCCAGCGAAAACAGCTCCGTGATCCGCGCGCGCTCTTCGGGCCGGAGGGTGTTCTCCTCCGCAAAGAGGAACGCGCCGCGCCCGACCTTCGCCGGTGTGTTCGGCATCACGCACTGCACCCGCGCGCCGTCTCCGAGCAGCTCCTCGAACATCGCGAGGGTCCAGGCGTTGACGATCGAGAGCACCGGCTTGCCGCGCAGCAGATCCCGGACCGGGGTCACCGCCGCGGCGCACTGATCCGGCTTCATGGCGAGGATCACGGCGTCGCTCTTTTCGCAGAGCTCCCGGGCAGAGGCGGCTACCTCCGCGCCCGTCTGTTCCGCGCGTCGCCGGAGCGGTTCGGCATGCGGCGCCCAGGCGAGGAAGCGCACCTTTTCCCGCGCCTCCCCGTCGGCCTGCCCGATCCCCGCGGCGATCGCGGAGCCCATCTCCCCGAATCCGAGGAATCCGAGGGTCAGAACATCGTTTTCCCAATCCTTCATCTCGGCCCTCCCGCGAGGCACGCGTCGACGAGATCGCCGATCTTCGCCTCGGCCAGCGCGATCACGGTGTCGGACGCGCCGTAGTAGATGCGCAGGGTATCGCCCACGAGGATCGCCCCCGTCGCGAAAATGGTGTTCGTGCGGAAGCCGTTCTTCACCTCGTAGTCCGTCTCCGGGGCCATGAGGGGTTCGCGGCAGATCCCGAGGACCTTCGACGGGTCTTCGAGGTCGAGTAAGAGCATGCCCGCGGAATACCGCTTCGGCCACTTGGGCTCCCAGCCGTTCTTGCCGCGCGTGTTGTCCCGGTCGACCGAATGGGTGATGACGAGCCAGCCGCGATCCGTCTTCACGGGCGGCGCGCCGGGTCCGATCTTGTCGTTGGCGTACGGGAAGTCCTCCACACCCGCGACGAGCTTGGAATTGCCCCAGTAGACGAGGTCCGGGCTGTCGCTCAGCCACATATCGAAGCGATCGCGGCCCCGGCTGTATACGGGCATCGGACGCTCGAGGCGCACGTATTTCCCGCCGATCTTCTCCGGGAAGAGGACGATGTTGCGGTTGTCCGGCACGGTCATCGAGAGGATCTCAAAGTGATGCAGGTCTTCCGTTCTGGCGATCGCGCCGCGCAGACCGTGCCGCGTGTCGACGGCGAAGGACATGTAGACGGTCCCGTCGATCACGGTGAGCCGGGGATCGTATGCCCGCCCGATCTCGCCGCCGTCCGCGCCCGAGAGATCGTAGACCGGCTCCGGTTCGACCTCGAAGTGGATGCCGTCGCGGCTCAGGGCGAGGCCGATGTTCGTTCCCCGGAAGCCGCGTCCGGCCTCGAACGCCGCCTGATCGGTGCCGTAGTCGTTGCGGAAGATCATGGCATAGCCGTCCTTCCACGGGATGATGCCCGCGTTGAAGACCAAACTTGCCGGATAGGGGACATCCGCCGCGGTCAGCACGGGATTGCCCGGATAGCGCTTGACGCAGGGGAGGGATTTCAGATTTTCGCTCATAACAGCCTCCGTATCGAAAATAGATTCTGGTTGGTTTGCGTCTGGGAGTACTCACTCTTCGCGCTTGAAGAAGTCCACGAGCGTTCCGAGGTTCACGTTCAGTTTTTTGCTGAGACCTCG
Source organism: Clostridia bacterium (assembly GCA_017550315.1). Classification (GTDB taxonomy): domain Bacteria; phylum Bacillota; class Clostridia; order Oscillospirales; family CAG-272; genus UMGS1696. The sequence goes on from JAFZPN010000125.1 coordinate 5,260, forward strand.
GTACACCCTGGTGATGCTGCCGCCGGTGTTGAGCATGTCCCGGATCCGCCAGGCGTTGCAGCCGTCGTTGATGGTCTGCGAGTAGAAATACCCGAACTGGAAGGAGATGCCGCCCCGGATGATGTCGAGCATCTCCGCCGACTCCTCGTCGCGGGTGAACTTGACCTTCAGGGCCTTGTCGTAGAACGCGGGGATCACGAGGGTGCTGCTCGACGCGTTGAGCGCACTCGTCATGACGGCGGTCTTTTCGAGGTTCTTCGCGTCCTTCGGGATCGCCATGACGCTGTAGCCGTTCCACGCCTGCGAACGATAGGTGTCCTGCATCTCGTCCCATTTCGGATAGGGCAGGATGCCGAAGTTCATTTCGATCCCGCGGAAGTCGATCGCGCTTTTCAGACGCTCGGGGTAGAAGAGCGCGCGGTCGTCGACGAAAATGTCGGCGAGCGGGTTGTCCGTCATGTTGGACATCATGACGAAGGTGTAGACGTCGTTCGAGTCGTGCTCGTAGTCGTAGAGCCTGGTGATGACCGCGTCGAGCTTTTCGAGGTCCTCGTTCATGACGGGGATCCCGTCGTCGCCTCGGACGGTGAGCTTGATATCGAACGCGGCGTAATACGCGTCGGCGATGTTGCCGAAGTCCGTTGCGAACCCGAACGCGTCCTCGTCGTCCTTCACGCCGTTGCCGTTCTTGTCCACGTACACGCCGGAGGTGAGCTCCATGAGCTTATCGAGCGTCCATTTGCCCTCGCGGACGAGGCTGTACAGATCCTCGACGCCGTAGGACTCCGCCATGCCCTTGTTGAAGAAGTACACGAGCATACTCGGCCAGACGGAATAGGTGAAATCCCCGGCGAGGAAGTAGAGCTTGCCGTTCAGGGTGCTTTCCCGGATGATGTCGTGGTAATAATATTCCGCGTCCAGATCGATCCCGTCGGCGTCGAGGAAATTGTAGAGATAGCCCATCACCTCGACGGGGCTCATGTACGCCTGATACCCGAGGATGAGGTCGAAAAGCCCGTCGTTCGCCAGGATGGATTTCTTCATCACGTTCAGGAAATTCTCCCGCGACGGCCAGTTGCCGTCGGTCCGCAGCGCCTTGATCGCGATGTTGTATCGCTCGTTCAGTTCCGTGTTGCGCCGGTAGATCGCGTCGTCGACGATATCGCCGCCGTCCGATTCGATGTCCACTTCGTTGAAGGTGTCGGAATCCTGGATCGCGCGGCAGAGGACGGTGAAATCCTCTCCGCTGAAGTCATGCGCGCCGATGGCGGCAAGGGGGTCGTCTTCCGTTTGGGGCTCGGTCTCTGCCGGGGCTTCGGTTTCGGCCGGGACGGTCTCGTCCTCCTTCCCCGTCTCGGAGCAGGATACGAGCGGCATGAGGATGCATATCAGAAGAAATACGGCGAGTATTCGTTTTTTCATCATGTACCTCCCGATCTTGCGGGTCAGATCCCTGTTTTTCTTCATTATAACCCCACCCGCGTGAATTGTCAAGGGTTTCGCCGGAGGGAAGAAAAAAGGAATCTGCTGCTCCGTTTTCGACTCATTCCTGTCGATAGACATACGAATCCACGTCAAGCGCTGTCTGCGTCGTGCAGAGGAATTCCAAACATCGTACCGGAAAACGGATCTGAGGATTGTGAAATGTCGAAAACGTGACGACAAACCGGGTCGACGCCCGATATTCTTTTTTCAGGTCGTTGATGATGTTTTCTTTCCCGATCAGTTCATCCAGGAAAAGGTTCAGGAGCGGTTCGGGATCATTCGTCTCCGTTATCTCACGGTAGAGCGTTGAAAAGAGGCACAGATCTTTCGCCAATCCCTTCTGCTGGGAAACAAGAGGGAATTCTTCTTTCTTCCGGCACAGGACAGGCTCCATGGACAGCACGTTCCGGACAGCGTCGAAATCCAGCTTGTCCGCGGCGATCTCAAAGGACGCCTTGACCATGGTTTTCCCACGCTCCGGTCTACCAATGTAAAGGCCCGGCGGGCTGTTTCCATCTCCCGGCCCCGGGATTTCCTGCTGCCCGATCCCGAGCAGTTCGTCCGCCGTGCACCCGAGCACACGGCAGAGCGGCGCGATGAGAGCGAGGTCCGGTGACGCCTGTCCGACCTCCCATTTGCTCACGGCCTGTGACGACACGCCGAGGTAATCCGCCAGCCGGTCCTGCGTCAGGTCGGCTTTTTTCCTCAGGTCTTTGATTTTCTGTCCGATGTGTTCCATATCGTTAGCATTCTCCTGTTCATATTCATACGTAAAGCGGGCCCGGCTTCCGTTCTGCGTCTATTATAGCATAACCGAAAATCCGGCGCAATGGATTTGTATTCGGGTTCATATCAACCGGGGGTTGTTCACAGGGCAGATTCGCGACTGATCGGAACGGAAAAAGCGGCTTCCTCCCGCTTGTGCCGCAGGGGGCCGCTCTTTTATGTGCTGGACCGCTTCGAGCCTCAGCTTGCCGGATTCTGCTTTTCTTTCTTCCACCATTCCTGCGCGGTGACAAGCTCGTAAGGGGTCCCTTCTTCTTTTCCGAGCTCCGCGCAGAGGGCTTTGAAGTCCTCCCGGCCGCGGAGGGGATCAAACCGGGCGTTGTACAGGTTCATCGCCGCGGTCTCCCGCATGGTCATATTGCAGTAAATGATCGGGCGGGAACAGGTCAGAAGATCGAAGAGCGGGCAGGTGCAGGGGAGCGGTTCTCCCTCCTGACGCAGGACTTCAAAGTCCTCCGAGAGTCTGCCGTATTCCCTGAGCTTTTCCATCGCTTCATCGTACCGCCCGGCGTCGGTCAGAAACCATGCCTGTTTTTGCAGAGAATACCACAGCG
>JAFZPN010000126.1 GCA_017550315.1 Clostridia bacterium
CCCCGCGGAGGCGAGGATCACGCAGCAGGCCGAGGCGTCCTTCCAGCGGATGTCCGGGTCCGCGAGCTTACCGGCCGCCGTCGCCTTCATGACCGTGAAGAGATCGGTGTCGAGGAGCGGCAGGACGACCTGGGTCTCCGGATCGCCGAAGCGGCAGTTGTATTCGATGACCTTCGGCCCGTCCTTCGTGATCATCAGCCCGAAGTAGAGGCAGCCCCTGAACGTGCGGCCCTCGGCGTTCATCGCGCGGATCGTCGGGAGGAAGATCTCCCGCATGCACCGCTCGGCGACGGCCGGGGTGTAATACGGATTCGGCGCGACGGTGCCCATGCCGCCCGTGTTCAGGCCGGTGTCGCCGTCGCCCGCTCTCTTGTGGTCCATGGACGAGACCATCGGGACGACGGTATTGCCGTCGGTGAAGGAGAGCACGGAGACCTCGGGACCCTCGAGGAATTCCTCGATCACCACGCGCCGTCCGCTGTCGCCGAAGACGCGGTCCTCCATGATCTCCGAAAGCGCCCGGTCCGCCTCCTCCGCCGTCCGGCAGATGAGCACGCCCTTGCCGAGCGCGAGACCGTCGGCCTTCACGACGATGGGAGGGGTGACGGTGCGGCAATAGGCGCGTGCCTCGGCCGCCGAATCGAAGACCTCGTACTTCGCCGTCGGGATGCCGTATTTCTTCATGAGGTTCTTCGAGAAGACCTTCGAGCCCTCGATGATCGCGGCGTTCGCGCGGGGCCCGAAGCAGGGGATGCCCAGCTCCTCGAGCGCGTCGACGCAGCCGAGCACGAGCGGATCGTCCGGCGCGACCACCGCGAAGCCGATGTCGTGGTTTTTCGCGAAGTCGACGATCGCGGGGATGTCCTTCGCGCCGACGGGGACGCACTCCGCCTCCTTCATCCCGGCGTTTCCGGGGAGGGCGTAGATTTTCGTGATTTCCGGGCTTTCGGCGAGCTTTTTGACGATGGCATGCTCGCGCCCGCCGGAGCCGATGACAACAATATTCATATCGTGATCCTCTGTGTGAATTGCGGATGATGAATGATGAATGAAAGCTCGAACACGGAAAGCTGTCTGTGCGGATAACAGCCCTGACCCTGTCCGTCAGAAAGTTTCTTTCCGGCTTCTTTTCAAAGAAGCCGCGTACTCCCCGTGCCCCCGTTCTCCTTAATGGTGGAACAGGCGCATGCCGGTGAAGGCCATGGCGATACCGTACTTGTCGCAGGTCTCGATCACCTGATCGTCGCGGATCGATCCGCCGGGCTCCGCGATATAGGAGACGCCGGAGCGGCGCGCGCGTTCGATATTGTCGCCGAAGGGGAAGAAGGCGTCGGAGGCGAGGGACACGCCCGTGATGGAATCGAGGTAGGCGCGCTTTTCCGCCTTGGTCAGCTCCTCGGGGCGTGTGGTGAAGTACTGCTGCCACACGTCGTCGCCGAGGACATCCTCGCTCTGATCGGAGATATAGACGTCGATCACGTTGTCGCGGTCCGGACGTCCGAGCGTCGGGAGGAAGGGAAGGCCGAGCACCTTCGGATGACGGCGGAGATGCCAGATGTCCGCCTTATTGCCGGCGAGCCGCGTGCAGTGGATCCGGGACTGCTGACCCGCGCCGACGCCGATGGCCTGGCCGTCGACCGCGTAGCACACGCTGTTCGACTGGGTGTATTTGAGGGTGATGAGCGCGACGACGAGATCCCGCTTGGCCTCCTCGGAGAGCACCTTGTTCGCCGTCACGACGTTCGCGAGCACATCCGCGGAGATCTTGTAATTGTTGTGGCCCTGCTCGAAGGTGATGCCGAAGACTTCCTTCGTCTCCTGCTCGGCCGGGAGGTAATCCGGGTCGATCCGCACAATGTTGTACGCGCCTTTCTTCTTCGATTTCAGGATCTCAAGCGCCTCCGGATCGTAACCGGGCGCGATGATGCCGTCGGAGACCTCGCGCTTGATGAGCTTCGCCGTGGTCACGTCGCAGACGTCCGAGAGCGCGATCCAGTCGCCGAAGGAGGACATGCGGTCCGTCCCGCGGGCTCTCGCATAAGCGCAGGCAAGAGGACTCTCATCGAGGCCTTCGATGTCGTCGACGAAGCACATCTTTTTCAGATCGTCGTCGAGCGGATAACCGAGGGCCGCGGAGGTCGGGGAGACGTGCTTGAAGGACGTCGCGCACACGATGCCCGTCGCTTCCTTCAGCTCCTTCACGAGCTGCCAGGAGTTGAACGCGTCGAGGAAGTTGATGTAGCCCGGGCGGCCGTTCAGGATCTCGATCGGGAGATCGGAGCCGTCCTTCATGTAGATCTTCGCGGGCTTCTGGTTCGGATTGCAGCCGTATTTCAGTTCAAATTCTTTCATGTTCGCACCCTTTCTCAGAACAGTTTGTTGACGATGCTCGCGTTGCCCATGCCGGTCGTCAGATCGATCATGCGCACGTACAGGGAGATCTTGTTCGCCTCGTTGAGGTTGTCCCAGATCTCGTTCTTGAATTCTTCAAAGTCGTTCGGGATCACGACGCGCTCCGGCTCGCCCTGGAAGGTCGGGATCGGATTGCCGTCGGTGACGTAGGTGTGCAGGAAATGTCCGAGGCCCGGCTTCGGCGTGTAGGAGAAGGTCTCGCGCACGCAGGCGGAACCCTCGGCGTCGAGGGATTTGAGAATATTCATCTTGTAGGAGAACGTGCCGGAGGACGCATCTTTGAAACTCAGGATCGCGGAGATGCGGGGCGTCCAGTTCGGTCCGTCCGGCTCAAAGGTCCGGGTGTCGAGCGCGGCCTCGAAGGTCGAGCCGGCGAGGATATAATCGCGGATCGTGTCGGTCTGGTCGCCGTTTGTGACGATGAGGGTGCCGGGGAGCTCGCGGACGGGATAATAGATGATGAGCGAGGGGTCCTTGACCTTCGACGGATCGAAGGGAAGGGTGCGCACGCCGTTCTCGTGGAAGGCGAAGATGCGGTTGCGGCTGTTTTCGCTGCGGCCCATGATGAAATACGCGACGGCGGCCTTCGTGCCGTCTTCCGTCATGCCGACGAGGATGCCCCGGCCCGGATACGGGTTCCCGGAGAGCAGGGAGGAGATCGTGTGGGTCTTGTAGATGTCCATGGGAAACTCCTTTATTGAATTACGAATTAAGAATTATGAATTAAGAATGAAGAATGCGGAGGGAAGCTGCACGCAGTATGCCTCCCCCTCAGTGGGGAGCCGACTTTGTGAAACAAAGTCGACGAGTTCATCGAAGATGAACTCGGGTGGCGAGCGATTTGCTCGCAAATCCGCGAGCCGGAAGGGGGTCGAAAATAATACGCTGACGGCGGTCATTCTGCCTTCCCTAACCGCTCCGCCACAATTTCGACGGCACGCGGCAAAATCTCCCATTCCGCCTGTTCCATGACGCGGCGCTGGAGGATCTCGGGGGTGTCGCCGTCTTCAATATACACGGCCTTCTGGAGGATGATCTTTCCGCCGTCCGGCACGGAGTTGACATAGTGCACCGTCGCGCCCGTGACCTTCACGCCGTAATCGAGCGCGGCCTCGTGGACTTTCAGGCCGTAGAAGCCCTTGCCGCAGAAGGACGGGATGAGCGAGGGATGCACGTTGATGATCCGCCCGTTCCATCTCTCCGTGAAGTCCGCCGAGAGGATCGAGAGGAAGCCCGCGAGCACGATCATCTCGATGCCGTATTCCGCGAGAGCCGCGTCGATCTTCTCTTCAAAATGCTCAGGATCGTCCCGCCGGCTCACGACGACCGAGGGGATCCCGTGGTTCTTCGCCCGCTCGAGCGCGTAGACGCCCGGCTTCGAGGCGAGGACGAGGGCGATGTTCCCGTGCGGGATCCGGCCGCCTTCCGCCGCACCGAGGATCGCTTCGAGGTTGGTGCCGCCGCCGGAGACGAACACCGCGATGTTGGTTTTCTTCATGATTCCATCCTCACGCGAAGATCACGCCGTCGGATCCCTCAACGACCTCGCCCATGATGTAGGCGTCCTCGCCGTTTTGACGGAGGATTTCGAGGGAGCGGTCCGCGTCTTCCTTCGCGACGAGCACGGACATGCCGACGCCCATGTTGTAGGTGTTGAACATGTCATGTTCGGAAATGCCGCCCGCTTTCGCGATCAGCTCGAAGATCGGCAGGGTCTTCACCGCCGCGCGCTCGATCTTTGCGGTGCAGCCGTCCGGGAGGGAGCGCGGGATGTTCTCGTAGAAGCCGCCGCCCGTGATGTGGGACACGCCCTTCACGCGGATCTCGTCCATCAGCGCGAGCATCGGCTTCACGTAAATGCGCGTCGGGGTGAGCAGGACCTCGCCGAGACTCTTTCCGCCGAGCGCGTCGACGGGGGAAGTGATGTCCGCGTGTTCGATGTCGAAGACCTTGCGCACGAGGGAGAAGCCGTTCGAGTGGACGCCCGAAGAAGGAAGCGCGAGGATCACGTCGCCAGGGGTGACGGTTTCCTTGTCGATCACCTTCTCTCTGTCCACGATACCGCAGGCGTATCCCGCGAGGTCGTATTCGTCCTCCGGCATCAGACCCGGATGCTCCGCCGTCTCTCCGCCGACGAGGGCGCAGGCGCTCTGTACGCAGCCCTCCGCGACACCGGAGACGATCGCAGCGATCTTTTCGGGGACGTTCTTGCCGCAGGCGATGTAGTCGAGGAAGACGAGGGGCCGCGCGCCGCAGCAGATGATGTCGTTGACGCACATCGCGACGCAGTCGATGCCGACCGTGTCGTGCTTGTCCATCATGAACGCGATCTTGAGCTTGGTGCCGACGCCGTCGGTGCCGGAGACGAGGAGCGGATGGCGGATGGCATACTGTTCCATCACGACGCCGAGATCGAAGATCCCGCCGAAGCCGCCGATCTTGTCGCATACGCCGGGGATGACGGTGCGGGCGATGTGCCGCTTCATGAGCTCGACGGCGGCGTATCCCGCGGTGATGTCCACGCCGGCGTTCTTGTATGCTTCGCTGTAGCTTTTCATAAGTTTAGGCTTTGTCCTTTCAGAATTGCGAATGATGAATGAAGAATGAAGAATTAAGAATGAATAGGTGCGCACTGCACGCTGTATGCCTGCCCCTCAGGGGAAGGTGGCGAGCGATTTGCCTGCAAATCTGCGAGCCGGAAGGGGGTGAAACACTTCGCACAGCACAAGTGAAATTCGCCTGCGGCAGGTTTTACAGTTTCTCCTGTAAAGCCGCGTCCTTCGCGCGGACCTTATCGGCCCCGGCGCGGCGGGCAGCTTCCACCGCCTCGGCGAGCGTGTCGTCCGAGAGCGCGAGAATCTCCACCGCCAGGTGCGCGGCATTCGCGGCCCCGTTCATCGCAACGGTCGCGACCGGAATGCCCGTCGGCATCTGCACGGTCGAGAGCAGCGCGTCCAGTCCGTCGAGGATCCCGCCTTTGATCGGCACCCCGATCACCGGGAGCGTTGTCGCGGCGGCACAGACGCCGGCCAGATGCGCGGCCATCCCGGCACACGCGATGATCACGCCGAAGCCGTTTGCCTTCGCGCCCGAGACGAAATCCCGGACCTCGTCGGGCGTGCGGTGCGCGCTCATGACATGCGCTTCAAAGGGCACCGCGAAATCCCGCAGTACCCCGAACGCCTTCTCCACGACCGGGAGATCGCTGTCGGAGCCCATGATGACGGCAACTTTCTTCATAACCAATCCCATCTCCGCCGTCATGCAGCGCAGGGACGGACGGCGGCGCGTGCTCCTGCGGGTCGGAAAAACGAAAAAGGGCATACGATTCCCCAGCGGAATCCATGCCCAGACGGTCGGCTGCCCGATGGTCGGGCAAATGCCCGGGACCCCGGGCCTCTTTCTGCTCCACGCGGTCGGTTCCGCTGGGACACATGCGATTGTCCCGTTCCGTCAGTCACAGAAAGCTCATTCCTATTATACCCAAAACCCGCCCGCTCGTCAAGGCGCAGAGAGTAAAAAAACGCGCGATTATGGCGAGAAATTTCGGGAATTGTGATGACGAACGGTTTCAGTCCGCTCGTGCAGGGGTACGGATTGCCACGTCGCAGGTCTCGGGACCTGCTCCTCGCAATGACACCCTGCTTGGGATGACGGTGTGTGTTTGGGCGGTTGCCGTACTCTTGGCTGTCTGGCGCTTATGCTTCATGAACGGACGACACACTGCACATCATGTGTCATTGCGAGGAGCGGACCGTCCGGTCCGTGACGTGGCAATCCGTCTCCCTTTCTCATATTACAGTCAAATTCTATTCTAATAGCTCTTATTATGCACATTAGATGAATCCTACTAATTATTGCGTGGCATATTTCATGATATTAGCTATTGACATATCCGCACCGCTATGGTATAATCAACCCGAAAGATACAATCGCCCCCTTGTATCTTCACGAACTGAACCAAAAGAGAACGAAAGAACAGGAGGATTTGAATGGCGATTGCCTATTTTCCGATGTACGGCTCGTACGAAGAGATTTTCTCGAGCCTCACGGATGCGCAGCTCGGCGCCCTGATCCGCGGGAGCCTGCACTACTTCAACTCCGGCGAAAAGACCGAGATCGGCAAACCGGTGCTGCTCCCGCTCTACGCGATGCTCTGCCGGGACATCGATTACAGCGGCGAAGCATACGAGGAAAAATGCGAGAAAAGCCGGGCATCCGCGCGAAAGCGGTGGCAGAAGGAGCGCACCGATCCGGATGCGTCTTTATGCGAACGCATGCCGACGGATGCGGACGCATGCGATCGCATGCCAAATAAAGGCGAAGGCGAAAAAAAGACAAAAGCGACTGCGAAGGCGAGTGCGAGGGCAAAAAAGGAGGACGCGCCCGCGCCCGCGGAAGAGAGAGAGGATTGCCTCGCGGCGGAGGGGGACGGGCCTGATCCCTCGTTCGGTGCGGACCCGGTTTCTCCGGCGGATCCCGTACACGCCTACGGCAGCTTCTCGAACGTCCCGCTGACGGACGCGCAGTATGAACGCCTGAAGCGGGAGATCCCGGAGGCCGAGGACTACATCGACCGCCTGTCCGAGCACATCGCTTCGACGGGCAAGACCTACGCCGACTGCTGCGCCACGATCTTCAAGTGGGTGCGCGAGGACCGGCGGCGAAGCCCTCCGAAGCCGGATCCCGCCCCCAGTGGATCCTTTGATACCGACGAGTTCTTCGAGGCCGCCCTGAAACGCTCGCAGGACATCATGGAGAGCATGGAGGCGGACCGCGCGGCTCGTGCGCTGTTTGCGCGAGAAAACCCGTGAGCATCGCGATTCAAACCTTGACATCCTCTCCCCTTCGTGCTAAAATAATACTGACGAAATTTGTATTCCCGAAAGGAACGGACTACCGGCCATGTATTATACGAGCGAATGGGGACTGACCGACGACAGCCTGCGCCAGGCCGTCGCCGAAACCCTCTCCACCTATGCCAAGGACGCAAAGCGGATCCTCATCCTCCCGCCGGATTTCACCCGCATGTACTCGGGCGCCGGCAAGATCACCGCCCTGATCGTGGATGCGATCGGCGAGAGCGCGAAGATCGACGTCATGCCCGCCCTCGGCACCCATGCCCCGATGACGCGGGAGGAGTGCGACGCCTTCTTCCTCGGGCGCGTGAAATACGAAGACCTGATCGTCCACAACTGGCGGACCGACGTTGTGAAGATCGGCGAGGTTCCCGCGGAATTCGTGCGCGAGGTCTCGGATGGCCTGGTCGACACGAAGATCGACGTGGAGGTCAACCGCCTCATCGTCTCCGGGGACTACGACTGCATCCTCTCCGTCGGGCAGGTCGTGCCGCACGAGGTCGTCGGGATGGCGAACTACTCGAAGAACATCTTCGTGGGCTGCGGCGGATCGTCGATGATCAACTCCTCCCACATGCTCGGCGCGTTCTACGGCCTCGAGCGCATCATGGGCCGCGATTTCTCGCCCGTGCGCCGCGTCTTCGACTACGCCGAGGAGCATTTCCTCGCCTCCGTACCGCTCGTCTATATGCTCACCTGCACGACCAACACCGGCGAGCAGACCAACATCCACGGCCTCTATGTCGGCAGAGAGCGCACGAACTTCGAGGCAGCGGTCGAGCACAGCCAGCGGATCAACCTCATCAAAACGGACGAACCCTTCCGGAAAGTGGTCGTCTACCTCGATCCGCGGGAATTCAAGTCCACGTGGCTCGGCAACAAGGCCGTCTACCGCACGCGCATGGCCATCGCGGACGGCGGAGAACTGATCGTCCTGGCGCCCGGCGTCGTGAAATTCGGCGAGGACGCGGAGAACGACCGCCTGATCCGCAAGTACGGCTACGTCGGGCGGGAGAACGTCTTAAAACTGGTCGCCGATCCCGCGAACGCCGATCTCGCGGCGAATCTCTCGGTCGCGGCGCACCTCATCCACGGCTCCTCCGACGGGCGGTTTTCGATCACCTACTGCACGAAGGGCCTGACGAAGGAAGAGGTCGAAGGCGCAGCGTTCCTCTACCGTCCCTACGAAGAGGCGGCAGCGGAATACGATCCCGCGGTGCTCAAAGACGGCTGGAACGAGGTGGGCGGCGAGCGGATCTACTACATCAGCAACCCGGCGCTCGGGCTGTGGTCGAGGGCGTGAGATGGAACGCCTGATCGATCTGCACACCCATTCGACCGCCTCCGACGGCTCGATGACGCCCGCGGAGCTCGTAAAGCACGCAAAAGACGCGGGACTGTGCGCCGTCGCGGTCTCGGATCACGATACGGCGGACGGCGTGCGGGAAGCGCTGGCAGCGGGGAAGGCCTGCGGCATCGAGGTGATCCCGGCGATCGAGCTCTCCGCGGCGTCTGAAACCGAAACGCACATCCTCGGGTATTTTATCGACCCGGCGTCGAAGATCCTCGCGGATGCCGTCGGCCATATCCGGGCGGTCCGGGTTGAGCGGATCGGAGAGACCTGCCGGATGCTCGGCGAACACGGGATCGAAGTGTCGCTCGACGAGGTGAAAGCCCTCGCCGGGGGCGGGATCCTCTGCCGCGCGCACATCGCCCGCATCATGACGGACAAGGGCTATTCCGAGAGCCCGAAGGCCGCGTTCGCAGAATGGCTCAACGTCGGGCGGCCGTGCTATTCCGACGCGCAGGCGCTGACCGATACCGAAGCCGTGAAGCTCATCCGCGACTGCGGAGGCGAGGCGTATCTCGCGCACCTGCACCTCACGAAGAAGCCGCCGGACGTCCTCGACGCCTTTGTCGCCCGGCTCGCGTCGGAGGGCATGTGCGGGATCGAAGGCTATTACACGGACTACACGCCCGCCATGGAGCGGGAATACCGTGGCCTGGCCGCGAAGTACGGGCTGAAGATCTCGGGCGGCACGGACTTCCACGGGACATTCAAGCCGCACATCGCGATCGGACGGGGTCTCGGGGATTTGCGGATTCCGTATGAAGTGCTCGAGGGAATGAAGAATTCAGAATGAAGAATGAAGAATGACGGCGTGCAGCGGTGACTTTGCAGGGGAACGGATTGCCACGTCACGGACCTTGACGGTCCGTTCCTCGCAATGACACGTTTTGTGCAGCATGTCGTCCGCTTATGAATTAGAATCGTCTGTGAACACGAGTACGGAACAGAACAAACACATTCAGCCATTCCAAACAAGGTGTCATTGCGAGGCCGCAGGCCGTGGCAATCCGTACTCCTTCCAAACGGTTTGGAGTTGTTTATGGAGTGAAGAGTGAAATTCTTCCGGAGTGAATCTCCGCTGACGCGGAGTGAATTTGCCGCGGAGCGGCAGTTTTGACTGAATTATACCTGAAAAGGAGAGAAAAGATGAAAAACCAAGCGGACATCGGCATGATCGGCATGGCGGTCATGGGAGAAAACCTGTCCATGAACATGGAGCGGCACGGATACACCGTCGCGGTATTCGACGTGTGGGACGGCGTGGTAGACAAATTCATCGCAGGACGCGGCGCGGGCAAGAACTTCATCCCCGCCCACTCCTTCGAGGAGCTCGTCGGCGCGATCCGCACCCCGCGGGTGATCATGATGATGATCCGCGCGGGCTCCCCGGTCGACGAGACCATCGACAAGCTCCTGCCCCTGCTCGACCCCGGCGATATTCTCATTGACGGCGGCAACTCGCATTTCCCGGACACACAGCGCCGCTGCAAAAAGGTCGAGGAGGCCGGGATGCTCTATATCGGGACGGGCGTATCCGGCGGCGCGGAAGGCGCGTTCATCGGCCCGTCCATGATGCCCGGCGGCTCACCCGCAGCCTGGCCGCGCGTGAAGCCGATTTTACAGGACATCTGCGCGAAGGTCGAGGACGGCACACCCTGCTGCGACTGGGTCGGCGAGGACGGCGCGGGCCACTTCGTCAAGATGGTGCACAACGGCA
>JAFZPN010000127.1 GCA_017550315.1 Clostridia bacterium
CGCGATCTTCTCCGTCAGGGCGTGTGGGGGAGCGTTGTCCACGATCACGCCCTTTTTCAGCATAATGACGTCCCGCGCGATGAACTCGATGTCCGAAACAACGTGGGTGGCGATCAGGACGATCTTGTCGAACGCGATCCGGGAGATATAGTTCCGGATGGAGATCCGCTGCTTCGGGTCGAGCCCCGCGGTCGGTTCGTCGAGGATCAGGATTTCGGGATCTCCGAGAACGGCCTGCGCAAGGGCCAGTCTCTGCTTCATGCCCCCGGAGAGCGCGCCGATCTTCCGCCCCGGCACGTCGTCCAGCTCCACCGCCCGGAGGATTGCGGGGATCTGCTCCTTCGCACCGGCCTTTGTCATGCCCTTTAAGGCGGCCATGTACCACATGAACCGTTCCACCGTGAAGTTCGGGTAAAGTCCCGGATACTGCGGCATGAACCCGAGCTTTTCCCGGAAGCGGACGCCCATTTTGAGTACGTCTTCTGTCACGCCGTCCGCACCGGTGTAGGCGATCGAGCCGGAATCCGCCTTGAGGTTGTCCGTCAGGATGTTCATGAGCGTGGATTTTCCCGATCCGTTCGGGCCGAGCAGGGCGTAGATGCCGGGTTCGAGCTCCGCGGTGAAACGGTCCAGCGCAAGGTTTGTGCCGTAAGATTTTGTGATATTCTGAATGGTGAGCGTCATTTCGTCCCCTCCCGTATCGTGATGATTTCCGCCTCGCCCGTCTCGCAGTCGATCCGGAGAAGCGAGCAGTTGTCATGTCCGTTCACCGGCAAGCTGGAACGCTGAGCATCGTCCCGGTAGATACAGTCGCCGTCCGGGTCCTCCCACCATGAATAGGTGCAGTACAGGTACCGGCCATCCGTCACGATATTATGAGGCCGGAACGACGCCCACTCTCCCTCGAAGCGAAAGATGCACTGGTCCTCTGTTCCATCCGGACGGCATCGGCGGAACTCCTCGCCGTACAGTTCCAGCTTGTCCGACGCATAGCCGCGGATCCTCGCCTCGCCGAGGACGGTGTTTTCCCCGGAGAAATAGCAGAGCCACCCGTCCGCCGGGATGATCCGTTTATAAGACTCTGCAAACGAAACCGAAATGACCCGTTCCTCCCCGCCGTCGAGCGGGATCACGCGGACGGTGTCGCTTTGATTCTGTGTAACGTAGAGGTTCGCGCCGTCCGTTGAACACAGCGTTTGATCCGGAAGCATATCGGAGGTGCCGCCGAATTCCTCGCGCAGGACCGGGGACGCGCTTAAGGCTTCGAAGGAAAAGAACCCGACGCCGTCCGACACCCAGACGCGCCCGTCCTTTTCAAGCAGAGGCATATAAAACCCTTCAAACAGAAGCTCCGTTTTCCCTGTTGTGACGTCCATCCGCGTGAGCCCACCGACCCAATTCCCCTCTTCGTCAGTAATCTGTGAGATGTAAAAACGGTACGGTCCAAAGTACACTTCCGGGAAAAGCCCCATGTTTCCCTCAAACGTCTCGAGGACGGTTCTTTTTCCGGACACCGGGTCATAGCACACGAGATCCCAGACCGTGGTCCACTCCTCTCCGCTCAGGGTCTGCTCCGGATAGGAATATAACCGGAGTGCCAGAACCTGCGTTGTTTCGCCGATCCGCACAGGAATGAAATGCCGCGTCCCGTACAGCGGGCATTCCACGCTGTTGTGGGCGCACACCGGATCGGTGCAGAGGGCGGTCACGTTTCCGGTTTCGAGATTCAGGCGCATCGGAACGACGTAGCCGTCCCCCTCTCCGCCGTCGAAGTATAGATATCCGTCCTCCACCGTCAATTGGTCTCCCCCGATGTGGCGTGCGCGGCCCTCGTACATACCGGTCTCCGGCGGTGCGTAGGTCCAGCCCTCGCGCACCGGATCGGGAGAAAGCGAGGGCTCTGTCTGCGTTTTGGCGCAGGAGAAGAGCAGCAGGGCGGCGACGGATATGAGAACCAGCTTCTTCATCACTTCAATTCCCCCAGGTCCCGCATCACATCGAGCGTCTCCGGATCGAGGGCACACCGGACGGCGTGGATTTCTCCCGTTTCATAGTATCCCAGCCCACCGTCGCTCAGACCGCCGTAAAGAATCCCGTCCGCTCCCACCGTAAGGGACAGATTTTCAAATCCCTCCGGGAGGTTCGGGTTGATTTCTGTGATCCCTCCGTCCTTCCAGAATCCGACGGCGGCGGTTTTCGTCTCGAAGAAATCGAAATCGACCATCTCCCCGGGCCGTCCGGTTGGCATAGGCTTGGTGCCGAGGTATTCCGATTCCGTCCGTGTGTAATAAACGGCATTCCCTCCGAAGACGAAGCCGCTGTCAGCCTCGGCGATCCGGACGAATTTGCTTTCCCCCGCAGGCAGGCGGTAGAGAACCCAATCACTCCGCGTCTGCTCAACGGCTTCGCCGGAATCCCGGGTGAAGGAAATCATCCTGTCTTTCTGCGTTCTCAGCCAGAGTTCCCCCTGCCACCATTCGATAAACCCGAGTCTTTCGTTCGCGGCGGGAGGATCGACCACCTTTTTTTCTCCCGTTTCCATGTCGGTGAGTTCGATCCACTCCCCTTCCGAAGACGCAGGGGCGTTCACCGGTCTCGACGAAAAGGAAGCGTTGATGACCGCGAGCGTCTTTCCGTCCGAGCTGACGGCGAAACCCGGCGCAAACAGATACCCTTCTCCGACCATCTCCGGCTCCCCTCCCGCAACGGGTACGCGCAGGATCGAGAAGGTTTCGCGCTCTCCCTCCGGGGCGTCCTCGTCGTACTGCCCCTGTGTGAACCAGAGAAAGCCGCCCCCGACCTTGAAGTCCGGCGAATCGCTGCCGGTCATGTCCGTTTTGCAGATCCTCTTGAACTCGCTTCCGTCCGGGCGGAGGCTGTAAAGCTCGCGGGAAAATGCTCCCGTCACGGAATCGGAGGTCATGCCCGAGAAATAGAGGATGCTTCCGTCCGTGACAAGGTCCTTGAAATGGAACTGACTGCTGTCCGGACAGATCCCGTCGCTCCCGTCGTGCGCGCAGAGCGGGTCCCGGCAAAGCCCTTCCCGGATCCCCTCCGGGGTATAGACCGTGACGAAGAGCAGATTGCTGACATAGGCGGCGGAACCGAGAAAACAGCTGTACTGCGCGTTGAACCAGAGGGGCGGGGCGGAAGGCTCTTTTGCGCAGGAAGGGAGAATGAGCAGGGCGGCGATGGAAGCGAGAAACAGTTTTTTCACGGCAAAATATCCTCCGAACCGGTATAGGCATAGGTCAGCATGCTGTCGGATTTCACGCCTGCCGCCATTTTTGCCTTTATTTCTTCAACATCATACAGCTCGAACCGCGCCCAGACCCGCCCGTCCTCGACAGCATAGAGGTCAACGATATCCGCGCCGCAGTCGGAGAGCACGTCCCGGCTTTCCATCGTTACAAGGTCGAGGGCGGTGAGGCGGCCCCCGGACTGCGAATACTGTTTCGTCAGAATCGGTTTATCGTGGAGCTCTCCGAACTGCGCATGAAACGCTTTTTCCTCCGCGCTCAGCTCCCATACGACGGAGCCGCGGTAGGAAAGATCGAGTGGAACATAGTACAAAATCCCCGCGTCCCGGTCGATGCGGAAAAGTCGTGTTTCCTCCCCGGCATTGTATTTCGGTGTCGGGACGGCTTCGCAGAGAATCTCCTCCTCACCGTCCGTCCCGCGCCGCACAAGCTCGCAGATTCTTGCGGTTCCTCCACTCGTAAAGGAAAGCTCTTCGTCAAACTCCCCTTCGATTTCCTCGTCGTTCTCCGGGACGGCAGTCCGGTCCGTGCGGCGGATATAGTACAGCCAGCCGTCGAAAAAGGTCAGGTTCCATGATCCGGTCTCCGGTTCGAAGACGGGAATACTCTTCTGAAAGCCGTAGTCCGCCGCATAGAGAGAGCCGCCGGACACCTTGCTCCGGTAATAGACCGCGCCGCCGTCCGAGCCGACAAGCACCGGCTGCATCCCGTCAGGGTCGTTGATCACCGTGGTCGTCGATCCGTACTTATCGAGCCGTAGAACGGGGTACCCTGTTATTTCGATGCGCGAATTTCCGTCCGGTTCCGTATTCGTCTCAGCGGTAGTCGATGAGAGATAGACCGTATCGCCGAGCAGCCAGAAATCGAGGATGTCCTGTTCCTGTTCATACAGGACGCGCACTTTCCCGGAAGCGACGTCCATCGCGTGGAGCTGACAGACGGACACATCCCCGATCGTCTTCGTCGCTGTCATGGCTGTAAACCAGCACATCCCGTCCTTCACAATCATCCGGGATTTGGGGTGATTCACCCGCGCGGCACAGGTGCCGGAGTATTCGTGCTGACACAGCGGATCGAAGCACAGGGGCCGCGTCTCCCCGGTTTCGAGGGGGGTGTAGAGCAGAAGGTTCCCTCCCGTGGAATACAGGGTCCCGTCGGAATAGTACGCCTCGGAGGACGCGAGGAAAGGAAGAGTTTCGGACGCGCGCTCAATGGCTTCCGTCGGCGTTTCGGTTTCTTCCTGCCTGTCATGCGGGGATATGGAGATTGTTTGGGAGGGCGGTTCTTTCGAACAGGAGGGGAGAAGGACCAGCAGGACAAGAAGCAGAAGAACTGTCTTTTTCATTTTGAATCTCCTTCCCCGTCGATTTCCGTGAGCGTCAGCCGCACGATCACCGGTTCGCCGTTTTCGTCCGTTCCCTCTCCCAGCGGGACCCCGTCCGAAAAGCCGATCAGCGTGCCGCCTTCGACGCGGTACCGGTGTCTTTCCCCGGCGGCCGGATCGAGGGAAACCACCGTGCCGTCGCCGAGCCGGTAAATATCCGTCATGACCGTCTCGTCCCCGTTTCCGGTGGGCAGTTCCTTCGTTTCCTCGTATTCGTAATAAAACGGCGAAAACCAGATCTTTCCGTCATAGGGGAACACGGTGCAGTACGCGCTGACGTCATCCGCGGCGATGAATGCCCGCCCGTCCCGGATCACGGCTATCGCGCTCCGGTTGATCCGCTCCGTCACCGTGACGGTGGTGAAAACGGACTCCGCCGAACAGAGGAAGACGGCATATCCCTTTTCGCTGTAGAGCAGGGACCCGAAGCGCACCCCATCCGGCGCCGGGACGAGCGTGGATCCCCCGCCCCTCTTCGGGATGATCTCGCATACGACGTCCCCGCTGTCGGAGGCGTGCGTCAGATAATAGTTCTCTTCGTCCACGGAAAATCCATCTCCGACGGGCAGACTGCCGAAAACGCTCTCCGCCCGGCCGCCGTTCTTCGGGACGCGCATGATCTCGAGGACTTGATCCCCGCGGTACGAGGTTTCCGCGTTCGGATCGGCTCCCTCCCGGTACAGGCTGTTCGCATAGTAGAGATACCGGCTGTCCGCGGTAAAGACCGAAAGACCGTAAGTCCCGGCGTTATCGGTCTCCGCGAGCGCGCGCATCGGATCGACTCCCGCGGGGTCCACGGCGTATATCCCGTACCGCGGACTTCCGATTTCGATCTTCTTTGCGAGCATGAAAAGGGTCTCGCCGTCCGTGCAGAACCGCCGCGGGATCCCCATCGTCTCCCCGTCGGGACAGGGGCCGTTCGCTCCGTCGTGCGCACAGAGAGGATCCCGGCACAGCCCCGAAGGCCGGTCGAATCCCTCGTGATAGACGTTCTTTTTCCAGCTCGGGGCGTTGAGGACGATCATCTCCCCGATCTGGCATCCGTCCGGGCGGTTGGAATGGGATGGGGGCGGAGATTCGGGAGAACACGCGGGAAGAAGGAACAGCAGAGCGGCAAGGAGAAAGAGCAATGCCTTTTTCATTTTTCTATTCATATACTTTTTCGATGCACACCGTCCCGTTTTCTGCCCGAAGCATACAGGAACGGTATTGACTGTCACCTGTTTCATAATATGATTTTTGATTGGACACATGCGCATACAGTTTTCCCGCCGCACCGCTCACAAGTTCGATTTCGTCTCCATATTCGAAATCATTCACAGTCAAATACTCTGTTATGTCGTAATTCAATGAGTCGATTCTGTAAAGCCTCTTGGTGGTGATAGCGAAATAGTCTTGTTGCTCGCTCTCTCCGTAAGGACCACCCGATATTTCTTTTGTTCCGAGATAATCACAATCAAATTCAGAGAACCAGATCCCCTCCTGAGTAAAGGTGAAGTCTCCCTCCGCGATCTTTCTGAAGTTGTTCTCTTCATACAGATACAGGACGGAACAATTCAGATTCCTGATCGCTTGGCTCCCGTCATTCCGAACCGCGGCAACAGTTCCCGGCTTAGTGGCGAGCAGATAAGTCTTTTCATTACATACGCGCATTGTAAATGGGATGCCTTCAAACTCATTTGCCTCATAGATTTCCCGCTTTCCGCTTTTCTTATCAACGATGATCAGGCAACCAACACTGTTTTCGCTCAATAAGGTGAAATATTCGTTCTGCTCATCAACGCAAAATGTGCTTTGCATTGGCATTTTTTCGTCCAGAACGATTTCTGCCTTTTTCCCCTGAACGGGGAGGCGCACGACAATTTGATATTGATCTTCAGAATTGCTGGAATCATCAGTCTCCCGGTAAAACCCCTGCCAAAAATAGAGATAACCGTCTGAATATCGCATGATAGGGGATGTGCCGCCGCTCACATCGTATGTGTAGAGAAGTTGGAAGTCCGTCCCGTCGGAATTTAGCGAGTATATCTGCCGATAAAGGATATTGTCCGCTCCGGTCAAGGCTGCGTTCAAAACGCTCAGATAGAGTTTTTCACCGTCTGTCGTGATTGTTTTCTGCCACAGCCAGTTGTTATCCGGGCAAAGGTTGTTCACATCGTCATGATTGCAAAGCGGATCGCGGCAAAGACCGTTTCGTACTCCTTCCCATTCAGGATTCCAGACAAGAACTTGATTTCCGTCGGATTGATAGAACGTACCGTTCAGCATACATGTTCCATCCAGATTCAAAAAGTCGGATGTTTGTTTTTCTCTCCGACAAGCGGATAGGATCAAAAGCACAGCAAACAGCAGCAGCAATGTCTTTTTCATTTTCTTCTCCTCTCACTCCGTAAACATCCTCTTCGCGGGCCACAGGAGGCAGGCTATGGCGATCCCGGCCGCGGCGATCCAGAGGGCGAGCATTGCCCAGCCGGAACCGAAGAGGGAGAGCCGGGCGGAATCGAGGAACAGGGGCGTTCCGGCGAGGAGCGACAGAAAACTCACCCGCTCCGCCGCCCGCCAGCCGAACGCCGCAAACAGCGCCGGAAGCAGCGTCAAGGCCACCGCCGAGCCGAGGACGGGCAGGTACCGGGACAATAGCTCCGACAGGGCGCAGACCAGCATCGCCATCAAGAGGGAGCCGAGTACCCGGAGAGCCGTGAAGAGGACAGCGTACCCCGCGAGGCTCATGCCGCCCGCATAGGCCCCGAACAGCTCCACCGATCCGAGAGGCGCTGTGGGGGACGGCAGGCTGTAATTCTGCGCGAGGAAGACGAAGTCCGTGACGCAGGAGAGGAGCGCGAGGAGGACGGCGATCACACCCGAGGAGAAGAGCTTCGCCCGGAAGGTCTCCTCCCGCCCGCGTTTCGTCGCTCGGAGGATCTGCGCGAATCCGCCCGAGGACGAGCGCGAGACAAATTCCCCGGCGAAGGAACCGGTCAACAGGAGCAGAACCGCCGTGTAGAGGAAGAGATCCGCGTCCCCGGAGAAGAGCCGCCGCCAGCCCGTGTCGTAGAGGAACCAGCCGGAATCCCGCGCCGAGAGATAGGATTCGTGCGCCTCGATCGTGCGGAAGAGATCGGACCGCGCCTCGGCGGAGGAGTATTCGGAGAGGTATTCCCGGTATTCCGGCAGGCTGATTTCCTCTCTGAGATATTTCTCCTGCATGATCTCCCTCTTCGCCAAGAGATCGTTCAGCCGCGCGCGCTCCCCTGCGATCCATGCGGATTTCTCCGGCGTCAGCGGACCTTCGAGCGCCGTCATATACTCCTTGTACACCGCGTCGGCGTAGGAGGGCTTCGCCTCGTAGAGCCGCGCGGAGGTAAGCCCTTTCGCCAGAAGCAGGATCAGCAAGAGAAGGAGCATCCGGGACGAAACGAGCGTCTTGAAGACCTCCGTCCGGAAGAGGGACAGGCTGTATGTTCGCTCCCGCCGCGCTTTCCCGAGACGAAGCCGGAGGATCCCGCCCCGTACCTTCGCGGAGGCAGTCAGGACGGCGGAGACGAGAGCGTCCAGCCACCCGATCCGCACGGCTTCACCGCCCCGGACATGGCCGAGGACTGCGCCGACCGCTCCGCAGAGAATCAGCAGGGCGAACAGCACGAGCATGACCGGCACATACCCCGCGCACGCGCCGAAGAGATTCGCCGCCCGGTACCGGGTGAAGATCGAATTGACCGACGCCGCCGTCACAAGGTTGAGATGCGCCGCCGCATGGGATGCGTCGAGCTTTGACAGCAGCAGGTTCACGCCGAACAGCCCGAGCCCGCCGAGATAGTTCAGCACCGGATGCCGCGTCAGGTTGGAAAGCGCCAGCATCAGCACGGAGAACACGGAGAACGCAAGCAGCTTCACAAGCACCGTCACGGTGAAATACTGCCCGACGGTGATCTGATAGGGCGAATAGGTGAACTGCGGCAGGGCCTGGAGCGCGTTCTCCGGGGAGGAATAGCCTACCCGCATCCCGAAGACGGCGAAGGACGTGCCGACGAACAGGAGGGTGAAAAGGACAGTGAGGCAAAGCATGACCGCGATCTTGGCCGCCGCCGTCTTGCCCCGTCCGCGCTTCGATACCCGGAGCACCGGCAGAAATCCCGCCTGCTTCTCCTGCGGGAAGATCACCGATCCCGCGAGGATCAGAAGCAGGAACACAAATACGTCGCCGAGCCGGTAGTCGAAATAACCGCCCCAGCCGCGGACGTATTCGATCCCGATCCGCACCGTCCCGCGCATGGCCTCGTACCTGCGGATCACTTCGGTCTGGTATTTCCACGAGAAGGAGGACTCCGAAACGCCCATGCGCCGGAACTCGTCGAGGTTCGATTTCGCGGCGTCCGTCACCTTCTCCAGCCGCGCCGGATAGCCCTCGCTCTGATCGATGGCCCCGTGGACCAGGGAGAAGAGCAGCGCGTCCGAAATCCGGTCGTCATCAGAATAGCGGTTTGGCAGGGTCTCGGGCTCGAAATCCGGGTCCCCCGTGCGCATTGCCTCGAAGAACAGCTCGTTCTGCTCCACCCGGAACGCCTCGATTTCCCGGTACCGCGCCTCGTATTCCCCGGGGTTTTCAAAATACCCGTCGAAGAACCGCGTGACTGTATCCGTGGGATACGCCGCTTCCGCCGTTCTGCCCGCGGCTTTCCATGCGAGGAAGGAGTTGAGGGCGACGAACAGGGCGAGGAACACCCACACGACCCGGGCGCCGAGGATCTTTTTCACCTCCGCGCCGAAGAGCTTTCCGGCGTGGGTTCTTCCGGCACGGGATTCTTCCTTTGCCGCTCTTTTCAGTTCTTCTTCGCTATACGCAAGCTCGATCCACCGCGCGTCCACTCCGTTCATGGCCCGGGCAAGATCGGTTCCCGTCAGTTTCTGTTTCATTTTCCGAATCCCTCCTTCCGCAGTTCTTCCGCCAGCTCCCGCCGCATTTGTTTGAGCATCCTCGATACCTTCGATACGCCGAGTCCCGTCGCCCGGCTGATGTCCCGTCCGCTCTCCCCGGCGAAGTACCGCCGCACGAAGATTGCCGCCTCGAGCTTCGACCTCCCCGCGAGATACCGGTTGACCGTGTCCGAGAGGGCGGAGGATTCGACAAGTTCCTCTTCAAAGGAAACGGAGGACGCCTCCGCGATCTCGTCGAGCTCCACAAGCACCGCGCTCCGCTTGCCGGCTCCCGACTTTTCGATCCGGTTCAGGGCGAGCCGCCGGGCGATCTTCGCGGCGTAGGCTTTGAGGGACACGGGATCCTCCGGCGGGATGGCGTTCCAGAGCCGGAGCCGCGTGTCGTTGAGGCACTCCTCCGCCGCCCCGGGATCCCCGGTCAGATCCAGCGCGATCTTGTAGCACAGCGCGCCGAGGGACCGGTCAAATTCCGCGATCGCCCGCTCGTCCCGCGCGAAAAACAGGGCAACGATGTCCCGCTCGGTCATGAGGTGCGCCTCCTTTCCGTAAATGATTTGTACCCATTTTCCGCCGTTTACTGCCAGAACGCCGGATCGACCCGGGTGATCTCCCCCGTTTTCCGGTCGATGCGGAAGTAGGACTTATGCGCCGTCATGTCTTCCTGCGTGACGCCTTCGAGCGTTTTGAGCTCTCCCGTCGGCTCGAAGTCCCGGCAATCCAGCCCGTGCGCGACGATCCAGTCCTCCCCCGCGCCGACGATGCCGTAGAAATTGAAGCCTTCCGCGGTGATCTCCCCCGTCTTCTCCCCGGTCGCGGCATCGAAAATCAGGTATCTGCCGCCCGAGATGTCCACGCCGAAAATGCGTTCCTCCTCTTTCGACCGCTTTGTGGGGAGGAAGGAGTAGAAAAACTTCGGATCCGCCGGGGTGACGACGATCAGGTCCCCGAAAAACCGGGGAGAAGAGCATACCCCCTCGGCAAGCAGAACGGCTCCGTCCTCACCGCCGTCCACGGGCGTCCGCCAGAGATCGTAAACGCGCAGAGGGGTAGTCCGCTCCGATTCGGGCAGATCGGCGGGCATCTCCATCGGGCGGGAGTTTTTCGTCTGATAGACAAATCCGTCCCGGACAACAAGAACGTGTTCCCAGACCCACCCATCGCTCATGCGGCATACAGACCCGTCCGTCCGTTCCACATACAGCTCCCTGCCGTCCACAAAGAAAGCGAAATAGTCATCAAGACCGCCCGGAGTCATGTCCTCGGCTTCCTCGTTCAGTCCCGAACCGTCTGCAGGAGTACGCCGGATATGGGTCTTTCCGTCGCCGAAAGATGGGTCTTCAAAGTGGGAATACCAGAGAAAACCGTCCGAAACGCACCAGTTTAGCGGAAGATAACTCGTATCTTCGAAAATCGAAACCTGCCACATCTTCTGCGCGGCAAAATCGCAGCCGTACCACGAACAGCGGAGGTCCTCGGTCGTGGCGTCGCCCCAGCTGAGAAACCAGACGGTGCTGCCCTGCGCCGCGATGCTCATGACCGATTTCCCGGCCAGTGGACAGCTTTTCTGATCCTCCATCCCGTGCATGCAGAGCGGATCGGAGTGGAGGGACCCCGTGTTTCCCGTCGATGGATCGTACCAGCGGACAGAGTTGAAGGAACTGTGCAGCTGGTCCGGTCTTGTCCAGATCAGCCCGTCCGCCTGAACGGTTCTGTCGGCGTAGGCGGTAAGACTTTTCGCTTCGATTTGTGTTTTTGCAGAGCATCCGGCAAGCATGAAAACCGCCGGGAGAAGAATACAGCAGAGCAGAAAGACCGATTTTTTCATGAGAATACCCCTTTCATCCCTTCAAATCCCCCGCGGATAAGACCGCCTCAGCGATCCCGTCCTCCCGGAGATTCAGCTTCCGGATCTCCGTGTCCCGCTGTCCGTCGGATTCCACGAACACCGCGTAATCTTCGAGCAGCGACCAGACAACGAGGTTTTCTCCCTCCCCACAGATTGCCAGCGAATGGATGCTCCGCCCGTCCTCGGACGTCCATTCCTTTATGAATCCATCATACAGATCGACGCGCCGGAGCGTTCCCGTTCCGTTCTTCACCCATTCCATCGGGACGGTCTCGGCTCCGTTCCAGCTGTCCCGCACACCGTAGCTCTCCGCGGCATACGGTTCGTACCACAGCGCGCCGTCCGCGAACCGGTACGACCAGAACGTCACGTCGTCCGCCACGGTCTCCCATTCTCCGGAATCGAGACGCAGGACGGAGAGGGGATAGAGGACTCTGCCGTTCACGTCCGTGTAGGCTCCCTCCGCTTCTTCCGGTCTGGCGGGGGCGGCGAACGTATAGGTCTCCCCCTCATAAAAGAGTATCGGCCCGAACGTCATGTTCTCCTTTTGGACTTCCCGCCATTCTCCCGCGACTTTCCCGTCTTCAAGGTCGGCGGCCCTGAGCAGTCCGGTGCTTCTTTCCTCCACATACAGCGTCCGCCCGTCGGTGTAGAACGCCTCGTCGAGGGAAAAGCGTTCGTCCGTGACATCTTCGGAGGCCCCGCCCGAACACTTCACCCGACGGATCGCCGCAACTTGATCGGACAGGCTCTGCACTTCGGCGGCGGGATCATAGTTCTCGTTGTAGTATGCCGCCATGAACCAGACGTACCCGTCTGCGACGGCGATCTCCTTGAACTCCGCTCCGGTGGACGGCACATCGCAGAGCTTTTTCACCTTTCCCGTATCGGGGCGGACCGCGTACACCGCGCGTTTCCGCTCGCCCTGTCCGGTTTTCGGATCGACCTCGAAAAAGAACGTGCTGACATAGATCGCTTCCCCGTTCGTCGCAAGCCCCGTGAACGTGTAATTCTGGCTCAGGAGATAGTCGGGGCAGGACGCCGTCTTGTGCTCGCACAGGGGATCGCGGCAGAGTCCCAGCCCGACGGTTTCACCCTCGGCGTCATAGACATGGAATCCATAGTACAGGGAATAAACGCGGTCCCCGATGGAACAGGTCGTCATGTCTCCGCCGATGGGGGAGGATGAATAAGGGACGACCGGATCCTCCGTCTTCATGCTCCTGCGGCAGGCAGAAAGCAAAACCAGCGTGACGAGAAGCAGCGCGAACCAGTTGCGCATCATGATCTCCGTCCTTTCATTTTGACCTTTCACTCTATAAGACCGGTTTTTTCACGGATAATTTCAGATTTCACGAAAAAAAGTTGGAATTCTGCGCTTTTTTCAGTCGCTGCGGCGGACAAGGTCAGTGGGGTGCTGAAGGGGGCGGTGTGAAGATGGCGAAAAATGGGTCGAGCGGTGCAGAAATTGCACCGCTCAATCAAAGAAAGGGTTGTAATTATTTATGTTCCGCCAGCCAGATCGACGCTCTCGACTGAATCTTCTTCGCACAGTCTTCGGGTGTGCCCATCCCCGCGAGGTATTCGTCAATCTCCTCCTGCATGATTTGGTTGATTTCCCAGGGGAATGCGCCGGTGAACGGTTCGCCCGCGCCGTCGATGAACCCGCGAAGATAGGAAAGTTCCGTCTCGTCGAACGGTTCGAGATACCAGGGGGAGCCGTGAGCGGTCATTTCCGCCTGCTGCTCGACAAAGTCGGGATCCGTGCCTTCCTGGAAGGTAATGAACGTCCCGTCGCGCACGAGCTTGACGAGCGGTCTCCGAGTCAGCGCTTCCATCTCCCCGTCATACACCGATTTCAGCGCGGGCATTTCGCAGCCGCCCCGCCCCCGCCAGCGGTCCGAATCCGTCAGGCCCGGCTCTTCGAGGCAGGCCCGGATAAACGTCCAGCAGGCATCCGGGTGTTTCGATCCCGTGAGGATAACCATGCCTGTTCTGGATAAAAGATTGACGCCCGAACCCGTCTCGGACGGTTGGCCGATCAGCGCGTAGTCCTTTCCACCGGTCGTATGGATATCTTCCGTGATAACATCTAATACATTCGACATGCCGCTGCCGCGCAGAGCGAGCTTCCCTCCGGTGATATACGGAGTCAGCGGCGTCTGTCTGTACCCGTGCGCTTCGCCTTCCCCGCCTGCGCGCCACCATTCCTCCGTGGTCGGCAGGGTTTCGAGCCAACGGAGATACCGGTAGAACAGCGGCGAATCGAACGAGCATGTTCCCGCCTCACGGTCGATAAACACGCCGAAATCCGGCTTGACCGCGCCGCGCATGTCTCGGGTGGCATAGAGATGCAGGGCGCAGTCCTCCGGCAGGGCCTCCACAAAATCCATGAACTCCGCCGTCGTCCAGTGGCCTTTTTCCGCGAGAGCTCCCAATCTTTCCTGCGAGGACGTGAAATAGCTCAACCGGAACGTCGGGCAGATGCCCCACAGTTTGCCGTCTCCATCCGTGAAGCTCGTTCGCACGCACCCGAAGAGATCGCCGTCCAGCCCCGCGTCTTTCAGGTACGGTGTGAGATCAAGCGCGATCCCGTGGTTCTGCATGTCGAGGAGCGGCCCCTCCGTCGTGCCTCCCACGAGCATATCCGGCGTGACGATTCCCGTGATGATGTCCAGCGTCAGCTTCTTCGCCCCGGCCAGCGCATCTTCCTGAGTGTCGTACTTGGCATAGTCCAGCATCGTGATGCGGATATCCGTGTGCGCTTTGTTGAACTGCGTGATCATCCAAGTCAAATTCTCCGGGAGCGCGTTCCAGTGCGCGATCTGGATCTCCTTCACCGCGGAGAGCTCGAGATCTTCTCCCCGCAGGTACAGCACCGGGAGGAAGCGGAACCGTCCGTCCGAACCCCGGCTCCACTCCGTCATGACGAAGGCCTCCGCGGAGAGCGCGGCGGAGAGTTGAAGCGTGTCCTCCGAGGGGATGAGCGACGCTGCGATCGATGTATTGTAGTTTACGTTGGAGTTGACGTAATTCATCAGCTCGTCGGACACAGGTTTTCCCTCTTCGTCCGTCCGGACGCCGCAGATTCCGCTCTCTCCGTTGTAATAAAACAGGTATTCGTCCTCCGGTCCGCCCGGAACGGCGTTTACGGCGTTGTCCCAAAGCGCGACCGCGTCTTCATACCGGCCGGTTTCCGGATCGAGCCGCGCGATACTCCGTTTTGATACGGCCCGAACCGACCCATCCCGCAGAGCGGCCATATCGAGAGCGTTCAGCTTGAACTGGTTGATCCACACCCGCTCCGGCGAAATCACGACCACCTTGGTGCTGTCGCTCAGCCAGAGGTTGCCCTCCGCGTCGGTGATCAGCTTCCGCGGCGAGGTC
>JAFZPN010000128.1 GCA_017550315.1 Clostridia bacterium
CCCGGAAGCGCACCTCGTCGAAGGAGACCTCGTTTTTCTCGTAGTCGATCATACGAAAGCCGCAGCTGTGAAACATATCGTACAGGTAATAATCATTATCGTCGCATCCGACGTTGAAGAAGCGGCCGTCGGGGTTGTTCTCATGGTATTGGCGGCATGCCGCGCAGAAACCGTCCCAGGTCCGGAGAGAGTCGGGATCGATGCCGTTTTCTTCGAGCAGCTCGCGGGATGTCATGAAGACCCCCATGCCGATCGAGAGCGGAAGAACATATTGTTTATCGAAGAGTCGCCCACCGCGCAGGATGCCCTCGTAATAATCCGCCGGATCGAATTCGTCGTCGTTTGCCATATACGGCCCGTAATCCATAAAGATCCCCGTCGACATCGTCTTATAGACGTCGGGCAGCAGGGATTCGCCGCCGAAGACGATATCGGGACCGCGGCCCGCCGGCAGTTCCGCGCGCAGCCGTTCCTTATATTCATCTTCTCCGAGAAGCTGATAATCGATATTCACATCCGGGTATTTTTCCTGAAAGAGGCCGATCGCCTCCTTTGCCACGGAATCGTAAAACCAATAGGCATACACCGTCAGGCTGTCCGTCGCTTCCGGCATCTCCGTCCACGCGGATTCCGTGCCGGTCCCGGTCCCGGCGTCAAGGGTTTCGCTGCTGTTCGCGGTATCCCGTTCCGTGCTTTGCTCGCTTTTTCCGGAAGACGATTTACCCTCCGTCTTGAGGGTGGTCTCTTCTTTCTCCTCCGGCTTTTCCGGCATCATGCGCACCCGCGTCCCCTCTTCCACCCGATCGAGGGCGGAGGCGATGACCTCATGCCAGGAATTCAACCCGCCACTTGAGAGAAGCATCAGATCCTCCCCGACCGCGAAGGGATCCCAGCCGTATGCCGCCGCGTCGTCCCCGTCCAGACTGAGATAATCGTTTTCCGCGCGGATGTAAAGCCCCGTCTCCGGCTGATAGTCCTCGGGCGAATACGCCTCGATGGGGAACGGGTTCACGTTGATCCGCTCCGCGTCGTAGACCTCGCCGAAAAGCCCGAGGGAGGACGTGGCGACGTAGACGTAGTATTGTTCGTAGGTATATTCCGTCCCCTCCTCGTCGAAGAAGGACTTGCTTTCGGACAGGACAACCTTCCGCGGGACAGTGAGCACGTCGACCCACTCCTGCCCGAGGGCAAAGCTGTACTGCGTGGGCTGGGTCGTCTCTACCTTTGGCTGCGTCCGCGCGCGGATGAGGAAGGAGGCGGCGGTACAGGCAATCATAAGGCCGATGACGACCGCCGTAAAGATATTGAGGATCTTCTTTGATCTTGTCATCTCGCACACCTCATTTCAACGCCGAGTTCTCGATCCCGGTCATGAGCGCGTCCTTAAAGTGCAGGAACAAGAGGAGCACCGGAAGCATCGCCAGAATCCCGCAGACGAACGCCCGGCTCAGATCGGCGTTTTTGATCTGCGAGAGGAAGATCGACAGCGGGTATTTCAAGCGGTCCTTGAGGAAGACCAGCGGCTGTTCGACCATGTTCCATGTGTCGATGAAGTTCAGGATCACCAGCGAAGCGATCCCGGCCTTTGCCTGCGGAATCACGACCAGAAGCAGGGTCTTGAACTGATTCGCGCCGTCGAGTCTTGCCGCTTCGAGAACCGAATCCGGGATTGACTTGAACGTCTGGGTCAGCAGGAACACCCCGAACGCCGAGCATATCCCGGGCAGGATGATCGCGGAGTACGAGCCGATCATGCCCATCTTGTCCAGCACGATGTAGTTCGGGACAAGCGTCACCTGCAGCGGGAGCATCATCAGGAGGACCATCAGGCCGAACAAGAGGTTCTTCCCGGGATACTTGAACTTGGCGAATCCGTATCCGCCGAGGCAGGCGAGCAGGGTTTGTCCCGCCGTGATGGCCGCGCAGAGGGCGAGGGAGAGCCAGAACTTTCCGAGATAATCCGGCGTGGCGAGAAAGACGTCCCAATAGCCTTTCAGCGAAGGCTCGCGGGGGATCAGATGCGCGTCGACCTCGATGGGAGTGTCGTCCTCATCGTCTTTCGATGACGAGAGGATTTTCCCGTAGCTGGCCGTCAGCTCACGCCCGCTCATGAACGAATGGGTAGCCATGAACAGCACGGGCAGGATGACGATGACAGACAAAAGGATCAATACGATCAGGGTGACGATGTCGCCTGTTTTTTTACGCTTCGCCATCATTCACGCCCCCCTTCGTCCTTATCCCGTAGAGTCAGCAGCAGCCCGACGAGCGCGAAGATCACGAGGAACACAAGCGCCGCGCCGACCGACAGCCGGATGTAGTTCAGGTTGATGAAATTGTTGTTCATGAAGTGCTGGATCATGTAGATGCTCTGATCCGGGTGGTCGCCGAAGAGGATGTAAGCCTCGCGGAAGGACTTGAACAGGTTGACAATCGAAATGACGAGGATGAACCGCGTGTGCGGGGCGATCATCGGCAGGGTGATCCGCGTGAGCTTCTTCCACCAGCCCGCGCCGTCGAGAGCCGCCGCTTCGTAGAGGTCCGGCGGGACGGAGTTCAGCGCGGCGAGGAACAGGACCACGTTGTAGCCCGTGTTCTTCCAGAGATACAGGATCAAGAGCACCCAAAACGCCTGCTCGCCTGTCCAGTCCGCCGCGGTGAGGCCGATCTGCTCCAGCACGCCGTTCACCACGCCGAGATCGGAAAAGACGATCTGGAAGAACAG
>JAFZPN010000129.1 GCA_017550315.1 Clostridia bacterium
AGTCCGGGTCGGTCACGCATTTGGAGGAGGCCCAGTACGACACGTTGACCCGGCCGTCGAGCAGCTCCCGCACGCGCCCCTGATAGGCGTTGCAGATCGAATCCCCGATCAGAAGAACGCGGGGCCGTTCCGTTTCCGTCGCGCGATAGGAATAGGTGACGCTCCATTCCGTCGCCTCCCGCACCCTCGACGTGGCGGCGGGAGCGTAGTCCCTCCAGTTCACATGTTCCTGCATATTCTCTCCTCCCGAAATCAGTCTCCGCCGCGTTCGGACGGCGGTCATACCCGGCAAAAGGGGGTCCCCGATGCCGTTTTTTTCATGTCTGTCTCTTTCTCAGAAGATCGCCGGCAGCTCGCTCAGGCTGTGGATTGTGTGATCGGGGGTATCCGCGCCGCCGAGGGGCTCCTGAAGCCCGCCGAAGCCCTGCCGGATCCACACGGTCTTCATGCCGAGGGCTTTCGCCGGGGCGATGTCGTTGTCGAGCCGGTCCCCAATCATCACGGCCTCCTCCGGGCGGCAGTCCGCTGTCCGCAGCGCGATCTCGAAGAGGCGCCGATCCGGCTTCATCACGCCCGCGTCCCATGACGAGACGACGTAGGTGCAGTACGGCAGGATGCCGAACGCGCCGAGGCGGTCCCGAAGACCGTCCGACTGGTTCGCGATGACGCCGAGCGCGTATCGGGCGGAAAGCGTCCGCAGCACCCGCGGCGCGTCTTCATAGAGCACCTCCAGCGCATGCCGGTACGGCGCGGTCTCGCGGAATCCGTACTTCGAGACGAGGGTGCGGTACTGCGGCCTCCGGGCGAGCGACGCCAGCTCGATCTCATGCCAGAGATCCTCCTCCGTGAGGCCCAGCCGCTTCGCCTCCCCGCCCGCCGCCTGCTCGCGGCACCGCGTTTCCCAGACGGCGTCCTCGTTCACGAGGGTATATCCCATGTCAAAAAACAGCACCCGTATCATACGCACCCCCGGCATCCCGCTCTGTCCGCTGCGGCCTGCCTCTATATCATACCCCATCGCGGCGGAAAAGTCAAGCGGGCAGGCGAATCCGGCCGGTCCGCACCTTTCTTTTCCGCGCGCTCTTGCAACGCACCGGGATCTGTGATATAATCGAAAGGAAACATCAGCCACCGGAGGAGGACGGGACCGTGGAGCGGGAGATCAGGGAGCAGCTCAGCAACGAGACCTATCTGCGGGATCAGAACGCATGGTTCGAAAAGCTGCGGGACATTTTCGAGGGGGACGGCACGGGGCCTCTCGTGCTGAACGGCATCGCAAGCTGGCATCAGGATTTCGCGCCGGACGGGATGCCGCTCTACGACGACCCGGCGCGCATGCTCGACGCGGACCTTCGCGCGCTTGCCGGACGCATGAAGGGCGCCCTGCGGGAGGATCAGTTCCGGCCCGCCTGCGTGGAACAGGGCTTTTACGGCGTCCATTTCGCGGACCGCATCTTCGGCTCGCAGGTCTTTTTCAAGAGCGGGCAGTGGTATAACCGGTATCTCACCCATCCCGTGGGCGAGCTCGCGGTACCGGATCTCGAAAATGACGAGACTTGGAAGCTGGCGCGTGCCTATGCCGAGGCGTTTTTTGCCGCCGGGACAACGGTACCGCTGTTCGGACTCCCGACGATCGCGAGTGCGCTCAACATCGCCATCAACCTCTACGGGCAGGAGATCCTCATGGCGATGCTGACCGAGCCGGAGGCGGCAAAGCGCGATCTCGGCATCATCAACGAGGTGCTGATCGCGCTCCACCGCTGGTACCTCGACCGGTTCCCCGCCGAACGCCTCCAGCCCGTGATCTCGTGGGGACGCACGCAGCCGCCGGGATACGGCCAGCTCTGCGGATGCAGCACGCACCTCGTCTCCCCCGCCGTGTATGAAGAGTTCATCATGCCGCTCGACGACGCGCTCCTCGCGGCGTACCCGCACGGGGGCATGATCCATCTTTGCGGCAGCCATCGGCATCTTATCCCGCTGTTCCGACAGATGCCGCACCTGCGGAGCGTGCAGCTCAACGACCGCGCCTCGGAGGACCTCCTTTTCTACGCATCGGGGCTTCGGGACGATCAGGTCATCTATCTGATCCCGTGTCCCGGCATGCCGCTCGAGCGCGGACTGCGGATCGCCGGGGGCCGGAAGCTGGTCGTCAACGGGGATTTTCACCTCTGAATATCATGGAACGGAACTGTCGGGCAAAACGCAGCCCCTTCTTCTTCACCTTCCCGCGCGAAGCCACTGCAGAACGGTTTTGCGCGATCGGGCTGCTTTGAGGCCGGGTTTCGGATGCGGAACCGCCGTCGCCGCACATCGTCATGGCAGGGAGGACAATGCGCCGAGCATCTTCCCTCCCCTTTTTCCGCATTTTGCCGAAAAAAACGATTGCTTTCACGCAATGTTTATGATATAATGAAAATTAGTTAAGACAGAATGCCATAATAAGATCAATCGGATCGGAACCCGGATGAGGAAAGGAGACGACCCATGCGAAACCTCGACAAATTCAAAGGCTGCCTCGTGGGAGGAGCCACCGGAGACGCCCTCGGTTACGCCGTGGAATTCCTGAGTGAAAGCGCCATCTCCGCAAGCTACGGACCGGGCGGGATCACGCGCTACGCGAACGGCCGCGGCCTGATCTCCGACGACACGCAGATGTCCATGTTCACCGCCGCCGGCCTGCTCCTCGGCGCGGAGCGGTTCAAGAGCGGCGGTTTCGCGGGCTATCCCTACTACATCGCCCTGTCCTACGGCGACTGGTACGGGACCCAGACCGCGGAATTCCCGCTGAAGCGCTCCTACGTCCCGCTTGCGAAGATGCCGGAGATGTTCTCCCGCCGCGCGCCGGGAAAGACCTCTCTCTCCGCCCTGTCGCACTTTCTCGAGAGCCACGAATACGGCACGATCGAACACCGCATCAACCACAGCAAGGGCTGCGGAGGCGTGATGCGGGCCGCCCCCGTCGGGCTCTTCTTCGCGGGGACCGCCATTCCCGTCTGGGAATCGGACATCATCGCCGCGCAGTCCGCCGCTCTCACGCACGGGCACGGCCTCGGCTGGCTCCCCGCCGCGCTGCTCGCCCACATCGTGCGCCTCCTTGCCGAGGACGCGGGCGAAACGATCCTCCACGCCGTCGAGGACGCTTCGAAGACCCTGGCCGGACTCTTCCCGGACATCCGCCACACGAACCAGATGCTCGCGCGGATCAAAAAGGCCGTCGATCTGGCGGCGAATCTCGAAATCGACGACCTCACCGCGATCCACAAGCTCGGCGAGGGCTGG
>JAFZPN010000130.1 GCA_017550315.1 Clostridia bacterium
CACCTTTTTCGGCGCCGGGGACAGATCAAAGCGCGCTTCGATTTCCTTCACGGCTTCGCCGGGAGACAGCCCCTGCCGCCGCGTCGGGCGACCGATGATGACCGGGATAACCCCGGCCCGCAGCGCCGCAGCGATCTTGTCCCGGTATCCGCCCGCGCTTCCGGTGTCCTTGGTCACCATGTACCGCGCGCCGATTTGCTTCATCTGATCGAGGTTGATCTCCTCGGAGAACGGCCCCTGCGCGGCGATGATGTGGGCCTGCGGGATCCCGGCGGCGGCACACGCTTCGAGGGAGCTCGGCGTAGGCAGGACCCGCGCCCATACCCGCTCCATGTCGAGACCGACGTAGGAGGAGAGCTCCTTCGCCCCGGTCGTCAGAAAGATCCGGCCTTCGCGCTCCATGAGAAAGTCCCGGGCCGCTTCGACCGACGGCACGTATTCCGCCCCGGCGACCGTCCCGTCGCAGTCCCGCAGGATCCGCATCACGGGGATTCCCGTTTCCTCCGCCGCCTCCCGGATGTTCTCCGTCACGAGCGCGGCATAGGGGTGGGTCGCGTCGAGGATGCGGGAAAAGCGCCGTTCCCGGAAAAACGCCGCCATCTCGTCGGAGGTCATGCGTCCCGTGCGGATCTCGATGTCCGGGATCCCGTCGAGCAGGACCTCGCCGTATTCCGTCGCGACACAGACCGTCAGTTCCGCCGCTTCGGAGAGCAGTTCAGCAAGCTGGCGGCCCTCCGTCGTCCCGGCGAAGAGGCAGATCTTCTCACGCATGGCGGTACCCCCGCGGCGTCACCATCTTCCCGCCGATGATCTTCGTCGCCGCATTGCCGATATAAACGGTTGTGAACATATCGGCGGCGAAGTTTTCCAGTTCTCCGAGGGTGAGGATCTCTGCCGCTTCCCCCTCCCGACCGATGTTCCGCGCGACGCCGCAGACGGTCTCGGCGGGAAGGTATTTCAGAAAGATCGCGCAGGCCCGGCGGAGATAATCGGCGCGTTTTTTGCTCGCCGGATTATAGAGCACCGTGACGAGATCCGCGGATGCCGCCGCCTCAAGCCGCTTTTCGATGGTCTCCCACGGTGTGAGCAGATCGGAGAGACTGATCGCCGCAAAATCCGCGGTCAGCGGGGACCCGAGCAGCGCCGCCCCCGAGGAGGCAGCCGTCACGCCGGCGACGATCTCTACCTCCGCCCCGTATTCCTCCGCCAGTTCCAGAACGGGGGAAGCCATGCCGTAGATCCCTGCGTCGCCCGAGCAGATCATGACGGTACGCTTCCCTTCCTCCGCGGTTTCCAGCGCGAGGCGGCAGCGTTCGATCTCCTGCATCATGGGCGTCGAGATCCATGTCTTGTCCTTGAAATACGGCTTCATCAGATCGCAGTACACCGTGTACCCGACGATCACGTCCGCCTCTTCGAGCGCGCGTACCGCCGCCACGGTCAGTCCTTCGTAATTTCCCGCGCCGATCCCGGCAACCGTCAGTTTTTTCAAAATTCCACCCTCCAATCTCGAACCGCCGCGGCGACCGTCACGCCATCATGCGCCGTTTTTCCGATCAGCAGTTTCCCGATCCCCGCTCCGAGGACCGCTGCCCGCTCGCAGACGTTCCCGACGCCCACGGTCTTCTTCACAAATTCCGATTCCGCAAAGTCCCCCGGCACCGCGGCAAGTTCCTCGGCCGTATAAAAGACAAGCTCCGCGCCGATGTCTCCGGTGTATTCTGCGAGTCCCGCTTCGTCCCGCTTCACGTCGATCGACGCGACCCGGCAGACCGCGCGGGGATCGATCCGGGCGGACGCGAGCGCCTCCGAGACCGCTTCCCGGATCGCCTCCGCCGAAATCCCCCGCCGGCATCCGATCCCGAGCGTCACGATGCGGGGGATCAGGCACAGCGTTTTTGTAAACGGCTCTTCCTCCCGGACGCCGATATACACGCCGAGCGGACCGCCCTCTCCGGGGACCAGGCCCGCCGGGAGTTTTTCGGGAAGGGCAAATTCCGAAGCGACCGGCACGTCGGAGACGAGGATTGCCGCGGAAACCGCCTTCGCCGTCTCCATCGAGGAAATCGCGCAGGCATGGGTCGACGCCCACGCATCGCAGGAAAAGCGTCCCGCGCCGTCCGTGGCGGTGGTGACAATGGCTTCGGCGCCGAGTTTCTCCGCCAGCGACCGTGCGAGCGCATTTGCCCCGCCGATGTGGCCGGAGAGAATCGGGATCACGTACCGGCCACGATCGTCCAGCACGAGCACCGCCGGATCTTCCGTCTTGCTTTTGAGATGCGGCGCGATGCTGCGCACGGCGATCCCGCAGGCTCCGATGAAGATCAGCGCTTCATGAGAGGAGAACAGATCCCCCATTTCCGCGGTGATCTTCTCATGCGCGGAGAAGCCGTATTTCACGGCAAATTTCCCGATCGAATGCACGTCGGAGAGCGGCAGGCCGAGGATCTCAGAGACCCTCCCGGCGAGCGCGGCTCCGGCATCCGAATAACAGATCACGGCGATGTTCATGGGCGCGCCTCGCGGAACTGGGTCGCAAAGGACGGGTCGTAGAGCTTTGAGCGTTCAAAGGATTCCCCGAGCACATCGCCCACCACGATGAGCGCCGTCTTCGTGATCCCATGCTCCCGTGCGGTCTGTGCAAGTGTCCCGAGGGTACAGCGGAGAACCTGCTCGTCCGGCCACGACGCCTTGTATACGATGGCGGCGGGGGTATCGGCCGGGATCCCGCCCGCCGTCAGTTCCTCCGTCACGGCATCGAGCAAACCGGTGCTTAAAAACAGTACCATGGTCGCGCGATGGGCGGCAAAGGAGCGGAGCTCTTCTCCCTCCGGTACGGGCGTCCTCCCCGCGGCCCGGGTGATGACCACGGACTGCGAGACGCCGGGCAGGGTGTATTCCGTTTTGAGCGCAACCGCCGCGCCTGCAAACGCGCTGACGCCCGGCGTGATGTCGTACGGGATCCCCAGCCGGTCGAACTCCCGCATCTGCTCCCCGATCGCGCCGTAGAGGGACGGGTCGCCCGAGTGCAGGCGCACGGCGGCCTTTCCGGCGTGTTCCGCCTCCGCGAGGACCGCGACGATCTCTTCGAGGGTCATCTTGGCGCTGTCGTACTTCTCGCATCCCGGCTTCGCGTAACCGAGAAGGTCCGGATTGACAAGGGACCCGGCGTAGACGATCACGTCCGCCTCTTCGAGCAGCCGCTTTCCGCGCAGGGTAATGAGATCCGCCGCGCCGCATCCGGCTCCGACAATGTGTACCATATCAGGATTCCTTTCGTATTCTTTCAAGGATCTTCTCCGCCGATCCCGTCTTGCCGAGAATGCCGCAGACGTTCGAGAAGGTCACGGCGCCTGTGCGCAGAGAACCGATCGTCTTCTGATGCGCGAGATGGAATTCGATCCGCTCCGTCACGCTCGCCATGACCGCGTCCCGCAGGCCCGCTTCGTCGAGGATCGCGAGCATGTCATCGGTCATCGCGCTGTCCATGATCCGCCGCACGACCTCCGCCGAAGCGCCGCACATCCCGGCGTGCGCTGCGAAGATCTCCGCCCGGCAGTCCCCCCAGCGCGAGTGGGTGTTGAGGATCCCGCCTGCCAGCTTCACGAGTTTGCCGATATGCCCGATGAGGAGCGCGTCGCGGAAACCGGCCTCCGCCGCGAGGGAGAAGGCGTCGCCGATGAAGTTCGAGGTCGTGACGGCGACGGAGGGATCGATGCCGAGGTCGTTTTGAATGTAGTCCGCGCCGTAGTTGCCGGGGACGAAGAGGACCGCGGTCTTCCCCACCGCCGCGCGCATCGAGAGCTCTGTGCGGATGGTCTCCACGACCGCCTCGTCGCTCATCGGTTCCACGATGCCCGTCGTCCCGAGGATCGAGAGACCTCCCACGATGCCGAGGCGCGGATTGAAGGTCTTCTTCGCGAGTTCCACACCGGCAGGCGCGGAAATCACGACGGAAAGCCCCCCGCCGTACCCGTACTCCTCCATGACCTCCCCGAGCGCTTCCGCGATCATGCGGCGGGGCGTGGAGTTGATGGCGGCCTCTCCGACGGGCTGATCGAGGCCGGGCTTCGTGACCCGTCCGATCCCCTCGCCGCCGTCGATGACCACCGCGTGCGGATCGGCGATCCGTTCCACCCGGGCATAGACCGTCATGCCGTTCGTTACGTCCGGGTCGTCGCCGCTGTCTTTCACGATACCGCAGGAGACAAAGCCGTCCCCGCACACGATGTCCCGGACCTCGAGCGTCAGCCCGATCCCCCGGGGCGTCATGAGCCAGACGGTATTCAGTTCTTCGCCGCCGAGCAGCATGATCGCCGCCGCCTTCGATGCCGCCGCCGCGCAGGATCCGGTGGTGTAGCCGCGCCGCAGCCGCTTGCCGTCCTTCGTGATGAAGCTGTCCATTTCCATCGCAGTCACCGTGTGATCTGATACATCAGGGCGTTGACGATGGCCGCAGCGACGTTCGATCCGCCCTTGCGTCCCTTCGCCACGATGTACGGCACGGACGAAGAGAGGATCGCGTCCTTCGCCTCGAGGATGTTGACAAACCCGACGGGCACGCCGATCACCAGCTCCGGGCTGACTTCTCCCCGATCGATCAGGTCGCGTAGGGTGAGCAGGGCGGTCGGCGCGTTCCCGACGGCATAAATCACGGGTCCGGTCAACCGCGCGGCCTTCTCCATCGAGACCTGCGCACGGGTGCATCCTCTCGCCTTCGCTTCCTCCGCGACGTCCGGATCGCTCATGAAGCAGGAGATTTCGCACCCTAGCTTCGCCGCGGCGGTCTTGTTGATCCCGGATTTCGCCATCTGGGTATCCGTGACGATCGCGCATCCGCGGCGCAGCGCGTCGAGGGCTTTGGCAACCGCACCGTCCGAGAACGCGAGGTTTTCGGCATAGTCAAAATCCGCCGTGGCGTGGATCACCCGCTTGACGACGGCTTTGTTTTCCGGAGGAATTTCGGTTTTCAGTTCGCTTTCGATGATTTCCATGCTCCGCGCTTCGATGGCGGTCGGATCGGTGAGGATCATCTTTTTCTCTCCTTGTATGCGAGACATTTCCGGCAGAACGCTTCCGCCGCGGGAAGGCTTGCCGGGAGAAAGAGATGCGGGTATCCGGCGTACAGCGATTCCGTATGGATCCCGCAGTCCCAGCTACGGCCGCTCGGTTTGACGGCGGTGAAAGCGGAGCCGTTCTCCGTGCTGTCGTAATAATGGAATTCGTGCGCGGGGAGCGTCGTTCCGGCAGGTCCGAGCAGTCCGCCCGCCTGCGCCGTCAGCGTGATATACCCGAAGCGCACAAGGCGCCCGGCGTTTTCACTCTCCTGCGGCAGGATCCCGCACATCCGATGCCCGGCGAGGGTCCGACCGAGGTATTGAAATCCCCC
Source organism: Clostridia bacterium (assembly GCA_017550315.1). GTDB lineage: Bacteria > Bacillota > Clostridia > Oscillospirales > CAG-272 > UMGS1696. Next base: position 5,390 of record JAFZPN010000130.1, read on the forward strand.
GCACTCCGCGAGGGTCGGCATCCCGGAGGCGATTGCCCGGCAGATGCTCTCCTTTGCCGTCTCGTTCTTTTCAAGCGTCTCGGCGTGCAGTTCGGGATAGCCGCCGCCGAGCATCAGACCGTCCGCCCGATCCGGAACTGCTTCGTCGGCAAGCGGGGAGAAGAACGTCAGCTCCGCGCCCATCTTCTCAAAGAGTCGCAAGGTGTCCCGGTAATAAAAACAGAACGCGTCATCCCGGGCTGCGGCGATCCGGAACGATCCGAGCCGGGGGATCACGGGCGGATCAAACACGAGCGGTTCCGCCGATCCGGCTACGGCAAGCAGCGCGGCGAGATCCACGGTACCGGCGGCGAGGTCGGCGGTCTTCGCGAGCTTTTCGCTCAGGTCCGCCGTCTCCGCGGGGGTGACGAGGCCGAGATGCCGGGAGCCGAGCAGACAGTCCTCCGGCAGCCGCGGCAAATACCCGACGACCGTGAGCGCATCGCCGAAGCGGGCCTCGGTCCACGCCTTGAGCTGGGCGTAGGTCATGGCCGTGACGCCTGAGAAGAGCACGCCGCGGATCCCGCTGTCCGGCTTGAAGCGCAGAAAGCCCTCGAGCACGGCGAGCAGCGACGCGGATGCGCCCCGTCCGTTCACGACGAGGATCACGGGCGTTCCGGTTTCGCGGGCGACGGTATACGTGCTGTTCTCCCCGTCCGGACCGGTGCCGTCGTAATAGCCCATCACGCCTTCGACGACACAAAGCTCCCCTGCCGAATCGGCGAGCTGGGAGCGCAAGAGGTTCCTACCGCAGAAAAACGGATCGAGATTCGAGGACGGCACCCCGAGGACCGCCTCATGAAACATCGGATCGATGTAGTCCGGCCCGCATTTGGCCGCCGTGACTCCGACGCCGCGGCGCTTCAGCAGCGTAAGGACCGTCGTGACCGCCGTGGTCTTGCCGCATCCGCTTGCCGTCCCGGCGAAGAGAATGCGCGGAAGGGCGCGGATCATGCTTTGCCGCCCGCTTTCTTCTTCCGCTTCAGCCCGGCGGTGAGAAAGACGGCGACAACGGCAACGGCGACCAGAGCAGCCGCGGTCCAGAGGATCCAGTCCGAGCTGCCGGAGACCGTGACCGCGCCGTCCGGCAGGGAATCCGAGCGGAAGGTGATGTCGCGGTCATACCAGGTTTCTTTCTTGATGCTCCATCCGGCGCAGGGGATGGGTTTGTCCAGCGCCTCGACGGGGATATCGAAGGTGTGCCGCCCTTCCTCATCCTCGCCGAAGAGATAAAACGCGCTCTCGTCTTCGTTCAGGGCATCCTCGCCCCGTCCGAGGTAGAGCTTGCCGAAGCCCTTCCCGCTCAGAGTCATGTGGGCCGTCATGCCCTCATCCGTCACCGTGAGCGTACAGGCGACGACGCGGAACATGGACGAGGTCGAATCCACGGCGACGTTTTCATAGGTGCCGTTCTGAATGTCGGAGGCGTAGACGGGCTTGCTCCCCCCGTCCGCCGAAACGGATACGGGGAGGGCAAGCACGCACAGCGCCGCGAGCAGAACGGTGAGGGGCCCGTTCAGCTTTCTTTTCATTTCGCGTTCTTCACATGGTCGACATAGATCGCGCAGACCGCGGGGATCTCGCCGAGGCCGTGGATGACCGTGACGACTTCAAAGCCTTCGTTCTGGAGGATGACCTTCCAGCTGTCTTCCTCGTCGCCCGCCATGTCGTTGTTCGCGTGGTCGCCCGCCACCACCATCAGGGGTCTGAGCACAACGCGCGTGTAGCCGCCGGCCTTGGCTGCCGCGACGACGTCTTCAATGGATGGCTCCGCCTCGACCGTACCGATGCAGTAGTTGGTCTTGCCGGCAGCGGTCAGCATGGACTGCAGCTTCGCGTAGGTCGCGTTGGCCTCGTGTTCGGTGCCGTGGCCCATGAAGGTGATGAGGGTCTTGCCGTCGTCATATTCGGCGGTGGCGGCGGTGATGGCTTCGATCACGGCATTGTAGTCCGCGTCGGAGGTGAGCAGCGGCGCGCCGACTTTGACGCTCGAGAACTTGCTCTTGTTGGCGTTCACGACTTCCATGAGGTCGTCGTACTCATAACCGCTCATGACGTGCGTAGGCTGGACGATCAGGTCCTTCACGCCGTCCTTGATGAGGCGCGCGAAGGCTTCTTCGACGTTGTCGATCACGATGCCGTCGCGGTCCTTGAGCTTGTCGATGATGATCTGGCTGGTGAACGCGCGGCGGACCTCGCTGCCCGGATTCGCGGCCTGGATCGCGGCCTCGATCGCACCGATGGTGACCTCGCGGCTGTCGTTGTAGCTCGTGCCGAAGCTGACGACGAGGATGACGGGCTTCTTTCCGCCGGAGCATCCCGCGAGAGCGAGAGCGAGCAGTACGGTGCAGAGCGCGAACGCTCCGATTCTTCTGAGCTTCATGGTTTATTCCTCCTGGTGATATGAAGAAAATGATATTGTTAAACGGAGGAAACCCCCGCTTTAACCGTGGTATTTGTCCCAGAGCGCGTCCGTCAGATCAAACTGGCGGATGAGGTTGTCCCGCCCGAGCAGCTCCCCGGGATCCCCGTACCCCGCGGGCATCCCGTCGCCGAGAATGAGCACCCGGTCGGAAATCGCGCGGGCAAGCTCCGGCTCGTGCAGGGACATTACGACTGCCGGCTTCCGCTCCCGACGCAGCCGGTCGAGCAGTTCGAGAAAGGTGTATTTATAATGCAGATCGAGGTAGGAGGTCGGCTCGTCGAGCAGGAGGACCTTCGGCTCCCGGCAAACCGCCCGCGCGAGGAGTACCCGCTGCCGCTGTCCGTCGCTCAGCTCACCGAAGGGCCTTGCGGCGAGTTCGGACGTATCCGTCAGCGCCATCGCTTCTTCGACCGCGGCCCGGTCCGCCTTTCCGAGAAGTCCGAACGTGCCGGTGTAGGGATAGCGCCCGGTTTCGACGACGTCCCGGCAGGTCATCATGTCGGTCTTCGGCCGCTCCGTCAGCATGGCAGACACCGCACGGGCAAAAGTATTGCGGTTCATGCGCCCGACGGGGATGCCGTCCACCGCGATCTCCCCGGCAAGGATCGGGAGCGCGCCGCAGAGGGTCTTGAGCAGCGTAGATTTGCCCGAGCCGTTCGGGCCGATGAGGGTCAGGATCTCGCCCTCCGCCGCGGTAAAACTGATGTCACGGACGATTGCCCGGCCGCCGTAGCCTGCCGACAGATTTTTGACTTCAAGCACGGTCTCCCCTCCTTCCGAGCATGATGACGAGCACCACGGGCGCGCCGAGGACCGCCGTCACCGTGCTGATCCCGAGCTCTCCGGGGGAGACGACCGTCCGGGCAAGGATGTCCGAGAGGATGCAGAAGACTCCGCCGCCGAGAAAGCACGCCGGGATCATGACGAGGGGCTTCGCCGTGCCGAGCAGCCGCTTCACGAGGAAGGGGACCGCGATCCCGACGAAGGACACGGGTCCGGCAAACGCGGCGACGCATCCCGCAAGCAGGCTCGAGAGAAGGATCATCGCGCCCCGGACGGCCCGGATGTTCACGCCCATGTCCTGCGCATAGCTCTCGCCGAGCTGATACGCGCCGATGGGCTTGGAGAGGAGAAAGACCGCCGCGGACGCCGCGAGTACGATCCACGCGCACACGACGAGGGACTCCTCCTTCATGCCGGAGAACGAGCCCACGGTCCAGTCGCGGAGGTTCACGATATCGGCATCGTCCGCGAAATGTACGAGGATGTCGGTCAGCGCCGTGCAGATATACCCGATCATGACGCCGCCCACGATGAGGAGGGACATGCTCCGGACTTTTGAGGAGAGGAGCAGCACGGCTCCCATGGCGATGAGCGCGCCGAGAAACGCCGCTGAGGCGAGGATCGCGGAACTCAGCCGGATCGCTCCCTGCGCCGCCGCGATCAGGGACGCCGCCACCATGAGCCGCGCGCCGGAGGAGATCCCGAGCACGAACGGCCCGGCGATGGGATTGTGGAAGAAGGTCTGGAGCATATATCCGGCCAGCGCGAGCGCGCCTCCGAGAAGAAGCGCGGCCAGCGTCCGGGGCAGACGGATCTTCAATAGGATCATCGCCGCCGTGTCGTCCCCTCCATGCCCCGTGAGGATCCGGGCGAGATCTCTGAGCGGGATCGATGCGCTCCCCGCCATGACGGAGAGGCAGACGAAGATGAGGGTGAGGCAGACGAGCAGAACAAAGGAGAGGACAATCCGTTTTTTCATGGTCTCATCCGTCCAGCTTGTGTAGATAGGTCAGGGGTTCTCCCGTATCCGCGAAGACGGCATAGAAATCCGCGAGGACCTCGCCGGTCTTCATGATGTTCTGATATAGGTTTGCCTCCGTGCACCAGACAGCGCCGTTTTTCACCGCGCGGAAATCCGCGAGAAGCGAATTCCGGGAGACGAGCTCGTCGATCGAGGACAGCGTTCCGGCGACGGTCCCGTTGTAGAGGATGATGTCGGCGTCCTTTGCCGCGAGGACGAACTCCTCCGGGGAAAGCGTCACGCTGGAAAGGGCGTTGTCCTCCCCCTCGAAGGCGAAGACGTTCTCCCCGCCCGCCAGCTCGATCATCTTCGAGACATAGTCGCCGCGCTTCCGGGTGACGAAATTGCCGGAGGCGGTGATGTAGAAGAAAACGGCGGTCTTTCCGGAGAACGGCGCCGCAGCGAGCGCGTCCGCGACGGAATCGAAGACGGCTTTCTGTGCGGCAAATAAGCTCTCCCCCGTCTCCGGGCATCCGGCGATTTCGGCGTAGACCTTCACCCATTCGCACCGGCCCAGCGGATCGGGCTCGTAGCTCGAACGATCGACGAAGACCGGGATCCCGAGCTCCGTGAGCTTTTCCTTCACCTTCGGGACGTGCTCCGACATGGTGGACTGGATCGAAAGATCGCAGCCGTCCGTGAGGAGCAGTTCGTAGTCCGGCTCCCGGTACTTGCCCGCGTAAACAATATCCCAACGCTCCATGGCCACCTGGGCATTTTCGACCGTCCAGTCGTCCGCTTCGAGGGCGGAAAACCGGATGTCGCCCATGCGGTCCATCGCGTCCCAGAAGCACATCACGGCACTCGCCGCCATATAGATGCGCGCGGGGCTATGCGGGATCACGGTGATCCGGTCGTCGAGTCCCGCCGGCGCGGAATCGGAAATCAGGTACGTCTGCCCGTCGTTCGTCGTGATCACGGAGTCGCCGCCCGCATACCGCCAGATCGAAAAGCACACGGCGGCGTCATTCTCGACGCGCACGGGCTCCCCGTAACCGGGAATCGCGGGCGCCGTGTCCCAGTCCCCCTCCGTCTTTGCGCATCCGGATGCCGGCAGGAGCAGAAGGAGCACAAGCAAGAGGGCAGTCAGGCGTTTCATGCGCGGCCTCCGCCCTTCCGTTTTTTCAGAAAGACCGCCCCGAGCACAGCCATCGCGCAGAGAACGAGGACCGCCGCGCAAGCCGTCCGCCATGGCATAGAGGTGTCCCCCGCCCCTGCCGGACGCAGCGAATCGGCGTCGAACACCAGTTGATATGCGATCAGATGGGGCTCGCTCATGGCCGTGGTCTCCGCCTCCGTCTGAAGAGGCTCGTCGAGCGTGCGCACGGGGATTTCGAAGACCGAATTGCCTTCCGTATTGACAGGAAGATAGTTATCCCCGTCCACGATCATGAGGTCGTAATACGGACTGCTCCACTCGATCCGTGCCGTCATCGATCCGTCGTCGACGATGAGCTCCGTCGGAGAGCTGACCGACGCCCGCCCGGTCCCGCCGGAGAGAGAAACGTCGATTTGATAGGTTCCGTCGTTCATGGGAGTTCCTTTCCGGAATCACTCATCAAGAAATGAAAAACGCTCCTGACCGCGAAGTTCGGAATCAGAAGCGTATAACAAACAAAGGCATAATCCTACCCTCGAAAAAGCAGGGGTTTATCCCTCGGTAAAACGTACTGCCGATTCCTCGCGGCATCGGGCGCATGACCGCCCCGTACAGACGAGCAGGCAGGTCTCCCGGCTTGCGGATCGCCACACCCTGAAGCCTTCCCATCCGGGCTCGGCTGCGAACACATCGGACAGTGACATATTATCAGGGCATTCCCCGTTTACGGTGACGAGATCGTACAGGATTCTCACCTGTTTCCCTTTTCACCGGATCGTCCCCGCTGGATGCGGAGACATCCGACACCTGTTGTCTCTTATTGGGTTGTCGAAAGAACAGGGGTACTTTCACGGATATTATATCGGAAAAGGCGAGGGGTGTCAAGTGGTTCCCCCGAAAAAACGGGAAAACAGGGATTGCTTTTTTCCCCGGGATGATGTACAATGAAGCTGACAACCAAGGAAGCAGAACACGGAGGCGGTCATGGAAACCACGGAAGAGCGGCTCAGGACGCTGATCGACGGCATCACGCCGCCGGATGAGGGAGCGATGGAGGAGGCGCGGAAGAGGCAGGCGCAGCTTGCAAAGCCGCCGGGGAGCCTCGGCCGTCTCGAGGAGCTGTCCGTCCGGCTCGCCGGGATCACGGGCAAGGTGCAAAACTCGCTCGCCGACAAAGTCCTGCTCGTCTTCGCCGCGGACAACGGAGTAGTCGAAGAAGGGGTATCCTCCGCGCCGCAGTCCGTGACCGCCGTGCAGACGGTCCAGCTCACGCGTGGAAAGACGGGGGCTTCCTCGATCGCCGCGGCGCTCGGATGCCGGGTGACGGTCTGTGACGTGGGCGTGAATGCCGATCTGGACGCATTCGGGGCCGTCCTCGACCGCAAGATCGCGTACGGCACGAAGAATATCGTCCAAGGTCCCGCCATGTCCCGGGACGAGGCGATCCGAGCGATTCTCACCGGGGCGGATCTGGCAATGGATACCGCGGAACAGGGCGCGGACGTGCTCGGCGTCGGGGAGATGGGGATCGGCAATACGACGACTTCCGCCGCCGTGCTGTCCGTTCTGACCGGAACGCCCATATGCAGCGTGACCGGACGGGGCGGCGGGATCACCGATGCGGCCTATCAAAAAAAGATCGCCGTGATCGAAGAGGCGATCGCGCACAACCGCCCTGACCCGCTCGACCCGGTCGACGTGCTCGCAAAGGTCGGCGGACTGGATCTCGCGGCGATGACCGGGGCGTTCCTCGGCGCGGCGAAAGCGCGTGTTCCCGCCGTGATGGACGGGTTCATCTCCGTCGTCGCGGCGCTCTGTGCGGTCCGGCTGTGTCCAGAGGCTGCCGCCTTCCTCATTCCCTCCCACGCTTCCGCGGAGATCGGGTATAACGTCGCCTTGAACGCGCTCGGGCAGAAACCGCTGTTCGATCTCGGGATGCGGCTCGGGGAGGGCAGCGGATGCCCCATCGCCATGATGATGCTCGACGCCGCGTGCGCCGCGATGAACGGCATGGCGACGTTTTCCGAGGCGCGGATCGACGACGGGTATCTCGATCCCATCCGCGCGGGGGATGCCTTCACCGTCAAGGGAGGTTCCAGATGATCGTATTTCTCTCCGGCGGCGCGAAGAACGGCAAGACCGCGCTGGCCGAGGACATCGCCGTAAAGCTGTCGGGAGACGGTCGGCGGTTCTATGTCGCCACGATGATCCCCTATGACGACGAGGACCGGGCACGGATCGCACGGCACGTCGAGGAACGGGCCGAGAAGGGCTTCGGAACGCTCGAGATCCCCCGGAACATCGCCTCAGCGGCCGATCCGGAAAACGGCGGCTCGGACGCAACCTTCCTCGTCGACAGCGTGACGGCGCTTCTGCTCAACGAAATGTACCCCGGCACCTTTGACGCCGAAGCCGATCCCGCGGCAGCCGAGCGATGCCGCGACGGGCTTTTGCGGCTGGCAAAGAAGGCGAAGAACGCCGTGTTTGTGTCCGATTATCTCTATTCCGACGCGATCCGCTACGACACGTTCACCGAGAATTACCGCCGGAATCTCGCTTCCCTCGACCGGGCGCTGGCGGCGGTTTCGGATACCGTGATCGAGATGACGGCGGGGATCCCCGTCTGCCGCAAAGGGAGGATGCCGTGATGAAAAAACTACTGCGGGCGTGCGCGATGTGCTTCTCAATGTTCTGCGCCATCCCCTCGCCCTTTCACGTCTGGGACGACGAAGCGCGACCGCTCATGACCCTCTTTCTGCCCGTCGTCGGCGCGTGGATCGGGATTCTCTGGACGGGATGCGCATACCTTGTGCGTTTCTTCGGTCTGCCCGCGCTCGCGGCGGGAGCGATCCTCTGCGCCTTTCCCTTCCTCGTAACGGGCGGGATGCACATGGACGGCTTTCTCGACGTGACGGACGCCGTGAAATCCTGGCGCGACCTCGAAGAGCGGCGGCGGATCCTCAAGGACCCGAACGTCGGCTCGTTCGCGGTGATCGCGGGGATCCTGCTCGTCATGGCGCAGTTCGCGCTCCTGTCCTCCCTCGGGGAGGAGGCAAATCTCTTCGCGCTGACCCTGATCCCCGTCGTGTCCCGCACGATCGCCGGGCTGTGCGTGACGGTCCTGCGGCCGCTCTCCGTCAGCGAATACGCGGGGACCTACCGGCAGGGCGTGAAGCGTTCGCACGTCGTGTGGTTCGCCGTGCTGCTCGCCGTCGTGACCGCGCTCGGATTTCTCCTGCTCGGGAAATACGGATTTGTCACCCCGGCGGTCCTTCTCGGGTATCTCTGGTACCTGCGGCGCGGCGTGAAATCCCTCGGCGGCATGAGCGGGGACATTTCGGGCTATGCCCTGACCTTCGGCGAGCTCTGCGGGATCGCCGTATTCGCTTTGATCTGAGGGAGGAGAAATGGATTTTATCATCGGCGGCGCGTATCAGGGAAAGCTGGATTGCGCCAAAAAACGGTATTCCCTCACGGAGGGGGAGATTTACACCTGCACGGAGGCGGACGGGATCGCGTTCGGCGCGCGCTGTATTGACCGGCTCGAAGAGTTCACGCTCTGGTGCGTGCGGAACGACCGGGATGCGGTCGCAATCATGAAGGAAAACCGCGCGTCGTGGCAGGATTCCGTCCTGATTTGCCAAGACATCTTCTGCGGCGTGGTCCCGATGGGGGCGGACATGCGGGCCTGGCGGGAGGCGACCGGACGGCTCGCAAACTATCTCGCGGCGGAGGCGGATTCCGTGACGCGGGTATTCTGCGGAATCGAGGAAAAACTGAAATGAAGCTGATTCTGATCCGGCACGGGAACACCGAAGCCAGCGAAAAGCATCTCTACTGCGGGAGCACCGATCTCCCCCTGTCGGACGGGGGACGTGCCGCGCTGCTCGAACGGAAGGCGTCTCTAGGGATCCCGCAGGCAGACGGATTCCGCGTCGTCACGAGCGGGATGCGGCGGTGCGAGGAGACGCTTCTGCTCCTTTACGGCGATATCCCCCATGAGACGGATGCGGCATTCCGGGAGATGGACTGCGGTGCGTTCGAGATGCGCTCCTACGAGGAGATGAAGGACGATCCGGACTATATCGCGTGGATCACCGGGGACAATGAAGCCAACGTCTGCCCCGGCGGAGAGAGCGGACAGATCATGACGGCGCGGGTGCTCGAAGGTCTGCGGAAGCTGATCGAAGACGGGCGGGACACCTTGCTCATCACCCACGGCGGCGTGATCGCGGCGATCATGACGCATCTCTTCCCGGAGGAGGGCAAAAACCGGTATGAATGGCAGCCGAAGCCCGGCGGGGGGTATGAGATCGACCTGAACGCGAAGTGCTGGCGCGCGGTTTGATTGCCGCCCGGCGTGCGATCATCAAGGAGGCAGAAATCGGCATGGCGGCGTTCAGTGACTGGAAATGGCAGAACAGCGGCTACCTCTTCGACGAGGCGGAGATCGCCGCTCTCATATCCCCCCGCGCCGTCTGCTTCGATGCGGGGGATCGCGACGAATTGTTCGGGTCGGGCATGTCCAAAAAGGAATATGCTGCGGCAAAACCGTTTTTCGAGGCGCAGGGCGCCGGGGACCGGATCATGCTGAAATGCTTTGACGGCGGGCATGAGCTCGATCCCGCGGACGACTGCATGGATTTCTTCTTCCACCACCTGACAAACACTTCCGCGGATACGGCCGCGGCGGACACATACAACACACAAAGAAAGGATGAGGGAACATGATCAACATCAAGCTGGATGTGGAACGCATCGATTACGACAAGAGCGTGGAGGGACTCCTTCCGCCCGTTCTGGAATGGGTGTCGAAGGACGAGCGGCTGAAGGAAGCGAAGCGCTTTATCGCCAAGCTCGGCGGAGATACCGTTCCGGTGGTGAAAAAGTTGCTCGGGTATCTCGACGACGACGCGAAGGACGAGATCATCGTCTGGCTCCTGTCCCGGCACAGCGAACAGCTGCGGAAATCCGCGGACGAAGTGCTCGGCAAGCTCTTCCCCGGCGCGTTCCAGATCGGGAACGTGGCGGCGGAGAACAAGCCCGGCAGCCGTCTGCTCTTCCGTGCGGAGCAGGTCGAGGTGACCTATTCGGCGCTGCTCGACAGCCCGCTCGTGGAGAACAAGATCCCGGAGCAGGGGAGCGGACTTCTGAAAGGCGCGGCGCGTCTTCTCAGCCTGATCCCGCCGGCACAGCTCGAAAAGCAGGGGATCGCGCTGCTCCAGACGGACAAGGTGAAGGCAAAGATGATCCCCGCCTTGACGGAAGGCTTCGCAAAAGCGGGGCTTTACATGACGATCCGCGGAATGGAGATCGAGGCGGCAGCGGATAGCGCTCAGCCGAAGACGCCCGTCCCGGAAAAAGAGGAAGGGCTGATCCCGGACGCCTTCGAGGACGCGCTGTTCGAGGGAGTCGCCAAGTGGCTCCGCGGAACGCTGTAATACCGACGGTCATCCCCTGCCCTGTTTGAACATATCCATGCAAAAAGCCCCGCGGGACCTGTAATCTCACGGGGCTTGTCGTTCATGCTTCGGAAACGGCCGGAGCGGCGTCGCTCTCTTCCGGTTTTTTGCCGTCCTTCGGAGGCTTCATGCCGAACGGGGGCTTCATCCCTTTCGGAGGTGCGATCGGGTTTCCGTTTTCATCCTTCGGGGGCTCGGGTCTTTCGCCGTCCTTCATCGGCATCGGGCGTTTCGCGTCTTCCATGGTAAGAATCTCCTTTGTTGTTTGAATTTTGATTCTGGCCATATCATACACCCTGTATGTGTCAGCTTTATGAGGGCGGACGGAAACTCCCGTGAATCCCGGATGAAAACGAACGTTCTGCAAGTGGGAAGGAGGTCTTCATGCCCGCGCGCATCGCTGACCGTGCTTCCGCCGCGTGTGACTCATTCGGTCAGCGACTTTGCAAATGCTGCGGCGGCTGTGAGGTCGTCCGCGTCGGGCTTTCCCTTGTGTACGCCCTTGAATTCTCCGCGGCAGTGAAACTCTTTTTCATGCATGGGGATCCCGACCTTGTCCGCCTCGGCTTTGACTTTTTTCCACGTGGAATTCAGCATGGCAGCCGAGCCGAAATTGACGAGACGCCCTACCTTGTCTTTGTCCAGCGACCGGATAAACGCCCGCACCTCCGGGTCGATGGTGAACGCATAGTAGGAATTGCCGAGGAAGAGAAGATCGACGGGTTCGTCTACGGGCTCGCTGATCGGAAGGGCCTCCACGCCGAGGGCCGCGGCGATCGCCTCCGCCAGTTTCTTCGTGTTCCCGGTTTTCGTGTAGTATCTGACCGCGCATTTCATAAGAAAAACCTCCGTTTTCTGATGGTGAATGATCGTTTGCTTTGTCAAAACCGTCTTTGACCGCTCACGCTTCCCGTTCCGGTTCAAACGCATATTTCCGGAAGATCCAGATCAGGATCATATAGCACACGGTTTTCGGGAGCATGAGCATCCCGAGCAGCGGAACGATGCCCGCGGCGACCGCGACCGGGATGTAGAACAGGAAGGACAGCGTGACGAGCAGCCATACGGGGCTGAGCGTCCGGATCGCGGTCCTCTTTTGGAAATACAGCCACACGACGACGCAGCCGAGGGCGACGAACGGGACGTTGCGCACGACGCCCCAGAGCACCGCGCTCTCGTTCCCCAGCCAGTTGTTCTGCGGGAGCAGGCACAGCAGCACGCGGACCGCGGTCAGCGCGTAAACGACGGCGCTCAGTGTCCGGTTTTCGCGCTCGTCATAAACCCGCAGCCACAGCCGGTACAGCAGCAGATAAAACACTGTCATCGTTATGGACGTGACGAGCTTGCCGATCCCCAGCCACGCGGTGAAATCCGCGTCCACGAAATAATTCAGCACGCGCGGCACGAGATGAAAGGCGTCCCCGATGCCGAGGATCAGGACGGCGCTGCCCATGAGTCTGCCGACCGTATCCCTGCGCCGGCAGAGGATGGAAAGGCCGACCGCGACGGCGAAGATCAGGTATAGAATATCAAAGGCGCTTTCTCCGTATTTCATCGCATTCTCCTGAAAGAATTCCGTCCGGCTTCAGACCGTCTGCCGGATCGCGTGTGATCACTGCTTATCCAGTTCCGCTTCGACCGCAGCACGGACGTCCTTCATATCCACGGTGGGCTCAAACCGGGCGACAACCTCTCCCTTCCGGCTGACGAGGAATTTCGTGAAATTCCACTTGATATACGCTTTGTCGCCGAACTGTTTGTTGTTCATGTCCGCAAACTTGTTCAGCGCGGCGTTTTTCAATCCCTTGCCGAAGCCCTCGAACGGCTTTTGTGCCGCCAGGAACGCATAGAGCGGATCGGCGTCTTCTCCGTTGACGTCGATTTTCTTAAACTGTGGGAACTCCGTCCCGAATTTCAAGGTGCAGAAATCGTGGATCTCGTCGTCGGATCCCGGTGCCTGATTCGCGAACTGGTTGCACGGGAAGTCGAGGATCTCGAAGCCCTTTTCTTTCAAATCCTTATACATGGCTTCGAGCGGTTCGTAATGCGGCGTGAAGCCGCATCCGGTGGCGGTGTTGACGATCAGAAGCACTTTCCCCGCGTACGCCCCGAGGCACACCTCGTTCCCTTTTCTGTCTTTCACCGTAAAATCGTACACTGTGGACATCTTTGAATCCTCCTTATGTTATGTAAATTTCTTATCGCTGTAAGCGTCGCATCCGTCATTTACCCGGACGCTTATTTTTTAGTTTTTCGGTTTGTCCGGTACCTGTAACGGGACGCACTGCCGTTCTCATCCGATTCTCTCAAAGGAAGGCTTCCCTCTCCGTCCGTTCTTTTTTCGGCGGAAGCAGGAGGAGCATGGATGTTCTCTTTTTGTATGCGGCATAATCAGTGCGGCGCTGCTCGTTGTGGCGTTCCATCATCGGGATGGAGACCGTCAGGAACAGCAACACGACCGCCAGGAATCCGAGGCCCATGTACCAGATGTCGGGACGGAGCGCGGCAAAATACAGGTACAGCCCGATCCAGAAGGAGATCTCGCCGAGGTAGTTCGGATGACGGGAATACCGCCACACCGAGACATCGCACGTTCTGCCTTCCCCTCCGTGTTCTCGCAGGAACCGGTGAATCGCCCTGTCCGCGGAGAATTCCAGAAGCACGGCCCCGATCATGACAAGGATCCCGACGACGGACAGGGGAGCGAACCCGGTCTCCCGGATCGCCAAGAGTCCGCTGACAAGACCCGCATACACGACGGCCGTGGGAACGAAATGCAGGCCGAAGAAGCTGATCATCTGAAAGACGAGCGGCGGGTATTTTTCCCGGTACATGGCATACCGCCAGTCCTCATGACCGAGCCCCCTGTACGTCGACAGCCAGTTTGCCGTCAGCCGGAACGACCACAGCACGATCAGGGCGAGAATGAGAACGGCATTCACATTCCAAAAGCCGAACCGGATCACGACGGCAAGGAGCATCACCGGCGGCGCGGCGCTCCAGTACGGATCATAGATCGACACGTCGGAAAAAACGACGGAAAAGAGATAGAGCACCGCGGTCGCCGTCGCCGTGAAAGCCGCAGCCGCGGCAAACGGATTGCCGATCAAAAGGAAAGGCACAGCACCCGCGCCAAATGCGCAGAGATACGCGATCCCGTCGACGACAAGCCCCTTTTCCACGTCGCTTTTTTGTCTGCCGATGTTGTCTTTGCTCATGAAAGCCACCTGCTTCCGTTTCTGTGTCTCCCATAGCTCATGGTGTGTCTCCTTTTCTATCCTTTTTAGAAACCATCTCTCTGCTGTTTACCGTTTCTTCATTCGTATGCCGGGACTCTATCTTTTTATACACCGGACGGGAGAGTCAATAAAGAGAGGATTTGTAAATTTCTTCCGTTTTCGCGTAAAAATTCGGCAGCGGACGAAAAAGGACTGGTTATGCAGGGGATGCACTCCCCGGTCTCCTCGCAGCGGTTGTATTTCGTCCCAGCGCAAGGGGATGCCATGTGCAGTCCGAAAGCCTTCAAGAAAGAATGCCCGCGGCAAAAAAGCTGCGGGCGTGCTCGTCGTCTCACGGTGATACTGCCTGACAAGTCGGAAGGAGAAACATTTCCCGACGGACAGCGTAAAGCCGGGAGGCAGCCGTTGAGGTGTTTTCTTTACTCCCCGCTCTCCTCGCTGAAATCCGTATCCATCGCCACCTGAAGGGTGTAATCCGGATACGCTTTCTGCACCTTTTCGCAGATCTCCCGGTACACTTCCCTGCGGTCCTCGGCGTCGAAGCTGACGACGATATCGAAACGCAGGGTCTTTTCCTGCTTATCGAGATAGAACCCGTGCATCTGAAGGATATTCGGATTCTCCGTCACGATCCGGCGCACGTTTTCCCGCGCAGCAGCTGCTTCCGGATCCTTTGTATTGATGGAATACACGCCGATGGCCGTGAGGAACACGTTGTGCTTGCGGTACACGTCCATCATGACCTTCCGGATCAGCTTGTCGAGATCGTCGGCGGACAGCGTGTCCGGGACCTCAATGTGGACCGACCCGTGATAGGCGTCCGGTCCGTAATTGTGTAAAACCAGATCATAGGCTCCGCTGATCTCCGGATAGTCCGTGACCGTTTCCTTGATCGCCCGCGCCAGCTCCGCGTCGGCCCGCTCGCCGAGGATCTTCGAGAGCGTTTCCCGGAGCATCTCCACCCCAGACTTGACAATCACGAGGGCGATCAGCGCGCCGAGCCACGCTTCGAGGGAGACGTGGAAGAGCAGATAGATCGCAGCTGCCGCTAAAGTGGACGCGGAGATCACGGAATCCAGCGTCGCGTCCTCTCCGGAGTGGATCAGAGAATCCGAATTCACCTTTTCGCCGACGTGCTTGACATACCGTCCGAGGACGATCTTGACGATGACCGCCGCGGCGACGATGATCAGCGAAGCGACGCCGTAATCGGGCGTCTCCGGATGGAGGATCTTTTTCACGGACTCCGTGAAGGCGGTGATGCCCGCATAGAGCACCAGCAGGGAGATCACCATCGCGCTCAGGTATTCGATCCTGCCGTACCCAAAGGGGTGCTTCCTGTCCGGTTCCTTGCCTGCCAGCTTCGTCCCGACGATGGTGATGACGGAGCTCGCGGCGTCGGAAAGGTTGTTGACCGCGTCCATCACGACGGCGATGGAGTGCGAGGTCAGGCCGACGACCGCTTTGGATGCCGCCAGAAAGACGTTGGCGAGGATGCCGATCACACTGGTCCGGACGATGATTTTATCGCGAGATGCATGTTCGTTCATGGAGCAGAATCCCTCCGTTGATGGTTCACCTGTTTTCGATGGATTTCCGATAGCCGAACGCTTTGCGGAAAAGCGCTCAGCCGATACGGTATAGAGGTATTATACCCGAAAGGATCCGTCCTGTCAAGGAATGGGAGAGTATTTCGGAAAAAAGCGCGCAGGTCCGCACTACTCCTGCCCGTCCCCCCCGGTGATCCTGTCCATTTCTTCCTTCGGGCGCCAGAGATAGCTGAACTTCATTTCGGTGCCGTTCCGGATTTTCTTAAAGTTGACGATATGCCTGTACCAGATGGCAGCCGCCGCGACCGCGAGAAGGAGTACCCCCGGCACATCGTGCGTACGGATCCCGTAAACGACGAGAAAGATCAGCGAAGCGGTCGTCGGTACAAAGCAGATATAGTCGGTGAGGAAGACGACGGCGATCTCGACCGCCAGCAGGATCAGAAAGACGCGCCAATCGAACGCGAGGATGGCCCCGCCGAGGCAGGCAAGCCCCTTCCCGCCGCGGAATTTCATATAGAACGGGAAAATGTGCCCGAGGATCACGGCGCAGGCGGTCAGCGGAAAAGTGAGCGGGAAATCCGGGAAAAGATGTTCCGTCAGCCGGATCACGAGAAAGGCTTTGAAAATGTCGAAGAGGGAGCAGAGGACGCCCGCCGTTTTCCCGAAGAGGATCAGGGCGTTTGATCCCCCGGCGTTTCCGGAGCCTTTTTTCCGAATATCGACCCCTTTGAATCTGCCCAGGAGATAGGAGGGATTGACCGTTCCCACGAGATATCCGAGCAGGAGGCATATAACTGCGTTCATTCCGCCGTCACCTCGTATTCCGTCACGTCGAGGATGGTCTCGCCGTCGATCTGGAGCGCGCACGGACGGTCGAAGCGCACGGAGATGTCATGTCCTTCGCGCACTTCCACCATTTCGGTATGGTGGATGTGTTCCCCCTTGAAGATCGAGGGAAACACCGTGAGGGTCTTGAGCTTTCCGGAGCCGTACATCACGAGGACGGACACCTTGCCCGGCTTCCTCCGATCCTGCGCGGGAGCCGCCATCATGCCGCCGCCGTAATACCGCCCCTTCATGGTGGGCGCCAGCCAGACTATATGGTATTCCTTCGTCTTTCCGTCCACGGTCACGGCTGCGCGGACGGGCTTGAAGTGGAACAGAAGCCCCTTCACGGCGATCCCGGCGTAGTTGATCGGTTCGTCCGTCGTCTCCCGAAGCCGGTCTCCCACCTCGCAGCAGTACCCGTCGATGCCGAATCCCACGCCATTGATGAACTTGTAGCGCTTTCCCTTCACCGTCACCGTCGGAAGACGGGTAATATAGTCCCCGATCGGGACCGGTATGTCCGCCGTTCCGAGATCGCGCAGAAAATCGTTTCCGGTACCCGCGCCGCTGAAAAAGAGTTTTTCCGGGAGTTCGAGCCTCGCCGTGTCGTTGACGAAGTGATTCAGCGTCCCGTCCCCGCCACAGATCACGAAGGTGTCGCCCGCGTCATAGCGCGAGAAGAAAGCGGCGAAGTCGGATATGGTCGTGATGTCGGTGAAGTCCGGGTTTTCGTACTGTTCGGCGATCCTGTCCGCAGCGATACGTCCTCTGTTCTGATTGGATTTCGGATTATACAGGATGTGAACCATGGTGATTCCCTCTGGTGATCGGATGAAATTTGGAATTATATCGAAAGGCTTGACTTTTACCCCATATGTGTATTATAATGGGTCACAAGGGAATTTCCAATGGACAAAAACGCGAAAAACAGCGGTTTATGCCGCATTTTGCGCCCGGTGTGTTTCTTATGCCGCAGAAAACCGCCAGATCGGGGGAGAAGACGATGGAAGAAAACGTGCGCCAGGACAGGCGCGTCAGACGGACGAAGCGGGCGATCCGGAATGCGTTCGCCGAACTCTTGTCGGAAAAACCGTATGAAGAGATCACGGTGACGGACATCACGGAGCTGGCCGACATCAACCGCAAGACCTTCTATAACTATTACGCCGGGGTCTACGAGGTCGTGGCCGAGATCGAGGACAGCATCATCGCTTCCCTCGATGATGCGCTCTGCAACGTTGATCTGAACACGGCGATCCAGAATCCGCAGATCATTTTCGAGCGCATCGCCGAGATCATCCACTCCGATCTCGACTTTTACGGCCATCTGCTCCGCATGAAAGGCAACGACGGTCTCATCGTGAAAATGGCCGAGCTCCTGAAAGCCCGGCTGCGCGATGTATTGTCGGATCAGATCGACCTGTCCTGCGAAAAGCTCGACGTTCTATTGGATTTTGAAGTGTACGGAATGATCAACGCCTACCGCAACTGGTTCATTGCCGGCACCGATCAGAGCATCGAAGGCCTGTCCGAAGAGGTCGGGATCCTGATCTTCCAGGGGATCGCCGGGTTTCTGGCCGGACGGGAACCGGTGTGATCCGCACAGAAGGAACAGATTGAGTCTTGGATGGTCGGAGTCCGCATGAGCCTCAACGAACAACAAAACAACAAGGATCCATGAATAACTGACGCAGACGTCACAAACGCCCCGCAAACATCCGGAAAAAAACACCTCAAATTCCGAAGAACTTCACAGAACCGCCCTTTGTCCGTCAGATTGGCCGTGTACAATACAGCCAACACAAACAATCCGCCTGAGAGAAAAGAAAGGACAAAGGCCATGAAAAACACGAACAAGAAGATTCTCGTATCCCTGATCGCCGGAGCCATGCTCCTCGCCTCCGCCACCGCGGTATCCGCCGCAGCCGTGTGGGGCTCCCGTTCCTCTCAGACTGCACAGTCGAGTCCGTTTCAGCAGGGGAACATGGGCGGCATGACAAGCTACGCCGCTAAGACAAACGCGCTTTCCTACGCCGACCTCACCGGAGGCATCGTCTCCTCCGAAGACCTCTTCTCGAAGAGGGACCTGAAGCAGACCGCCGATCTCAGCGAAGCGCAGACGATCACCGTCACGAATAACGCAACGATCGAGATCACCGAAGAGGGCGTCTACGTCCTCACCGGGACAGCGGCGAACTGCACCGTGAAGATCGAGGCCGACAAGGAAGCCAAAATCCAGCTCGTTCTCGACGGCGTGACGATCACCAACGACGACTTCCCCGCGATCTACGTCATCTCCGCCGATAAGGTCTTCGTCACCACGACCGAGAGCAGCGAAAACACCCTGACCGTCACCGGTACGTTCAAGGCGGATGGTTCGACCAACACAGACGCCGTGATCTGGTCGAAGGAAGACCTCGTGCTGAACGGGAAGGGCACCCTCACCGTCGTCTCGGCGAAGGGCAACGGCATCACCTCGAAGGACGATCTCAAAGTCACGGGCGGTACGCTGAGCATCACCTCCGCGCTCGACGCCCTCGAAGCGAACGATTCCATCGTCATATATGACGGGAATATCACGATCAGCAGCCAGAAGGACGGTCTGCACGCCGAAAACGAGGACGATGATTCCGTCGGTTACATTTGGATCGGCGGCGGGACACTGAACATCACCGCAAAGTCCGACGGTATCCAGGGCACCTCCTTCGTCCAGATCGACAGTGGCACGGTCACGGTCTCCGCATCCGAAGGCATCGAAGGGACCTATGTCCAGATAGGCGGCGGAACGCTCAACGTGACCGGCACGGACGACGGCATCAACGCCTCGAACAAGAGCAGCGCGTATGAGACCGCCATCGAGATCGCGGGCGGCAGCCTGACCGTCGCGGTCGGACAGGGCGACACCGACGCGCTCGACGCCAACGGCAACATCTACGTGAGCGGCGGCACGATCAACGTCACCTCCACCGTTTCCTCCTTCGACTACGACGGCACGGCCACCTACACCGGCGGTACGATCATCATCAACGGCACGCAGGTCGACAGCATCCCCGAAGAGACGATGGGGATGGGCGGCATGCAGATGGGCGGATTCGGCGGCATGGGCTCCTTCGGCGGACGGCACTGATGCGCCGACGGATCGGGCGATTCCCTCCGATAAAGGCCCACGTAAATCACGAAAAATAAAATAGAGACTCCCTCGCCGCACGGACCGTGCATGAGCGAGGGAGTTTTTAATTCTCATGGCCTGCCGGGATAAGAATGCCGCAGGAGAAAACCCGACGGAGCGGCGTCTGATGCGCCTCCTCTTCCCGTCCGGGCTCCCGATCGTTCGATTCTATGATACCTTCCGTCCGTGTCTTGGCTCACCCGCGCCGATTTCGCCCCCAGAACGTGTTGTAGCGATCCGGCTTCCATCCGGGCTTCACGTCCCTGACCGCTTCCGCAGCGGTGATGACGGCGTCCCCGTTGTCGACGTCGATGAGCGTATAGCGGTCGTTGCCCATACCGAGCTCTTTCATATAGCTGAGCTGACGCAGACCGTGACGGGTCTCGACGCGCTCGATCATGGCCTTGCCGCCCCCGTCGGGCAGGTTGTAAATCAGATCGATACAGGCGTTGTCGACGGACAAGATATCGAGGGACGCCAGAATGCCGACGTCCGGCGTGACGACGGGCTCCGCATCGGTGCCTTCGCAGTCGCAGGAGACGGACATGTTGCGCATGACGTTGATATAGCAGATACGCGGCACGAAGAAGTCGACCGTCGCCTTGGTGCTCTCGCTGATGCGCTCCATCAGTTCCTCTTCCGCGATGCTCCACATGTTGTCCGAGCCTTTGGCCGTGTGGATCTGGGCCTTGCCGATCCGTCCATCCGCGCAGCCGATGCCGATGTTCTTGTTGCTCCCGCCGAAGCCGCCCATCGTGTGGCCCTTGAAGTGGGTCAGGACGAGCAGCGAATCATAGTTCAGCATGCTCTTGCCGACGTGCATTTCTTTGAACCACTTGCCGCCCCTGACCGGCAGCGCAGCTACGCCTTCGGAATCCGTGATGTCCACCGGGCAGAAGGTCCAGCCGTTGATTGCGAGTGTTTTGCGGTGTTCCTCCGTGGTGTAGCGGCTGCCCTCGTAATAGGTGTTGGTCTCGATGATCGTCGCCTCCGGGAGACGGGTGGCGATGAGCTCCTTCACCCAGGGACGCGGGATGATGTTCGGACCTTCCGCCTCGCCGGTGTGCAGTTTGACCGCCACTTTTCCCGAGAGGACGGAGCTTACCTTGTCGTAGATTTTCCCGAGTCCCGCTTCGGACAGATCGCGGGTGAAGAATACCGTCGAGCTGTCTCCCGTTCGCTTTTCAAACGGCACGTATTTGCCGCCGTTCTTGCCGGGAGTGGGTTTGTTCATGCGCATTTTCGTTTCTCCTTTTTGTTTATTCGCTGTGAAAAAACATTCGAATTTCCGCGGTACCATCGTTATTTTGGTATTGTCAATACATAAGGCGATCTCTGTCCCGTGAATCGCTCTCTGTATCGAGACCGGGATTTGTCACTCGGAAAGATCGATCCAATACCTCTCCAGATTCACGCCTTCATCCGGATCATAAACGGTGGACTCGTACACGCCGCCGTTTTTCAGAATGGTTCTTTTGCTGCCCTCATTGCCGCTGTTGCAGGTGATCAGCACTTTTGTAATCCCCAGTTCCCTGCATTTCGGCAAAACCGTTTTCAACATCCGTGCCGCATATCCCTTACGCCGTTCGCTCGGCGCGACGGAGTAGCCGATATGGCCTCCGTACTTTTCGAGATAATCATTGAGACGGTGTCTGACGTCGATCATGCCGACGACTTTCCGATCTTCTTCCCGCACGAACATATACTGCGTGGACGGGACCCGCCCCTCGGGAACCATCCGCGGATCCTTATGCCTGTACACGTATTCTATCCAGTCCTGCGGGTTTTCAAATTTTCTGAGCCCGCCCGTGCCGTCCATGGAATCCCCTGCGCCAAGGAATTCTTTCCGGTATGCCCGGATCTGCCGGTCGTATTCCATGGTGGGTTCGATTAACATCATCATGGCAGTTCTCCTCAAATCCCGTTCTTTTTTGACGCTTCCCTTCCCTGCCTCTGCAAACAGGAAATCATTTGTCTGTCTCATCTCTATCGGATTCTTCAATTTCCGCCGGTCCGTTCCACTTCAGGAACAGAATCAGGGCGACTGCAAAGAGCGGGATTCCGGCAAGCAGGCCATTCGGTGCAGGGCCGAGCAGTCTCAGAGAGCCCGTGCCCGTTGCGCAGACGGCGATCGTCACCGTCGCAATCGCGTTGAATGCGCCGTGAAACAGGGCCGGGAGCCAGATACAGCCGGTTTTTTCGTAAGTCCAGTCGATGATGATTCTTCTGTCCACTCTTCTCACATCACGCGGTCGGCAACCTCATCGTCCGTACCATGTTGATTATACCACAAATCCCTCCGGATTGCAAGAGACGGTTTTGCGGGAAGGAGTACGCCCCATCTCATGGTTGGGAAAGACCGGGGCAGCGGAGGCTTCCTCACAGCAGCTCCCGCGTCTTCAGGCCAGATAGAACGGGATACAGTTACGCCCTGAAATATACGAAAAAACACGGAAATCCCTTGCAATCCCGGATGGAATGTGGTATAATACTCTCGCGGGTTAGCTTCCACTCACCGACAAACGATATCGTTCCCTTTCCGCTCGCGGCCTCCTTCAGGACGAAGAGGTGATTTTGGAATCGGATGAGGCAGTTGTCCGTGCGGTGAGATGCGTTCCTTTGTCGGTCGGAATGACCGAATCTTTATTGCTTTCGGGTTAGCAAATACTAACGAAGTTCAAACAGACTGTTTTCGGGAAGGTACAAGGAAATGAACGGGAAAAACGGAGAAATCGGGAGAATCGAAAAGCGCGGCGGCGCTCCCGCGAACACGTCGCTCGATTGGCCTCGCATCCGGCATCTGTTGAAGCTGGGGGTCATCGCGTCCCTCACGGTCCTCGCGGGCGACATGCTCCTCGGCTGGGGCGTGAGCGATCCTTCCGTCACGGAGCTGCCTGCTTTTCTCACGCGCTATCTTTCGGTATCCGACGGCAGGATCTTCGCGTCCGCCCTGCTCGGGCTGATTGGCATCCCGGTCGAGTGTCTGTGCTGGTTTGCCGTATATCGGATGATACGGCCGTATTCGGAAAAGGAGGCGCATACGTTCCGCGCCGGGATCGTCGGATGCCTCGCGTTCGGCGGCTGCGGCGTCCACGTGCCGTGCTGCATGGCGGTCTGGCTGACGAAACGGTTTTACGCGTGCGATCCCGCGTCGGTCACGTGGGAAATGGGACGCTTCATCGGCTGGTTCCTGCTGCCCGCGACGGTGCTCTTTCTCGCGTTCTTTCTTCTCTCGATCATCGTCCAGATGCTGGCGTTTCTCCGGGGACACACGCCTCTCCCCCGCCGGTGCTGGGTGTTCTCCCTGCTGTTCGGTCTCGTCTTTGCCGTCCTCATGCGTCTCTGCGGAGATCACGCCCTGACGAACGCACTCTCAACGGGCTGGATCAGCGTCGGCAATCTGTGGATGACGGGCGGACTGCTTCTCACATCAAAGAAGGTGAGCGAATGAAAAAACGGACATGGGATCTCTACGCGCCGATCTACAAACAGGCGATGAAAGCGGATCAGAAGATCTACGACTTCATGTACGGCCGCATCCCCGCGGCGATCCGGGACAAGGAAGTGCTGGAGCTTGCCACCGGCCCCGGCCTGCTCGCGAAGCACGTCGCCCCGGCGACGAAGCGGATGATCGCGACGGACTACTCCGACGGCATGATCGCAGAGGCGAAAAAGGGAGACGGCCCCGAAAACCTCACCTTCGAGAAAGCGGACGCCATGCAGCTGCCGTACAATGACGATTCCTTCGATGTCGTGCTGATCGCTAACGCCCTGCACATCGTCCCCGACCCGGAAAAGGTCCTCTCCGAGATCGACCGCGTTCTCCGGCCCGGCGGACTGCTCATCGCGCCGAACTTCGTGGAGCACAAGGAGACCCTCGGCAGCCGGATCTGGTCGGGCATCCTGCGGCTCGCGGGCGTGAAGTTCGAGCATCAGTGGAACGCGGAAGAATACGTCCGGTTTCTCGAAGCGAACGGCTGGCAGGTCACGTTCAGCCGGAAAATGGAGGCGCGGATCGCCATGCTGTACGCGGAGTGTGAAAGAAAATGAGAACCAAAGGAATGTCCATGATGGAGCTCGCATTCGGAGGGTGACATGACAAGAAAAGAACAAATCAAAAGCGCGTACCGGCAGCTCGGCGGCAGCGCGAATTTCTACGACGGAATGATGACCTACTCCACCCTGCCGGGCAAGGCGATCTGCCGGCTTGTGTGGAACATGGACGGGGAGAAGAATCTCGAATATCTCACAAGGGCGCTCTCCGGCATCCCGGAGGATTTCCGGGGGAGTCTGCTCGAGGTCCCGGTCGGAACAGGGGTTTTGACCATGCCGGTCTACCGGGAACTGTCGGATGCGAAGATCACCTGCCTCGACTATTCGGCGGATATGATGGCGACGGCAGAGAAACGAGCCGAGTCTGCCGGGATCGGGAACATCGCGTTCGTGCAGGGAGACGTCGGCGCGCTGCCGTTTGAGGATGAATCCTTTGACATCGTATTGTCTCTGAACGGCTTCCACGCCTTTCCGGACAAGGAGGCAGCGTATCGGGAAACATACCGCGTCCTGAAGCCCGGCGGGACCTTCTGCGGGTGCTTCTATATCCGGGGCGGATGCGGAAGGACGGACTGGTTCATCCGGCATCTGTATGTCCCGAAAGGATTCTTCACGCCGCCGTTTGAGACGGAAGAGAGCCTCCGGACGCGGCTCTGCGGGATGTACGCCGAGGCCGAGGTCTCGCGCGTCGAGGGAATGGGATGCTTTTTGTGCAGGAAGTGAGGAAGGAAAAATGGCACGAAAAGACTCGGAACATCAGAAGAAATCCATGAGCGCGCTGTTCCGCGGCAAGGCGATTTTCAAGCCGCTCTGCACGGGACACATCGACGGGCGCGTCGCCTGCGTGCGGGAATGGGTCGCGAACATCTTCTTTTACACGAAGAATGGCACGACCTTGATGATCGACGCGGGCTACAACTACGCGCGGCTCGCGGAAAAGATGCGGTGGCTGGACATCGACCCGGCGTCGATTAAGCACATCCTCATCACCCATCAGGACACGGACCATGTCGGCGCGCTGGAAACGGACAGCGAACAGCTCTTCCGAAAAGCGACGGTGTATATCGGCGAGATCGAAAACCGCTATCTCACCGGGGAGGCGCGGCGGAAGGTGATCCACGGGCTGTACAAGCTGCCGCCGGTAAAGACGGAGAACAAAAAGGTGCTGCTGAAACACGGGCAGATCTTCCACATCGGAGACATCAAAATCGAATGCCTGCTCACCCCCGGCCACACCTGGGGACACATGGTCTATCTTATCGACGACAAATATCTCTTCACGGGCGACACGATCTGGTTCGGCGCGGACGGCGGGTACAGCTTCATCGCCACGCTCGCCGAGGACAACAAGCTCGCGGTACAGTCTCTCGAAAAGCTCGAAAAGAACCTCCGGGCGCGTCAGAGGCCGCTCAAGATCATCACCGGGCACACCGGCTGGACGGACGATCTCGACTTCGCGTTCGCCCACCGGACGGAGCTTTGTAAGCCGTTTACGAAGAAATATGCCGATCCCGCGGCCCCCTACGACGGGTACGAGGAATCGGACGATACGGAGGAGCGCGCGAGGACCAAGCCGCTCAGAAAGGTGGGAAACAAATGAAAGCGGAATACAAAAACTGGATGCCGAAGGGCATGATCCTCTCGTTCGCGGCCGCGGCTGTCGGATGCGTAGCGGCTGCGGCTGCCGTGGCTCTTCTCGTACCCGCCGGGCTGCCGAAAACTGTGCTTGTTGCTGTTCTGGCCCTGCTAGGTGCATTCTTCTGCGGGGTGAGTGTGTGGTCGATCTTCCTCTACCGCGCGTTCTCCTATAACGGCAGGCGGCAGATGTCACGGCAGATCATCGAAGAGATCGCGGAGACGGTGAAGCTACCGGACGGAGGGTTCGGGCTCGACGTCGGATGCGGAAGCGGCGCGCTTGCCATCGCCTGCGCGAAGCGGAATCCGCGCGCTTCCTTCCTCGGGATCGACCGCTGGGGCAAGGAATACGCCTCTTTCAGTCAGCCCCTCTGTGAGCGAAACGCCAAGGCCGAAGGCGTGAAAAACGTCTCCTTCGAGCGCGGTGACGCGACGGCACTTGCCTTCCCCGACGGATACTTTGACGCGGTGACGAGCAACTACGTCTACCACAACATCCCCGGCGACCGGCAGGAATACCTGCTCGAAACCTTGCGCACGCTGAAAAAGGGCGGGACATTCGCGCTCCACGACATTTTCTCGAAAGCGAAATACGGGGACATGCAGGCCTTCGTTCGAAAGCTCAAAGACATGGGTTTTGAAGATGTGCGGCTGATCGACACAACGGACGGGAAGTTCATGACGAAGCGCGAGGCCGCGTGGATGGGGCTGTCCGGCTCTGCCTTACTGATCGGCAGAAAGTGAACGGTTCACGCGGAAAAAATGAGAATCCCCCGCTCCTGCTCCGGAATTGTTCCGGCTTCGGAATGCGTTCTCACATGCCATAAGCGGCTATCCCTGCACAGGCCGAAATCAAAATCAGGACGATGGGCGACAAGCCCTTCTTCAGGATCTTTCTCGATCCGAAATACACCAGCGCCAGTCCCGCCGTCAGGATCAGCGGACGGTAATCGCTGCTTTCGGTCAGCAGGGGAAGACCCCCCTGCCGAAACATCATGACGCATCCGGTCGCCAGAACGACCCCGATGACGCACGGTTTCAGTCCGCCGAGGACCGCCGCGACGTATTTATTCTTCACGGCGGTTTTGAGCAGGATCGTCAGGAGCAGAATGATGAGGAAGGACGGCGTCACCACAGCCAGCGTTGCGATCAGCGCGCCGAAAAAGCCCGCCTGACTGCTGCCCACATAGGTCGCCAGATTGACCATGATCGGGCCGGGTGTGCTTTCGCTGACCGCGATCATATCCGTCAGCCGCTCGTCGCTCAGCCAGCCGTAGGACAGGACGACATCCCGGATGAGCGGAATCGCGCCGTATGCCCCGCCGAATGCAAAGCATCCGACCTTCAGAAACCCGATCAAAAGATCCAGATAGATCACGGCTTCTCACCGCCTTTCCCGGACGAGGCGTTTTTGATCAAAAAGACGGTCAGGCTGACCGCCCCGGCCAGAAGCATCAGGCTGATAGAGGAGAACCTCAGGGAAAAAGCGTTCACGCAGAGCATCGCCGCAAAAGAACACAAGAGGATCACGCACGGAAGCGGCTTTTTCTTCATCTTCCGGATCATGTTCACCGCCGCGTCCGCGATCAGGATCCCCACCGCGATCCGAATGCCCCTGAAAGCGCTCGTGATCCACGCGATCTCGAGAAAGGAATCCAGAAACACGGAGACCGCATAGAGGATGACGAAGGACGGCAGGATCAGACCGAACGTAGCCGCCAGCGCGCCAGGAAGGCCCTTTTGGCGATAGCCCACAAAGGTGGCGCAGTTGATGGCGATGGGACCGGGCGTCGATTCGGCGATCACCGTGATGTTCATCATGTCCTCGTGCGAGATCCACCGCCTCCTCTCCACGCAGGCGTTTTCGATCAGGGAGATCATGGCGTACCCGCCGCCGAAGGTGAAGAGGCCGATCTTCGCGAAAGTCAGAAAGAGATCAAGCAGGATCTTCATACAAACAGCCTTTTTCTTATTTGATACGAGAAAGGAGGATACGGTTGGGGTTTGTGCTTCTCATTCGTTCCGGTTCCTTGTAAGCGCGCTGAGTTCTCTGTAAAGCTCCGCTTCCGTCAACGCGGCAGTCCTCCTTTTCAGTGTTTTTGCCACTATGCTTCGATCCCGCAGAGGGGCTCGATGACATATCCCTGCGATCGGATCCAGTCGATGAATTCGGGCAGGATCTCCGCGTTCGTCGTGGATTCCGCGTGCAGCAGATAGACGCAGCCGGGGTGCAGGTGCTTTTTCAGAATGTTCAAGGCGTCCTCGTAGGGCCATTGATCGTGTGGGTCGTAATCGCGGTAGGTATAGGACCAGGTGACGGTCCGGTACCCCAGTTTCGCTTCCAGCCGCAGCAGCCACTCGTTGACCGCGCCCGCAGGGGGACGGAAGAACAGCATGTCCGGCGCATCCGGAAAAACGGCCTTGTACGCCCGCTCCACCGAACGCATTTCTTCGATGACATCTTCCACGCTCAGCGTCGTCATGTCCAGGTGGTTGTACGTGTGGTTCCCGACTACGTGCCCTTCGTCCAGCATCCGGCGGATGAGTTCGTGGTTGGACTCCACGTTCACATAATACCCGGTAAGGAAGAAGGTGCCAGGCGCATTCTTGTCCCGCAAGGCGTCGAGGATCTTTCCGGTCGCGCCCCATTCAAAGCCGCAGTCAAATGTCAGATAACAGACCTTCCGCCCCTCGTCGCCCCGGTAGATCGCGCCGTACCGGTGAAACGCCTCTATGGTCGAGTCCCGGCGGTCCCAATTGATAACGGCCTCGCCCGTCGATTCATCGTAGACGACATCCCCGGGGTACCAGTTATCGACGTCCGGGGGCTGGTTCGCGTCCTCGAAGCGCGTCGTCGGGAAAGTATACATCTCATCCACCGTCGCCATGCCGGAGGTGTTCTGCTCCGGGATGTCATACCGGTAAATCCCGTCTTCGATCCGCCAGCGGATGGCTCCGAAAGGCGCAAGGGATCCTTCCGGGATATCCCCCGTCACCGTGACGGTGTCAGAACCCTCTGCTCCCTGCTCCCCGGCCGGATCGGACAGGTCTTCTGAGGGATCGGACGCTGCGGCGGGTACCCTGCCTACACCCTCGCCAGGCGCATCCGGGATCAACCTTCCCGGCGGATCACCTGATGCCGAACAGGAAATGAGAACAAGGAGGAGGGCGGAGAGAAAGGCTGCAATCCTGATGTTTTTCATGATGATCCTGAATCTCCCTTCTCGATCACCGCATCCGCGAGGAAGGTATAGTACAGATATTCGTTCACCTGATCGAAGCCGAACCGGCCGCTCACCGTGACGACGGTGCCGTCTTCCGGAATGCTGTCCGGCGCGGGGCTTTCGGCATAGCGGATCTCTACGGACTCGAAACAGCATCCCGCGGTGTCCGGCACACAGCAGGAATACCGGATGCCGAATCTCGTCTGCTCCGTTTTGAAATATCCCGCCATCCGGACCGTCTTGCCCGCGTAGGGCTCCGGATGGAAGTTCATGTTCCCAACCTTAGAATACAGAGCCATCGTGCTCAGCCCGGTGAGATCGATCTCCTCGGATCCGTCGCCGGGGACCGCCTCGAACGCGGGCTCGTCCGTTACGCTCACCCCGAAGATCTCGTGTCCCGTCTGCTGTGCCGGATCCGCTTCGGCCTGTTCCCTGCCGATGCCTTCGGCGGGGAGATCGGGAGGCAGATGTCCGCATGACGCCAGCACCGCAAGAAGCAGGAGAAGCATCAGGGCCTGCCATCGTTTCCTGTGTTTCATATCATTGTCAATACGTCATTTTCGCGTCGATCAGCTGACAGAAGCGCATGTATTCGCCTTCGTAGTAGGTGTCGAACACGCCCGTCACCGTCACTTCCGTGCCCGCCGCGGGATAATCGTCCGGATAGACGTAATCCCCGGCGAGAACGAATTCCATTCCCTGCTGGCAGCAGGCCGTCGCGTCAGCGATGATCACCACATAGTAGTTCCTGTCCTCTCCCTCATAAACCTGAAACTGCCCGCTCATCCGCACGGTCTTGCCGAGATAGTCGTCGGGCAGCGCCATCATGTTGTACACCTCGGAATACACCATGGTCGCGCTCATCTTCGTAAGATCGACGTCCACCTCTCCCTTCGCCGCGGCGGGTGCTGTTATGGCCGCTCCTCCGCCGTTTCCGCTCGGGATCGCCTCCGGCTGTTCCCCGTTGTCGGCCTCCGCCATCCCCGCGTTCAGCACGTCGCTGACGCTTGCGGTAGAACTGCCCCCTCTCCCTGCGGCGCCTTCCCGCAGAGCGCATCCGGTCCGCGCGCAAAGCATGACCAGACAGAGTAAATAAACGATCACTTTTTTCATTTTCTCACACCTCTCATAACAAATCCGGCAATCGCGCAGCACGCGAAGGCGGCGACATTGACGGCAACGATCGTGGAACCGACCGGCGTTCCCGCCAGAATGGAGATCACGATTCCCGAGAAGGCACAGACGACGGACAGAACCGCCGAACAGACCGTCACGCCCCGGAAACTGCGGAACAGCCGCATCGCGGACAGCGCCGGGAAAATCACCAGGGCGGAGATCAGAAGGGATCCGACCAGGTTCATCGCGAGAACGATGATGACGGCGATGACGATGGCGATCAACAGGTTGTAAGCCTCCGCCCTGGTTCCGGTCGCCCGGGCGAAATCCTCATCGAACGTCACCGCGAAAATCTTGTTGTAGAACAGAACGAAGATCACGACCACCAGCACCGACAGGACCGCGCACAGCCAGACCTCCTTTTTCGTCAGCGTCAGGATGGAGGTCGATCCGAACAGCGTGCTGCATACGTCCCCGGAGAGATTCGACGAGGTCGAAAAGATATTCATAATGAGATAGCCGAACGCGAGCGCGCCCACCGAGATCATGGCGACGGCGGCATCCCCCTTGATCTTCGCGTTCTGACCCGTGCGCAGCAGAAGCACCGCGCTGAGGACGGTGACGGGCAGGACCAGGAGCATCTCGTTCGTCAGATTCAAAACCGCCGCGACCGTCATCGCGCCGAACGCCACGTGGGACAGTCCGTCGCCGATGAAGGAATACCGCTTCAAGACAAGCGTGACGCCGAGCAGCGAGGAACAGAGGGCGATCAAAACGCCCACGATCAGCGCGTAGCGGACGAACGGAAACGCCAGATACATGCCGAGCTTGTCAAGCATCCCCCTCACCGCCTTCCTGCCGGGCGAGGAAGAAGCGGCCCGCTTCGCTCATCCGGTATTCGTCCTTCGTGCCGAAATACACGGTCGTTCCGATGTGGAGGATGTGGCTGGCATATCGGAGGGCCGCCGTGATATCGTGGCTGATCATGATGATCGTGACGCCTTCCCGGTTCAGTTCCGCGATCAGATCGTACAGCTCCGCCGTCACCCGCGGGTCGAGCCCGGATACCGGCTCGTCGAGGAGCAGGACCTTTCGCGTCGCGCACAGTGCCCTCGCGAGCAGGACGCGCTGCTGCTGACCGCCGGAGAGCTCCCGGTAGCACCGGCCGGAAAGATCGGAGATGCCCATACGCTCCATGTTTTCCGCGGCGAGCCGCTTTTCTTTTTTGCTGTAAAAAGGTCGCATGCCGCAGCCTCCCTGACACCCGGAGAGAACGATCTCTCTCACGGATGCCGGGAAATCCTTCTGGACGACGGTCTGCTGCGGCAGGTACCCGATCTCGTTCTGCTTCAGCCCGTCGCCGACGGTGATCTGACCGCCCGCAGGCTCGCGCAGACCGAGCAGCGTTTTCATGAGCGTGGTCTTGCCGGAGCCGTTTTCGCCCACGATGCAGAGATAGTCTCCCGCGTTCACGGTGAAGCAGATCCCCTCTGCGATCACGCGGGCGTCATATCCGAGCTTCAGATCCCGCACGGTGATATATGCCATTCGTCCCCTCCTACTGCAAAGCTTCCTTCAGCACGGACAGATTCTTTTCCATGATCGAAAGATACGCCGCGCCGTTCTGAACGTCCTTCGCCGTCACGGACTGCATAGAGTCCATAGTCAGGATCGCCTGATCTTTCGAGCGCGTGTTCTGCACGATCGTCTCGGCGATCCGATGATCCGTTCCTTCGATGGTCATGACCGCGGGCAGGGCAAGCTCGTCGACCTTTAGTGCGAGGAAGGTGACGGTCTCAAAGCTCGCCTCGGTTTCCGCCGAACAGCCGGAGAAAGCCGCGTAATAATCGAGTCCGTAGTCATCCGCCAGATAGCGGAAGGGGAAGCGGTCTCCGAAGATCAGCGTTTTGAAAGAAGCATTTTCGACGACCGAACGGTATTCCGCGTCCAGCACGTGCAGCTTTTCCGCATACGCGGCGGCATTCTGCCGGTAAACCTCCCCGTTTTCCGGATCGATCTCCCGGATGGCCTCTGCGATCTTCTCCGCCAGATCGGCGGCGCATCGGAGGGAGAGCCAGACGTGCTCGTCGTACTCCGCCTCGTCCTCTTCCGATTCGTGCTCATGCTCTTCTTCCTGCATCCCCTCGACCGCTTCCTCTTCCTTTGCGGTATCGCCGAGCAGATCCAGCAGATTCAGGGTGATCCTGTCCGGATTCGCCGTTTCCCGCAGCGCGTCTTCCGCCCATTCGTCGGATTCTCCGCCGACATAGATGAACAGATCGCAGGTCGAAATCTTCAGAATATCCGCCGCCGTAGGCTGGAAGCTGTGGAGATCGACGCCGGTATCGAGGAGCATCGCCACCTCCGCATCTGCCGCCTTGTCGCCGAGGATGTTCATGACCCAGTCGTATTCCGGGAAGATCGTCGTGACGATTTGGATTTTGCCGCTGTCCGAAGCGGACGGACGGGTGCCGGAACCGCAGGCCGACAGACAGCCGAGGACGAACAGGACGGCAACGAGTATGGATATCGCTTTTTTCATGGAAAACCTCCGTGTTTTTTGATTTAGACGCAAAAAACCAGGGGCGGATCTATCCCCATGCGGACATAGTTCTCCCCCGGCGGAGGGTTTTCAATTATTCAGTTTGACTTTGCGGGACACGGGCGTTTCTACCTTCACAAGCGCATAGAAAACAAGCGCGGCAAGAAGAACGCAGACCGCGGACAGAACGGTATGGGCAACGCCAAACGCTTTCGGAAGCAGCCGGCTCAAAAAGTCCATGCAAAGGCGGATGCAGGCACAGACGGGGCAGTTCTCACCCGTGCAGTCGTGATCCGCTTCGACGGCGATAAAGACGGCGGAAAACAGCGCGGCGGCAAGGATCAAGAATCCCAATAGACCCGCCGTGATCCGTTTCGACTTCGCATTCATTCGACGCAGCATGACCGTTCCCTCCTTTCCCGGATGATATTATAACCGATAGAAAGGTTCCTTGTCAAGGGATCTGCAGAATTGTTCACAGATACACTCCGGCAGACTGATCAAGGACGGATGCGGGTTATCATATGCTCCATCCGGCGCTTGCGGTCTGCAGCTCGGCCATATGCCGGAACAGGCTGTTTTCCTGCCGCAGCAGGTCTTCCGGCCTGCCTTCTTCGGCGACCGTTCCGTCTTTCAGCACCACGATCTTGTCGGCTCCCGAAACGGTCCGCATCCGGTGGGCGATCACCAGCACGGTCTTTCCGGCGAGGAGACGGGAGAGCGCCCCCTGTACCTTCGTTTCGTTTTCCACGTCGAGCGAGGCAGTCGCCTCGTCGAGCAGGACGATCGGCGCGTCCTTGAGCAGCGCGCGGGCGATCGAGATGCGCTGGCGCTCGCCGCCCGAGAGCTTTGTGCCGTTTTCGCCGATGGGGGTGTCATATCCCTGCGGGAGTTTTTCCACAAACTCGTCGCAGTTCGCCGCCTTCGCCGCCGCGCGGACTTCCTCGTCGGTCGCGCCGTGCCTGCCGAGGCGGATGTTTTCCATCACTGTGTCGTCAAAGAGAACGACATCCTGAAAAACCATCGAATAATCGGTGAGCAGCACCTCGGGATCGACGGTCGAGATATCTACGCCGCCGACCGTGATGCGCCCTTCTGTCACGTCCCAGAGCCGCGCCGCGAGCCTGGCGCAAGTGCTCTTTCCGGAACCGGAAGGTCCGACGAGTGCGGTGACTTCCCCTTCCTTCGCGGTGAAGCTCACGCCGCGGAGCACATCGTGATCGTCGTAAGCGAAGCTGACGTCTTCAAAGGTAATATCGTGACCGTCCGGCTTGAATTCCTCCGTTCCCTCCGCCGTCGGAGTGTCTTTGATCTCATTGAGCCTGTTCGCCGAAACCTGCGAAACAAACATTTCCGCAATCAGTGCGAGTGCCTGATCGAACGGCGCGTAAACGCGGGTGATAACCATTAAGAACAGGAAAAAAAGCATAAAGTCGATCCTGCCGGAGAGGATCAAAGATGCACCGGTGAGGATGGTGGTCGTCACACCGAGCCGCATGATAACCGAAGCGCCGTTGACGAAAAGCCCTATCACGAGTTCGCCGTTTTGCATTGTCTTTTCAAGGCGGTCGATTTTTCTGTTAAGTCCGTCCAGATACTCTGTCTCGCGGCTCAACGCCCTGATCTCACGGACGTTTTCAAGGGATTCCTGAATATTGTCCGATACTGCCAGCGCGTGGACTTTGAGCGTTTCGGAGGCGCGCTTCTGTATTTTTCTGCTTCCGAACAGCAGAATGAACGCCGCCGGCACGCCCCACAGGCAGGCGATCGCCATGCGCCAGTCATAAAGAACAAGCATCACTGCGATGATCGCCGTGGAGATATACGCTCCGTAGAGATATCCGAGGCAGTGTGACCAGACGTGTTCCAAACGGTTGACGTCGCCCATGATCGTTTCCGTCAGATCGGCGAGGTCGCGTTTGCCGAAATAGCCGAGCGGCAGACGGCGCATCTGTTCCGCAAGCGTGATGCGCGTGTCCTTGATTTCTCTGTATACCAGCCCGTAGGTGTTATGGTATTGCTGCAAGTGCGTGATGAAGGACAGAACGACGAACACGGCGACAAGTCCGGCAAAGATCCACGCGTTCGGCAGAGCAGCGCCGTCCGTCAGCGTGTTCATATACTTCTGCATCAGGAAATACAGAATACCCATGCCCGCCATCATGATAAGATTGACGATTACCGTCCAGAACGTGCCTTTTTTTGTGTTTTCAAGACCTTTGTCCGTCAGCGCGTATCTGTGCTTGAATTTCTCTCCGAACACTCAGTCTGCCTCCTTTTCCGTCTTCCCGGCGGTGATCTTCCACTTCACCGCTTTGCCGTAATCCTCCCACATCCGCGCGTAAAGCCCGCCGGCCTTCGCAAGCTCTTCGTGCGTACCCTGTTCCGAGACACGCCCTTCGTCCAGCACAATGATCCTGTCCGCACCCGTGACCGTGGAGAGCCGATGCGCGATCATCACGACCGTCCGCCCCCTCGTCAGCGCGCGAAGCGCTTTCTGGATCAGCGCCTCGTTTTCCGGATCCGCAAATGCCGTCGCCTCGTCGAGCACAATGATCGGCGCGTCTTTGAGAATGGCGCGGGCGAGCGCGATCCGCTGCTGTTCTCCGCCCGAGAGATAGGTGCCCTTCGCTCCGATGACCGTGTCCATACCGTCCGGGAGTTTTGCGAGAATGTCGCCGCACTGCGCAGCCTTGAGCGCCGCTTCGACCTGTTCTCTCGACGCATTCGGGCGGGCGGCGCGGACGTTTTCAAGGATCGAGGTTTTGAAGAGCCGGTTGTTCTGGAAGACGAACGCCACCTTGTCCATGAGGACATGCGGATCGACGTCCTTCACGTTGACGCCGCCGACCAGCACCTCGCCGGACGAGGTGTCCCAGAACCGCGGGATCAGGCTTGCCGCCGTAGTCTTTCCTCCCCCGGACGGGCCGACAAGCGCGACCGTCTCACCGGGGCTCGCCGCAAAGGAAACATGATCGAGCGCGGGTACGTCCGATCCTTCGTAGGTGAAGCTCACGTCGTGGAACACAATGCCGTTGTCCCGCGGAACCTTCGGATCCTTCGTTGTTTCGAGCACCGGCGCGTTCATGACCGTATCGATACGCCCAAGAGCAGTCTTAGCAAGCATCAGACCGGCTGACGCGAACATGATCCTTGCGAGCGCAGTAGAAACGATCGCCGAGAACACCGCGTAGAAAGCGAAATTCGTGATAAACCCGGCAAAACTCCCTGCGGAAAGCGCCGACGGCGCGATCAGCAGTACGACGGGAACGAGAAAGATGAACACGCCTTCCGTAGCGGTCAGGTTGACCGACTGAGGAACGCAGCAGACTCCGCCCGTGTATTTTTCCGCCTTGCTGCTGTAATCCTCTATCGCCGCCTTGAACGCCTTGAAGGAATACACAGTCTGCTGAAAGACCTTGACGACCGGGATCCCGCGCACATATTCCGTGCCCGCTTTGCTCATCACGTCCTGCGCCGTTTGGTATTCCATCATCAGAGCGGCGTTTTTGCCTCCCATCATCGAATACAGGGTGACTACCGAAATGACCGCGGCGAGCAGGCACGCTCCGCCCATCCTCCAGTCGAAGACAAACATCAAAACGATCATGGCGACGAACATCGCCGCCGTTCCCACAATATCGGCAAGGTTGTGGGCGAGCAGCGTTTCGGTTTCCGCCGCACCACCGTCAAGACGGTTGCGAAGAAATCCCGAACCGTTGTTATCAAAGAAGCCGAGCGGTGTTTTCATCATATGCGCGACGCCTTGTTTGCGGATATTCGCGGCGGTGCGGAACGCCGCAAGGTGGGTACACATCAGCGCGGCAAAATAGACAAGGATACCGCCGAAGGAAAAGCCGAACGCCATCCAGCCATAGGTACCGATATTTGCCGCCTCGGTCCAGTTCGGCGCGACGGCGATCAGATCGCGGGCGACAAGCCAGATGCAGACGTAGGGAGCCATCCCGAGGATCATGGCGACAGCGGACAGCGCGAGCCCCAGAAAGGTCAGCCCTTTGTAACTGCCCGCGTAGCCGAGCAGGGCTGTAAAGTCGTTTTGTTTTTTTTCTTTCATCAATGTTCCTTCTTTCTTACTGCCGTTGTGATTAGAGTAAGCTAACCCAAGACCCGTATATTTGCCCGCTCCGGAGAGGCGGGCAGAGATTTTGATTAGCATTCGCAAACATTATAGTTCCGGCATTCTTTCTTGTCAAGGGGTTTTTCTGAATTTTTGAAATCTTTTTATTTTCGATTCTTTTCTCCAAAGGGGCTTGACGCGGCAGAAAGTCCATGCTATAATCAGATAAGCACGAACTAACTGCAAAGCGGGGAGCTGTCGTGAGGATCCCGTCTCCGAACAGCGGTTAGCGAACACAAAACACAAACCGGACAGGAGAGCAAAATGAGCGTTGTGATCGTCGGCGGGAACGAGTGTATGACCCGGCAGTACCGGGATCTGTGCGCCGAATACCGCTGCAGTGCGAAAATCTATCCGAAGATGAAGAGCGGTCTGAAGGATTTCGGAAATCCGGACCTTTTGATCCTCTTCACGGACACCGTTTCTCACAAAATGGTTTATTCCGTCATGAGCCAACTGAAAAGTCATACAACAGTGCGACGTAGCCATTCGAGCTCCATGTCGGCGCTGCGGAAGGTGCTTGAAGAACAGACGCTTGGACGAATCGGTTTGAATAAGGAAGTGACACGAACATGAAATACGCCGGAATGCCCGCGGGGATGTGGATCCTGTTTCACCGATCCTTCCGGGAAAAGCTGGTCTCGGTTCTCGGCTGTGATCGGGAGACCGCCGCGCGGACGGAAAAGAGAGCGCTCCCCAAGTACAAAGAGATCCTTGCGGGACTGCCGGAATTCGAGAAGGGCGACCGCTTCAAAATGAACATCGTGAACTGCGCCATGCTCGCGGCGTTCTATCTGAACATGGAGGGGGGACCGTCCGTCGGGCAGATGACGGATTATTACGAAAAAGCCATGATGACGGGGGCAATGAAATGGTTCTGCCGCCGGATGGGAAAGAAGAAATACACCCCCGCCGATGTGGACGGGATGCGGAAAACGGCGGCACTCCGCGCAGCGGACCGGAATCCCTTTTCCTGGAACATGGAGTTTCTGCCGTATGGGGACGGCAGCGGCTACGAGGCGCGGTTCACAAAATGCGGCATCTGCACGCTGATGACCGAGCTCGGCATCCGGGAGATCGTTCCGGCGATGTGCCGTCTCGACTACGCTATGAGCGAAGCAGGCGGGGCGGACGATTTCGTGCGGCAGTACACGCTCGCGTCGGGCGGTCCGTATTGTGACTGCGGATATAAGAAGAAAGAGGGAGAATGACATGATCAAGACCACGCTGACAATCGAAGGCATGATGTGTCCCATGTGCGAAGCGCACGTCGCGGATGCTATCCGTAAAGTGGTACCGAACGCCAAAAAGGTCAAAGCGTCCAGACACAAAAAAGAAGCGTCGTTCCTGACGGATGCGCCGGTCGACGCGGAAACCCTGAAAGCCGCGATCAGCAAGACAGGCTACGACTGCCTGAGCGCGGAATCCGTTCCGGTTGAAAAGAAGGGCTGGTTCGGGCGATGAAAATCCGCATCGAGAAAAACACCGTACAGGAGACGCTCGTCATCCCGCTGTTCGGGCGGGTGGTGTGCTCGGAACGCTTCCCCGCGCTGTTCTCCGACCCGGAGGCAAAGCGCATCTGCGACTCGCTGGACTATGACTTCGAGGCGAAGCGGAAGAAGATGGAATCCCCCGCCGGACTGTTCGGGGCTCTCGAAGTAGCGCAGCGGCAATACGACCTGCTTTGTGAAGTGAAGGCATATCTGAAAGATCACCTGAAGGCCGCCGTCGTCAATCTCGGCTGCGGGCTGGACGACACGTTTTCGAAGGCGGACAACGGTCTGTGTCACGGTTACAACCTCGATCTGCCGGACGTGATCGCGGTGCGGAACGAACTTTTGCCCGCACGAGAACGGGAGGAAAACGTCCCCTGCGATCTGAACGACTTTTCGTGGATGGACCGGATAGACGCATCGGACGGCGCGGTCTTCTTCGCCGCGGGCGTGTTTTACTATTTCAGGACGGAAGAGGTCAAAAAGCTCTTTCAGGCCATGGCGGAACGCTTCCCCGGCGCGGTGCTCGCGTTCGATTCCAGCAACCGGCGCGGAGCGAAGATGATGCGGAAGACCTGGCTCAAAGAGGCAGGGATCACGGATGTGAACGCCTTTTTCTCACTGGAAGACCCGGATGAGATCCGAAGCTGGAGCGGGAATTTCGCTTCCGTCAGCTCCAAAAGCTACATGCGCGGCTACCGGGATATCTACAAGGATGTCGGACTTTTTCACAAGCTCATGATCCGCTTCTGCGACGGGCTTGTGAACATGCGGATCGTGAAGATCGAATTCGGGAGAGGATGACATGAGGGGAATCCACGCCGTTTTGGTGACGCTCGGACTGTCTGCGGTGATGATGGCGGGCTTGTTCCTGATGTTGTGGGGAGCAGTGGCATTCAGCCGAAGGAGGTTTCATCATGGCTTTGCGGGAATCTGGGGAAATGTACCTCGAAGCGATCTATATCCTGTCGCAGACAAAGGCTTTGGTCCGTTCCGTTGACGTAAGCGAATACCGGAATTACTCAAAGCCCAGCGTAAGCCGCGCCATCGGGCTTTTGAAAAAAGGCGGGTACGTCTTGATGGGACGGGACGGCGGCCTGACGCTGACGGAGGCCGGACAAGCCGTAGTAAAGAAAATCTTTGATCGGCACACGACGCTGACGAATTTCCTGACGCTGCTCGGTGTGGATGAAACCATTGCCGAGAATGATGCCTGTCGCATGGAACACTTCATCAGCGACGAATCCTTTTACGCCATGAAAAACCTTGCAATGAAGATGGAGCAGAAGTAGGTTCACGAGTTTGCTTTTACAACCCCGATATTTCAGTCAAAAGAATCCCCCGCCGTCCATGATGAGACAGCGGGGGATTTTGTATGAGTTCAAACCGCGCGGGAGGGCTTGCTTTATACTAATCCCATGCTGAAACCTTACATGGTTTCAGCATGAGCCGGAAACGGTTTCAGCGTTTCCGGTCAATCTAAATCATTGATTTAGATTGGGATTTGTATTGTCTGCCGGTATTCGCTTTCGCCGCGCGTGCGGTGCGGATGGCTTCGGCGTGAGCGGCTCTGCAGTGCGCGCAGTTGCCCGAGCAGCCGGAGCAGCCGCCGCATGTGACGGATTTTCCTTTCCGTTTGTCCCGGATCATGCCGACGATCACCAGCGCGACCAGAGCCGAGACGATCAACAGAACGAGAACTGTTGCGAGGTTTTCGGTGAGCCACAGCATGGCGGCTGCCTCCTTTCTTTCCGATGACGGACGTTATTTCGTGACCTTCACGTCTTTCGTAAATTCAGTCGATTCCTTGTAGGACTTGAACAGCTGGAAGCAGATCGCTGCGAGCAGAAGCAGTCCTATAATCAGACCGACAATATTCACGCCGCCCGCAAAGACCTTGCCGATCTGGAAGACGATGAGCGAGATCACATAGGCGAAGACGCACATATAGCCGATGGCGAACGCCGTCCACTTCGGGCTGTTCATTTCCCGCTTGATCGCGCCCATCGCGGCGAAGCAGGGAGCGCACAGCAGGTTGAAGAGCATGAACGCGAACGCGGCGAGCCTGCCGTGGCCGTCGGACGTGCGCTCAAAATCCGCGGCGACGCTTTCCCAGATCTGGTCGCCGTTTTCTTCCAGTTCTTCCTCGCCGTCCTGATCGTCGTAATTATACAGGACGCCGAAGGTGCCGACGACGTTCTCCTTCGCGATGAGTCCGGTCACGGTCGCGACGGTCGGTTTCCACGAGCCGAAGCCCTGCGGCTTGAAGATCACGGACACCGGCTGCGCGAACCGGGCGAGCAGAGAATCGTCGGAAGGATTGACCTCGTCGGGCTCAATACCCATGCGGTCGGCGACCTCCGCCTTGTAACTTTCGGTGACGAGGCTCTCGTCCTCATAGAGTTCCTCGACCATGCCGAATCTGCCGTTGACCGTTCCGAAGCCCTGAAGGAACCAGAGAACGATGGTGGAGAGCAGGATCACGGTGCCCGCCTTCTTGATAAAGGACCAGCCGCGCTCCCACATGGCGCGGAGGACGTTGACGACGGTCGGGGCGTGGTAGGCGGGCAGTTCCATGACGAAGGGGGCCGGGTCACCCGCGAAAAGTTTCGTCTTTTTCAGCATGATGCCGGAGATGACGATCGCCGCGACGCCGATGAAATAAGCCGAGGTCGCGATGAGGGAGGACCCGCCGAAGAGCGCGCCCGCGATCAGGCCGATGATGGGCATTTTCGCGCCGCAGGGCATGAAGCAGGTCGTCGTGATCGTCATGCGACGGTCGCGTTCGTTTTCGATGGTGCGGGACGCCATGACGCCGGGGATGCCGCAGCCCGTTCCGACGAGCATCGGGATGAAGGACTTGCCGGACAGCCCGAAGCGGCGGAAGATGCGGTCCATGATGAACGCAATGCGGGCCATGTATCCGCAGTCTTCAAGGATCGCGAGCAGCAGAAAGAGCACCAGCATCTGCGGCACAAAGCCGAGGACCGCACCGACGCCGGAGACGATGCCGTCCGCGACAAGGCCGACGAGCCACGGAGCGACGCCCCAGCCCTCGAGCAGGGAACGCGATCCTTCCACCATCCATTCGCCGCTGAACACGTCGTTCGTCCAGTCGGTGAGGGTCGTACCGATGGCAATGCCGCCGTCCGGGATCGATTTGCCCATGGCGAGCGCATAGATGAGGAACATCACAACGGCGAAAATGGGCAGCGCGAGCCAGCGATTGGTAACGATCCGGTCGATCTTGTCGGAAACCGTCGATCCCCCGACGTTTTTCTTCTTATAGCACGCTTTGATGATGTCCGCGATGGCGAGATACCGCTCGTTCGTGATGATCGCCTCGGCGTCGTCGTCCATCTCCTTTTCCACCGCAGCGATGTCCGTCTCGATGTGCTTCATTGTCGCCTCGGAGAGGTTCAGCGCCTCGATGGCCTTGGAGTCCCGCTCGAACAGCTTGACGGCGTACCACCGCTGCCGCTCCTCCGGCAGATCGTGGAGCGCGGCCTCCTCGATGTGCGCGAGGGCGTGCTCGACCGGGCCGGAAAACTTGTGGGTCGGGACGGTCTTTCCGGTCTTAGCCGCTTCGACTGCCGCCTTCGCCGCCTCGTCGATGCCCGTACCTTTCAGCGCCGAGATCGGCACGACCGGACACCCGATCTGACGGGAGAGCTCCGTCATGTTGATCTTGTCACCGTTCTTTGTCACGACGTCCATCATATTGATCGCGCAGACGACCGGGATGCCGAGCTCCGTGAGCTGGGTCGTGAGATAGAGGTTCCGCTCGAGGTTCGAGCCGTCGATGATGTTGAGGATCGCGTCCGGTTTCTCGCCGATCAGATAGTTCCGCGCGACGACCTCTTCGAGGGTGTAGGGGGACAGGGAGTAAATGCCCGGCAGGTCGGTGACGGTCACGCCGTCGTATTTTTTGAGCTTGCCTTCCTTCTTTTCCACCGTGACGCCCGGCCAGTTCCCTACGAACTGGTTCGAGCCGGTGAGGGCGTTGAACAGGGTCGTTTTGCCGCTGTTCGGGTTGCCCGCAAGCGCGATGCGGATGTTCATGATGAAATCCCTTTCTGTTTGATTAGATATAGCTAACCCATAGATAAAAGAAAATGAATAGACCGGGCTTACTTGACGGTTTCCACTTCGATCATGTCCGCGTCCGCCTTGCGGATGGACAGCTCGTAGCCGCGGACGGTGACTTCGACGGGATCCCCGAGGGGCGCGACCTTGCGGACATAGACCGTGACGCCTTTCGTGATGCCCATATCCATGATCCGGCGTTTAACCGCGCCTTCTCCGTGCAGCTTGACGACGCGCACGGTCGATCCGATGGGGGTTTGTCTGAGTGTGTTCATGCGGATCCTCCTTTTGTGTATTTCAAATAGTTCTGAAAATTATGTGTGTATTCAGTCCACGAAAACCTTCTGAGCCAGGATTCTGTCGATCCCGACGCGGCTTTCCTTCACGTTGACGATGAGATTCCCGGCAAGTTCGGAAACAACGATCACCTCTCCTCCCGCGACAAATCCGAGGTTTTCGAGGTGCTTCTTGATCTCCGGCGTTCCGCTGATCCTACGGATGGTGTGCGGCTTGCCGTCGATCGCAAGCAGAAGCGGCATCATGACGGTCCTCCTTTCGGGAAATTAGTATAACCTAACCGCACCGCAAAATCATTGATTAGCTCGCGCTAATCATCGGCTATATTATATCCCCCTTGCTGGAGTTTGTCAAGGGGGATTTTGAAATTTCTTCAAAAAACGCTTCCATCCACCATTTCGGCTTTGTCGCCACCGGCGCCTGTTGCTTTTTCTCCAGCCTCATGACTCCCGACCGACTCCGAGCACATCACAGCTTTCTCAGAGTAAAATCACATCGGTTCGCGCCCGTGCCGAGCGTTCCGGCTCTTTTGAATTCGAGGCCCGGCAGATTCCCGTACACACGGTCATCATTGGCGCAGTAGATCTTTGTCAGTTCGGGGCAGCCGAGTTCGGTGAAATACCGGACGTACGGACAGGAGACGATATCCATCCGGTATTCGTTTTTCTTCTTCGGGTAAAAGACGTTTCCGAAGCCGCAGTCCGGGCCGAATTTCTTTTTTGTCATAGGATCCCAAATCTTGATAAAGAGGCTTTTCATCCCCGGCAGCTTCAAGAATCCCGCAAGCGCTCTGCCCGCTTTTTCCGTGTACGTCACCGCCGCGTTTTCGATCACGTAGTACGCGCTGTCCCGGTAATCGCTCGAGAGGAGCGTCAGATAGACCGCGGCGGTGGGGAAAATGAAGTTGTCCGTATGCGCGTGCTCGCCTGCCGGAATGGACTGATGCTGTTTGATGATTTCATTGAGTTTTTTCTCCGCTTTCTGCCAGAGGGCGTCGCTGACCTCTTTTGGAAACTGCCTGTCCATTTCCTCCTTGATGAACTGTTTCTTTTTCAGGATCTGTTTTGCGGTTTTCATAAACTTACCCTCTTCATCCGTTGACCTGCCCGCCGTATGTCCTTCGGATCTCTTCCCACGGCGGCATTTCTCCGCGAAGCCTGTCGAAGTGCGGCATCGGGAAATCCGGCTTTTCGGCGCGGAGCCTTTGAAACGCCCTGTCCAGATCTTCCATCTCCCCGGGCGCGTGACGGCAATGCCCCGTGGTGCAGAGCGCGCCGATCCTCGTGCGGGACATCCAGTAGATGACGAGTTTGACCGCCACGCGGACCATGCCCGGTTCCAGAGACTTTTCGTCGCCGGCCGGTCGGACGGGATAACCAAGCTCCGTCAGCAGGCGATAGGCGTCGCCGACGGCATCGAGCAGGAGCCCTCTGTCTTGCTTCGTGGACTTTTTCAGATCGCACCCGGTTTTGTAGCACAGATAGACGGCCGGCAGGATGAAGGCCGCGTGGTATTTGAGCCAGGCATCCATGTCGTCGCACCACGAGATCGAAAGTCTGCTTCCTTTGAACAAGCCTCCGAGAAGGGCTTTTTCTTCTTCCGAAGCCTCTCCGTGCGCGCCGCCGACAGTCAGTTTCCCGTCGCCCGTATGGACGGTCGTCAGTTTTCCCCTCTCACGCACCCCGGCCGTCGAGCCGAAGCCGAAGAGGACGCTTTTCGGTGCCGCCGACGCCTGACGGATCCGGCTTTCCATTTCGTCCGCCGACAGATTGTTGCCCACGAGCACAACGATCGGGCTGTTCACCGCCGCCAGATCGTCGAGAATCGCCTCCATCTGCCGGTACTGCATGACGGCGAACGCGATGTCATACGACTCGCCGTCCGGCTTCTCAAGTATGCGCGGATGGTCGACCGTGTCTTTTCGCTGGATATAGTGACGGATGCGCAGGCCGTCTTTCTCAAGGGTCTCCTTCCACGCGCCGCGCGCGATCACCGTGACCTCGTTTCCGCCGACGATCAGCGCATGGACCAGCTGTCCTCCGATCACGCCCGCGCCGTAAACCAATACCTTCATGTAGAACTCCTTCCGAAAAACGGGAACATGATCCCGCTGAGAACCGCCGCGATGATCGGGCTTCCCATGAGGGTGATCGCCCATTTCAGAATCCGCGTTTTCTTCGGGATGTACGGTTTCAGATCCTCCGTGCCGGGGATCGTCCACGCTTTCGTATGACCGACCCAGTACCGGTCGATGAAAAAGCGGTCAAAGAGCCCCTCCGCCATTGCAAGAACAAGGATCTGCCAAAAGGGCTGCCAAAATCCCCGCGCACCGTTGACAC
Organism: Clostridia bacterium; assembly: GCA_017550315.1. GTDB lineage: Bacteria > Bacillota > Clostridia > Oscillospirales > CAG-272 > UMGS1696. Next base: position 49,931 of record JAFZPN010000130.1, read on the forward strand.
CGTAGACCGCCCACAGGACGAACGCGGCCATGACGGTCAGCCCCGCGATTTTGAAGACCTTCCTGTTTCGGTTCAGCCGCTCGCGGGTGACGAGCCCCCTCTGAACGACCCGGTCCTGTACCTCTTTTTCATACAGAAACGCGGCCTGCTCCGCGCCGTTTGCGATGGCGACGACACAGGATACGAGCAGAATAAAGCAGATGACGACGCACTCGAGAATCAGGTTCATATGTCAATTCCTCCCAATACGCACGTTCTTACACCGGCGTTTCCATGAACTCGTCGATCGCTTTCAGAACAGGAAGCGTGTATTTTTCTTCGCCCAGAAGCCACTGTTCATGCTGCATGTCGAACGCGCGGATCTCCGGGTCGCGGAAATACTTTTTGTACCGCTTCAAGTATTTCTCCCCCATCTTTTTCGCGTAAATAAAGTGGACTTTCGTATGCTCCACGTGGATGTCGTCGTCCAGCCATGTGAGCAGGTCCGTGTAGTACTCGTTTTTGATGGATTCGGGGGAGAACTTCTCGAAACACGCCATGAATTTGTCGGCAGCCTCGTCGTCCATCTCAAAGAAGCCTTTCAGCTTATCCCTTGTCTTTGCTCTCTTTTTTTCGTTTCCCGTAAAGCTCGTGAGGAGCGGCACAACCAGCTTCGATTGCAGCCACGCGCTGAACCGCCCGCTCTGGTCAAGGTCCGGGCTTCCGAAAATGCCGTGATCCAGATGCACGTTCTGCCGCTGGATGAGCTGTCCGACAAAGCTCGATCCGAGCGAGGAGGCGAGCGCGCCGTCGATTTTTCCGTGATAATTCTCTTGGATATACTGCTCGATCTTCTCCGTGACCGTGAGCATGTCGGGGAAAATCAGACCGCTGCCGTCAAACCCGTCGTAGTTGACGCAGATCAGATGATACTTTTCCCCGAGTCTGTCGAGCACGGAGCCGAAATTCGTCTGATAATCGCACGCCGTCCCCGGAAACAGGAACAGGGTCTTTCCCCCGGGGGCTCCCATTTCATCAAACTGCATCCTTGTCCCTCCTCTGTTCCGTCAGAAAATCAAAACGATCAGTCCCGCGACGACCGCCGCGCCCGCGATCCAGATCAGTGTCAGGATCCCGCGCTTTCTCAAGACCTGCGGCCATGTCTGCACAAAGGGCACCTCTTCCGTCCCCGGAATGACCCAGAACCGGCTGTGCCCGACCCAGAGCCGGTCGATCACGATGCCGTCATACCAGTTCATGGCCTCGAGAAACAAGAGCGCCTGCAGGTACGCGGGCCGAAAACTCCGGATCCCGTTCCAGAGCCCGACGATGAGCACGAGCGCCGCGAGCATCACGAGAAAGAACGGGATCATGAACCGCTTTCGTTTCCGCGCGACGGTCTCCCGGTCCGTCAGCCCGAGCGCGTAGACTCTCTCCTGTACGGGCTTCGGGTAGAAGTACAGTCCGTTCAGCGCGCTGTTTCCCACGGCGAGCTTCACCATGAGGGTGAATAAGGCGCAGAACAGGACGAGCTGCAAAAGGATCATCTCAGATCTGCCCTCCGATCCACATCGATAAAAGCGCCAAGAGTGCCGCAGCAAACGGGAAGACCGCAAGGCGGATCAGCTGCCCCTTCCGGTTGAAGCCAAACTGACGATACCCTTCACAGCCCTCCGTTTCCGGATAGAAATGCTGAAAGAAATGCGATTTTGTCAGCAGCAGCCAGTCTAAACAGACGATATCGAATGCCTTCCAGAGATACAGGATGACGGCGAATCTCAGCCAGTGCTGCCAGAAGGAAAAACCTTGCCGAACGCCGTCATATCCGCCGTACACGAACACACCGACCATCGTAAGCAGGGAAAGAACGGAGAGCTTCCAGCCGAGCGCGTGCGCGCCGCGGAACCGCTCCGGATGCTCCGCGGCAGCGGCCTGGATGTCCTTCGGCGCAGTGGTAAACAGCTTGTTGTTCTGGATCAACCCCACAGCGGCATAAAGCAGGACGCATACCGCGAGGATGAAGGCCAGGGCCAGAAGAATTGTCAGTAGCATGGGACGTTTTCCTCCTCACGATTACAAGATGCAAGGGCAATTATTAGACTTAGCTAACCACGAACCATTATACACCCCGCTTCCCCGGCTGTCAAGTCTTGAAAGGAAATTTGTTTCGGAATCATGAAAGCGCATTGATGACGTCTGCTCGCGGGTAACCTTAGGCTAATCACGTCGGAAGAAAAAGCAAGGGTTTTCACTGTTTCCAGTCCATCCGGCGAAGGTGTGAAAACCCTTGAATTTCAGACGGGCGTCATTTCATCCGTTTTTCAAAACGGAACATACCGTCGAAGCTGTCGTCCCCGTCATACGCGTTTTCTTCTCCGGTCTCCGGGTCGTGCGGATCGGGATGGAAACGGCAGAAGAACTCCACGGCGTGGAATCCGCATTTGTTGATGTAAAAGTGAATGTTGCGCGTCTCGAAATACGGCGTGCAGGTCTCCCAGACAGCGACGTCTGGATGGAGCCGTTCCACCTCGCGCCACGCGGCCTGACCGATCCCCTTGCTGTGCGCGGTCGGGTTGACGAACAAAAGCTCCAGATCTCCCCGCCGCGTCCCTTCGTCGATGTGCAGAACAACCCCGCCGACGATCTGACCGTCTTCGCGGATGCGGTAAGCGGTGCCGCCGTCGAGGCTCTGCTCGATCGTTTCGCGGGAGATGATCTCGCCGTCCTCCTCGAAATGGTTGTCCCTTTCCCCGAACTCGGCCATTGCGCCGTATTTGAAGGCGTACTGGTTGTCCTTGATAAACTGCTCGCGGTCGTCCTCCGTGAGGGGCGTGATGGTGATGTTCTTTGCGATCATAGCTAACCTCCAAGAAAAAATGCCCGCAGCAAAACTGCTGCGAGCGCACTCGTCATCTTATCCGGCAGGCGGCCTGCAAAGCGAGCCGAAACACGCTTTACGATCCCCTACGCTGCGGCGTACTGCCCTCCGATGAATCGTAAACAGTATATCATAGTTTTCGGGGATTGTCAATACATAGGGTGGATCTACAATACCATAGAAAGAAAAGCGTAAAGGCACACACCTTTTTTCTCGCTAATGATCACGCCTCCCCCCACAAATCCCGATTTGTCTCGACCCTTCCTATGAAAAACCGCCCCGGAATCGCTTCCGGAGCGGTATTCTGCCGGAGAAGGTGGGATTTGAACCCACGCAGCGCTATGAACGCCCTACGAGATTTCGAGTAATCTGCATCTCGGCTCTCCCCGTCCCTCTCCGTCCCTATTTCGGGCCGATTCAGGGGCAAAAAGGGACGGTTTTCAGGCAGGATTCCGGAAAAGTGATAGAAAACTGATAGATAGGAGGGGGCGGTTGTCCCTTTTTCGAGGGTTCATAACATGGAAACGGTCAGCTGCCGAAAGGTCACAGAGTCTCTGCCGCTTTCCGAACCGCCGACAACCGCCGGAAGAACATCTCCCGCCATCCCGGTTCCGAGAACCACGATTCCTGAATCTCCTCGATTTGGTTCAGCCCGACCTGCCTGACGGCTTCGATGGCGGCATCAAGCTGGGACTGCTTCTTCGCATTGGTCTGGCACCGCGCGCCTTCGAGGGTGTCGTAGGAAAGAAATGCTTTATTGAAATCCATCAGCGGGTGCAGTTTCCGGAGTCGGTTTGTCCGGTTGTCGACGAAGAAACCCCAGTTGCCCCAGTGACGGTCCGTGTTGCCGACCAGATAGTCGATCAGGTTCATCATGTGATAGGAATACGCATCCTTTTTCAGCACGAATATGTCGCGGTCCAGATCGTGGTTGGCGCAATACACGTCGACGGCTTCCATGGGGACAAGGCTATGCTCCTCCGAGGTGATGATCCTGCTCTTCGAGACGTCTACACCCTCAAACCGCGCCGGTTCGTAGAGAACGCTCTCCACTTTGAAGCAGCGGGCGATTTTGGAGGCGAGGAGTTCTGCTTTCACATCCCGTTCATCCCCGTCCTTCAGAAGACAGAACGAATCGCCATCCCGGATCCACGCTTTCGGCGCGACGCCCTGCGTGCCGACGTCCCCCGCTACGTCGGACGGCGTGACAAGTTCCGCGTTCTGTGCGGTCAGGGCTCTTCCGCGCAGGCTCACATCCGAAAACGCACCGGAGAGAGAATGACGGTACAGACTCAGATCGGAAAAACGGACGTCTTCCCGGTCGGACCTGACCCAGTACACATCCGTCAGGCTCAAGGCGTGATAGGATATGGCGATCATAGCCCGATCCCGGTCCGTCACCGCCTGTTTCGCACCGATGCTGTTCAGTATTTCTTTTGCGTATTGGCGGTCACGCGTCAGAACACGGGAAGAACACCAGTAATAGAAGTTATTCAGATTATTGAGTCTGGTATCTAAATCTGAATTTTCTACCTTTTCAAGCCAGAGACTGTACGGCATGAAGGAGGGATAATAGATCGTACAGGTCCCATCCTCCCGAATGGACGCAACTTTACGCTCCCTGTGCATGACGGAAAAACGCTTCCAGCCCTTTGCGAGCGCGGCGTTGTTGACACTGAAATCCATCCTGTTCCCTCCCTTCTGTTCTGTCTCGACGATATTATACCGCAGAGCTTCCCTGCAAGTCAAGTATGACGGCATATCTTGTCTGTTCACCCGCTGCATTTCTTCGGAACAATGGGCAATAAGCTAATCAATCCTCCATGCTGAACATCGACAGCAGCCGCTTGAACGTGTCCTGCCCGTCCAGGCAGGTGTCGCTCAGCCAGCCCTTTTCATTCTCCCACTCGGACAGTCCCCGGTAGTAATACGCCTTCTTGCTGTCCTCTATGAGGAAAGGAACAATATTGAACCGCAGGCACTCCTTCAGCGCGATCAGCCGCCCGACTCTGCCGTTTCCGTCCTGGAAGGGATGGATTTTCTCAAATTCCGCATGGAACGCGATGATATCGTGGATTGTGACCTCTTTCTCCGCGTTGTAGGCGTCAAGCAGGGCTTTCACGTGCGCGGGTACATCCTTCGGCTTCGTTGTCTCGCGTCCGCCCACGACGTTGGGGCGTTTTTTGTAATCCCCCACGGCAAACCAGTCGAGGGGCGAATCCTTCGTGTCACGTTTGA